>NZ_CP092417.1:3691428-3995714 GCF_023716865.1 Endozoicomonas sp. SCSIO W0465
GGCAGCTTCTGGCAGATCCGTGAGATTGAAAAAAACGCCTTTACTGGTTCCGCCCCGCATATAAGTAGCAGAAATTTTTATTTGTGGAGGGTGCGACATTTTCTCAGTCCTCGTTCCCACGCTCTGGTGGGAATGCATAGGCTTGGGTCTATAAAAAACACTTAGGGGTTGCCACACAGAGCGTGGCAACAGAATCCTGTGTGAATCAGGCAGCAGCTTCGGATTCCAGGAAGTCTTTGGCAAAGCGCTGCAGAACACCACCAGCTTCGTATACAGATACCTCTTCAGCGGTATCCAGACGGCAGGTTACCGGTACCTCAAGGGTGTCTCTGCTGGCACGATGAATCATTAGTGCCAGCGTTGCTCCCGGTGTCCGCTCTCCAATAACATCGTAGGTTTCAGTACCATCAAGACCCAATGTCTTGCGGGTTGTACCAGCCATAAATTGCAGCGGCAGTACCCCCATGCCCACCAGATTGGTCCGGTGGATACGCTCAAATCCTTCTGCCACGATGGCCTCAACACCGGCAAGCCGGACTCCTTTGGCAGCCCAGTCACGGGATGAGCCCTGCCCATAGTCAGCTCCGGCAATAATAATCAGCGGTTGACGACGATGCATATAGGTTTCAATGGCTTCCCACATACGGGTTTCTTTACCCTCTGGCTCAATTCTGGCCAGAGAGCCCTGCTTGACTTCACCGTTCGCGTCCAGACACATCTCATTAAGCAGTTTCGGATTGGCAAAGGTGGCCCGTTGCGCCGTCAGATGGTCTCCACGATGCGTGGCATAGGAGTTAAAGTCTGCTTCCGGCAACCCCATTTTCGCCAGATATTCCCCCGCTGCACTGCTGGCCAGGATCGCATTGGACGGTGACAAATGGTCTGTGGTGATGTTATCACCCAGTACCGCCAGAGGGCGCATACCTTTCAGGGTGCGCTCACCAGCCAAAGCACCTTCCCAATAAGGCGGGCGGCGAATGTAGGTACTCCCGGGGCGCCAGTCGTACAGGGGACTTTCTGCCCGTTCCACCTTACCCAGATCAAACATGGGAATGTACACCTGGTTAAATTGCTCCGGTCTCACGGATTCAGCAACAATCCCATCAATCTCTTCATCGCTCGGCCAGATGTTTTTCAAGGTAATGGGATTGCCATCTTTATCTGTACCCAGAGCATCCTTTTCTATATCAAAGCGCACAGTACCAGCAATTGCATAAGCGACCACTAATGGCGGAGAAGCAAGGAATGCCTGCTTTGCGTAGGGATGAATCCGGCCATCAAAGTTACGGTTGCCAGAGAGAACGGCCGTTGCATACAGACCCCGGTCAATCACTTCCTGCTGAATTCCGGGATCCAGAGCCCCACTCATACCGTTACAGGTAGTGCAGGCATAGGCGACAATACCAAAGCCCAGTTTTTCCATTTCAGAAAGAAGCCCTGCTTCCTCAAGATAGAGCCTGGCAACTTTGGAACCTGGTGCGAAAGAAGATTTCACCCAGGGTTTCCGTTTAAGCCCCAGCTCATTGGCTTTACGAGCCACCAGACCGGCAGCAACCACATTACGGGGGTTACTGGTATTGGTACAGCTGGTGATAGCAGCAATGATGATGGCACCATCGGGCATTAAACCTTTTTGCTCTTCCTCGTCTTTTTTATAGGGTCGTGCAACGCCACGATTGGCCAGCTCAGAGGTTGGTAAACGGCGGTGGGGGTTGGAAGGCCCGGCCATATTCCGGCAAACCGTCGAGAGGTCAAAGGTTAACACTCGCTCATATTCAGCGGTTTTCAGATCATCAGCCCAGAGACCGATCGTTTTGGCATAATTTTCTACCAGCGCCACCTGCTCCGGCTCACGCCCGGTGAGCTTCAGATAATCAATGGTCTGTTCATCGATATAGAACATCCCGGCAGAAGCTCCAAACTCCGGTGTCATGTTGGAAATGGTTGCACGGTCACCAATGGTCAGGTTGGCCGCCCCTTCACCAAAGAATTCAAGGTAGGATGACACTACACGCTCTTTTCTCAGGAATTCGGTAAGGGCCAGCACGATATCAGTCGCGGTAATGCCTAGCGGACGCTGACCTGTCAACTCAACACCCACGATATCAGGAAGACGCATCATGGAAGGACGACCCAGCATCACGGTTTCAGCCTCCAGGCCACCAACACCAATGGCGATAACTCCCAGGGCATCCACGTGCGGTGTATGGCTGTCGGTGCCTACACAGGTGTCGGGATAAGCGACACCAGCACGGGCCTGAATAACCGGAGACATTTTTTCCAGGTTAATCTGGTGCATGATGCCATTGCCGGCAGGAATCACATCAACGTTCTCAAAGGCAGTTTTGGTCCACTCGATGAAATGGAAACGGTCTTCATTCCGGCGATCTTCAATGGCCCGGTTTTTCTCCAACGCGTCCGGATCATAACCGCCATACTCAACCGCCAGAGAGTGATCAACAATCAACTGGGTTGGCACAATCGGATTCACCCTGGAAGGATCACCACCCTGCCCGGCAATGGCGTCCCTCAATCCGGCAAGGTCAACCAGGGCGGTCTGGCCAAGAATGTCATGGCAGACAACACGGGCAGGATACCAGGGAAAATCCCGGTCACGCTTACGCTCAATGATCTGTTTCAGGGAATCAGTCAGGATGGCCGGATCGCCGCGACGCACCAGTTGTTCAGCAAGCACTCTGGAGGTATAGGGTAGGGTTTTCCAGGCGCCCGGCTGAATCGCTTCCACCGCTGCACCGGTGTCATAATAATCCAGCAGTGTGCCGGGTAAGGGTTTACGAAAATCAGTGTTCATACGTCGAACGTCCACCGGGCAAGAAATTTATTGTTATGGACCACGGAGCATACAAAGGGCACAAAGATATCATTTCCTCTGTGCGCTTTGCGATCTTAATCGCGGTCTTCAATCGCCAGCCAATCCGCGCTCTCAGGTCCGATGTAGTCTGCAGATGGGCGGATAATCCGGTTGTTAGCCCGCTGCTCCATAACGTGAGCACTCCAGCCAGCAACCCGGGAACAAACAAAGATCGGGGTAAACAGCTTGGTAGGGATGCCCATAAAGTTGTAGGCAGAAGCATGGAAGAAGTCGGCATTACAGAACAGGTTCTTCTCACGCCGCATTACCGCCTCAACGCGCTCGGAAACAGCGTACAGATACTCATCACCCACCTGTTCAGACAACTTCTGCGACCACGCTTTGATAATGGCATTACGCGGATCAGACTCGCGATAAACGGCATGACCAAAGCCCATAATTTTATCTTTGCGGGCCAGCATGCCCATGATCTTCTCTTCGGCCTCATCCGGAGAGCGCCAGTTCTCGATCATGTCCATAGCCGCTTCGTTAGCGCCGCCGTGGAGAGGTCCCCGTAGTGAACCGATTGCGCCGGTCACACAGCTGTGAATGTCAGAAAGGGTTGAAGCACAAACACGACCAGTAAATGTTGACGCATTAAACTCATGTTCGGCGTAAAGCACCAGAGAAGAATGCATTACCCGGACGTGGAGTGGCTCAGGCTGTTTGTTGTGTAGGGTCCACAGGAACTGCTCGGCGATGGAATCGGCTTCCGTATCGACATCAACCCGAACACCATTGTGACTGAAGTTGTACCAGTAGTTGATCATGCCCGGGAAAATGGCCAGCATGCGATCAATATGATTATTCTGTTCGGAGAAATCCTGCTCGGTTTCCAGATTACCCAGCATTGAACAACCGGTGCGCATCACATCCATTGGATGAGCATCAGCAGGTATCTGTTCAAGAACCGTTTTCAGCTCATCGGGCAGAGAGCGAAGCCCTTTGAGCCTGGTTTTGTAGGCAGTCAATTCAGCCTGGTTCGGCAGTTTGCCATAAAGCAGAAGATAGGCGACTTCTTCAAACTGGGCCTTATCCGCCAGCTCTTTGATGTCATAACCTCGGTATGTCAGGCCTGAACCGGTTTTGCCAACGGTACACAATGCGGTTTCACCCGCTGACTGACCACGCAGACCGGCACCGCTTAATTTCTTTTCTGTACTTTTCTTTTCTTCACCTTTCTTTTCTTCACCCTTCTTTTCTTCACCAGAGTTCGTAGACATAGTACTTCTCCATTTTTATTTAGGCTCTTTTCGTATTGCAGACTGCTGATTTCATAAATCAGGCTGGAATCCTCCTGTGGCAGGGCTTGGCAATATTTAGCCAGCAGTTTCCTGAAGGCATTGTATATCAAGGCCTTTGGCCAATTTTCATTGCAGAGCAGTCTGTAACCCGAAAAGAGCCTTTATTTATTTCGTTCACCGGGAATTATGGTGATTCTTTGAAAAACGACTTCCCTCAAATTGACTATTTATGGATTCAGGAAGGCGTTGGTTTTCACCAGTTGTTCACGCTCCTGAAACGTCATCATACCATCGGCGATAGCGCCACTGTTACCGTCACGTCTGATCACCTGCAGAACTTCACGCATCGCCGTGACGGCAGCCCGCTGCAGGTCAGAGGGGATAATGATCAGCTGATAACCCATCGCTTTCAGGTCTTCCGTAGGCACAAGCGGCGTTTTACCACTGTAGAACATGTTGATCAGTTTGGGACCGGGAGCCTGTTTGGCAATTTCTTCAATCTGTTCAATGGTCTGTGGCGCTTCAACAAACAGCATGTCCGCACCTGCTTCGACATAAGCTCTGGCACGATCTATTGCCTCTTCAAAGCCGGTAACGGCAATCGCGTCAGTACGGGCGATGACGGTGACCTCTCCCGCATATTTCCTGGCAACCGAGACTTTTTTACACATCTCTTCAACAGATACCAGAGACTTGCCGTCCAGATGCCCACAGCGCTTTGGAAACTCCTGGTCTTCCAGGTGAAAAGCACTGACGCCCGCATTGGCAAACAGCTCAACGGTGCGCTTTACATTCACCTCATTGCCAAATCCGGTATCCGCATCGGCAATCACGGGCAGGGAGGTGGCTGCAACGATCTGACGAACCCGGTCAACCACTTCAGTCAGTGTCAGCAAACCGATATCAGGTACACCTGTACTGCGGGCAATGGCACCACCGCTAGCGTATAATGCCGAGAAACCGGCTTCCTCACCGAGGCGAGCAGAAATACCATCGTAAACACCGGGAGCGGTGACAATACCCTGCTCTGCTATCAGCCGAACTAATGCATTATTCTTTTGATTCATGATGCAACCTTGACAACATTTTAATCTGAGGTATTTATACCGAACTTTAATTAGCGCTTCTACCTATATTTAAAACAACCTATTAACTCAAAGCTCAAAGGGTAAATAACTTTATATTGATCACAATTGCTTATTTAAAAAACATCTCAGGAATACTGCATTGTCTTGAGTTAAGAGACTAAGCTAATCCCGCAGACAGTTTTTTACTTTCTCTGCGCTTAACGGTCAGAAGAGTTGGGCTGAAAAGAGCTGGGCTGAAAACTGTTTGAGCAATGGACCTACGTTCCTTGCTGATAGCACGGAATTGAAGGTAACTCTAATAAACTAAAATGGTGTCATATCTTGGAAACGACGATAAACAATTCATCTTATGAATCAATATCTATGCTACCTCAAAGCGAGGATAAAACGGCTCCGGGTTCAGGTACAAGTACAGATCACAGTACAGGAGGATTTTTTAGCTCAAACAAAGGAAAACTTGCCGTTGGCATTTGCATCGGTGTGGTCATTATCGGAAGCCTGGGGTTAGGACTGGGATTTGGATTGGCCAACAGTAAGCAATTAGAGTTCAGACATGTCAGTTCGCCCTTGTCTAATAATACCAGGGGTTTACCTGATACCCCCGGGGGGGGAGCAAGCATAACTGCTAACAACACCATTCTCCCTTCTACTCTGCAATTTATATCTTCCAGCATCTCAGAACCCCCTGAATTTAAAGGAACCACAAGTGCTCCCTGGCTATCTTCAAGTACTCAGAATAAAGATGAGTTATCATCAACCCTAATGCCAACACCTACTACCAACCCTGAAGCACCAATGTCTACAGCCTATAACAGTACTGGTTGAGAAATTAACGGATGTTACATCGCCTTCGATGCTCCTATCTTGCTACCTGATTACCACTGATCGTACGTCATGACACAGGGAAAGATAATTTAAGAATATACGTGCAGCTTTTCATTCTTTATGTCTATAACCCGGTAAAGAAATAATAGAACCTCTCCAGTATTACCGGTGGAGCAGGCATCATGACGGCTTGTTCTCCAGATTATCAACTAAATTCGGTTTCATAACCGCTCCGAACAAGCAAAGACCCACATCATCATTCGAAATAATGATATTAATACGTCAACTGACTTTCAATTATCGGTTGATGGCTAACCCGGTTTCCACTGGACGTCTGGCAGTTTGAGAAGTCGATCCGGCATCGGTGCTGTATTGACTGCAGCCCGACCTAGCCTTGAGATCATTGAAGGCATATCAAAACGCCGGTTAAACCGATAGTTGAACTCTGATAGATAACGGCCCAGATGCTTGGGGTCGAGCTTATGGTAAGTACCGGTAATCGCTGTTTTCACGTTTCCCAGCATGGTATTTACCCAGGTGAACAACTCATTCTCCATGGATGCATGCCCACCACCGGTAATGATGGCTGTGTGCTGGCATCCGGCATCTTCAATACCCCGGAAAACAGGACAGGACAAGCCATCGCTGACGGCCCGGACACCCTTTTTCAGGGCATGTTCTGCCCACTCCTGAATGGTTTTTCGCCGGAAGTTATCAACGGCATTGAACTTCATGTAGATAGGGTGGTTATCAGCATCTGTCTGAACTGCGGCCACGAAGGGGGCTTTGTTCTCTGAGCCTCTGCCCCGGCGGCCTCCGTGGCGCTCTCCGCCCCAATAGGCGTCATCAATCTGAACAAAACCACTCAACTGCCAGCTGTTATCTCTTTCCATCATGACCTGCATGAGTTTGTGTTTCATGCGCAATGCGGCATTGTAGGAAATGCCAAGTTGTCGATGAAGCGTCAGGCAAGAAATCCCCGCTTTATTCTGGGTGACGAGATAGATACCCAGAAACCAGGTAGCTAGAGGCAGCTTTGTTGAGTCAAAGATAGTGTTACTGGTAAGCGAGGTTTGGCAACGGCAGCAATTGCACTGGAATTCAGCTTTCCGGTGAAGCTTGCAGAAACTGCGGGAGCCACACTTCGGGCATTGGAAGCCATCTGGCCAGCGCCAAGAGGACAGCGCGTTCTCACACTGCTCTTCACTGCCGTAATTAGCCAGAAATTGCATAATGCCAAGGCCTTTTTGGAACTGAATGGTGTTTTTACACATCAGTTTTACCTCCAAAACACATGACTATCGACGTTTATTATAGCAGTTGGCTCACGACGTAGGGTCGGTGGTAATCAGGTCTTGCTATAAGGTGTACATGCTTACCCTCTTCACCAACTATGCATTCAGGCTTTTGGAGTTTGATGGTCACAGTATGAGTTAAGAGGCTCTCAAACGGTTTTATGAGCAATTGACAGGGAAGTTTTGCCACTATTTGTCACTAAAATTACCGCAATTGCCAAGCCTAATGATATTTATATCTTTTCATTGCAGGTTCATGGGTTGTTGACGATAGCATTGCACTCCGCCCCCGGTTAAAATGCCAGCTGTTTTGTTCGGACACCTCTATGAAGACTCTTACGATCCTGGAACTGGACTATAAAGACGACACCAGCCTCTACTTTGAACAGTTTATTAATTTCCCTTTTCCCTGTTTTCTGGATAGCTCGGCATTTGATGGTAACCGGGCAATTCATAAGGACGATTTCAGCCGTTATGACATCATGACTGCGGCCCCCGAAATACACTTTACCTTCACTTCAGGCGGTGATCTGATTATTGAAGATCTCATTCAGCAAAAAATAAAAACACTTTCTGAAACAGAGCCTTTTTCACATTTATCGAATCGACTGCATGCTATGAGCAAAGTCGATAATGCGGGGTTGCCTTTTGTTGGCGGTATGGTTGGTTTCTGGGGGTATGAACTGTGTGAATACCTTGAGTCAGGTCGAATAGCCCATCGTGATATTTCAACACCGCTTATGTCCGTCGGATGCTATCACTGGGCACTGATATCTGATCACAAGGAACGACGGGCCTGTCTGGTGTTTCATCCCGACATATCAGAGTCATGGAAAAATTTAATCCTGACGACTATTGATCAGATGGCTAAACCCTCAGACAGCCCGTCATTCAAATTGCTCAACAACTTCACCGCGACACAGACCCGTGAGGGGTACCAGACGGCATTTCAGCAAATTCAGGACTATATTACGGCGGGAGATTGCTATGAGGTTAATCTTACCCAGCGTTTTACTGCCCCCTATAGCGGCAATTCGTGGGAGGCCTATAAAAAACTCAGAACCATCACCAAAGCACCTTACTCAGCGTTTATTTCACGTCCCGACCTGGCCATTCTCAGCCACTCTCCAGAGCAGTTTATACGACTGGAAAGTGGCCATATTTCCACCAACCCGATCAAGGGCACTCGCCCCAGAGGCCATTCCCCTGAAGAAGACCGTGCTATTGCTGAAGAGTTGCAAAATAGCCAGAAGGATCAATCGGAAAATCTAATGATTGTTGACTTGCTGAGAAATGATCTGGGCAAGGTCTGTAAGACAGGTACGATCTCTGTTCCCCGGTTATTTGCTCTGGAAAGTTATGCCAATGTTCATCACCTGGTCAGTACAGTTGAGGGTCAGCTTCTGGAGGATCATGATGCATTTGACCTGTTAAGAAGTGCATTCCCCGGCGGCTCAATCACCGGTGCCCCGAAAATACGATCCATGCAGATTATCAGGGAGCTGGAGCCGGTGGCCCGCACCATCTACTGCGGCTCCATTGGCTACATCAGCTGTGATGGCAATATGGATACCAGTATTACGATCCGAACCATTCTGGCCAAAGATGGTGAGCTGCACTGCTGGGGTGGAGGAGCGATTGTTGCCGATTCAAACTGTGAACACGAATACCAGGAATCCATTACCAAAGTGACCAATCTGATGAATTCACTGGAAAGCAAATTTCTTAACAAAGTGCCCGCAGGTTCTGGTACCCGTTCATATCAACAATTTGATTAACTACCTTTTGCACCGGGGTTCGACAGCAAGTAGTTGAGGCCAGTAATTTATCCACCCTTTTTGATGATCTGCTTCGATGGAGCTAATCGTGACACAGGAAGTGTCTGCAATGGTGTTTGCATAATGACGACTGACTGTTTCGGGTATAACTGAATCATTAGTCCCCACAAAATGAATCTGGGGTACACTCATCAGCTTTGCTCGAAAATCAGAAGGATTTAACGCCAACGGCATTGCTGAAGCAGTGTGTAATTGATTGGTAAAATGAGGGGCAAGGTTTCCTGCAATGGTACGAACGGAAATAACATCGTCCCTCGTTGCGGCCATTAGCAGCGCAACAGTCCCACCACCAGAATAACCAACCAGTTCCAGTGTCTTATATCCCCCCTTAGCCTTGATGTCTGACACCACCGCATTCATGCTGTCAACTACTTTCTGGCTATAGCGCCCAAACGTCCAGACATTTCTGTTACAGGCAGCACCCATTTTGTATTGGCAGGGCTGAGATACATAAGCAATATCCGGGGAAAGATCGTGCATCATAAGATGGTGAACAAGGCGATTTAATGGTGTTGGGTCATATGAGGCTCGACCCGACCGAAGCCATCCCCTGCCATCACCTTCAATATATATCCTGAGCCGATGACCAGAAGGCGTTGCGGGATACCAAGTGTAAACGGGATAAAAACCTGCATCTGAAACTGAAGACTGCATTTCCTGATTCAAATCCGCCAAGGGGATTTCATGACTTAATGGTTGACTGTGACAACCGGGAAAAAAAATTAAAGTCAAAATTTCGAGTAAGATGGTTCTGCACTGTTTTATCCTGTGGGCAAAGACCCTATTTTTAATAACCAACATGGTGAATTCACCACTATTCAAGACCTTGCCAGGCTCGAAGGAGTCAGTGTTGCGGGCTGCCAGATTTGGCAAAAATATAGCATAGGAACCTATAAATATAAGTATTGATTCTATGATTGACTAAACAGCCGTTGCTACAATGGCAGCCTCGGTCAATGAAAACAATTCTCTTGGGAGTATTGATGATGAAAATCACCATGGTTAAAAAGATAATGGCCGATGGCCATCTCTGTAAAAAATGCCGGGAAGTACAGGAAAGACTGGAAAGCTCAGGGTATATTAATCGGATTGATCAATTTGTCACTGCTATTGATGATGATCCGGGCAGTACAGGTACATTACTGGCAGAGATGTACCAGGTAGATAAGGCACCTTTTTTTATTGTCGAAGAAGGAGGCAGCGAGCCGGTAATTTACACCGTTTATTTCAAGCTTGTGAAGGAAGTGCTGGAAAGGGCGGCTTGAACCAAGCCGCTCAGACATTACTACCGGTTTGGCAGCTGAACATGTGAAAAAAGCTCATCAACCTCCGCCTTGTTATGGCGATGTATAGCTTCCTGAACCACATCTTTGGTCAGGTGAGGGGCAAATTCTTCCATAAAATCGTACATAAATCCACGCAGGAACGTACCACGTCGAAAGCCGATCTTGGTTATGCTTGGCTCAAACAGGTGATCTGCGCTCATCGGAACCAGGTCTGAGTCAAGCTCAGGGTCATAAGCCATTTTGGCAATGATTCCAACACCCAGTCCCAAGCGCACATAGGTTTTGATCACATCGGCATCTGTCGCAGTAAACACCACCCTTGGCGACAGCCCTTCATTCATAAAAGCTTCATCCAGTTTGGAGCGACCGGTAAAGCCGAATACATAAGTTACCATGGCATATCGGGCAATGTCTTTCAGGCTCAATTCAGATACCTGGGTCAACGGGTGATCTTTGGGCACCAATACACAGCGGTTCCAGCGATAGCATGGCATCATCACCAGGTCGTTGAACAACTCCAGTGCTTCCGTTGCGATAGCAAAGTCAACAGAACCGTCTGCCGCCATTTCGGCAATTTGAATGGGGGTTCCCTGGTGCATATGGAGAGCAACATCGGGATACTGATCAATAAACTGCTGAATAATTCCTGGCAAAGCATAACGAGCCTGAGTGTGAGTCGTCGCAATGGAAAGGCTTCCTTTGCGCTCATCACTGAATTCCTGGGCAACCTGCTTGATGGACTCAACCTTTCTCAGAATCTCACCGGCAGTATCAATGATTTTCTCACCGGCCGGGGTAATGCGTGTCAGATGCTTTCCGCTTCGGGCAAAAACTTCAACGCCAAGTTCATCTTCCAAAAGCCGGATTTGTTTACTTATACCGGGCTGAGAAGTGTATAGACTCTGCGCAGTAGCTGATACGTTGAGATCGTGGTGGGCGACCTCCCAGATATAGCGCAGTTGTTGCAGCTTCATTGATGGCCTCCAGTCAGGCAGGTTGTGCTGACAAAAGTGAACAGAGTGAGACAGGATCCGTTAGTTCTATAAGGTATAAAAAAATGACATTAAATTCTTTTCCAGAATACAAGCCAGTCAATATAGTTACCAGCGAATCATCGATTTTTGGTCAATATTTTCAAACATCGCCTTGGCCACTTATAACTTTAGACCATAAATTTCAGGATACTTATGGATTTTCTAACATACATTGCCACCGGTGCCGGCGTTGGATTTGCGGTTGGCCTGACAGGTATTGGCGGTGGTTCGCTGATGACACCACTGCTGTTAATGTTTGGTTTCCCGAGCCATATCGCCATCGGCACGGATCTGATGTATGCAGCCATTACCAAGTCAACCGGAGTCATTGTCCATCACCGTCAGAGAAGTATTGACTGGACACTGGTCAAAATTCTCTGTGCTGGCAGTCTTCCTGCAACAGCCCTGACGATTGTTCTACTCAAGGTTTTTTTTGACAGAAGCGCTGATTATAGCCCGATCCTTACACTATGCCTTGGGATAATGTTAACCCTCACTGCTCTGTCGCTGTTCATGGGTCCTTTTTTGAAAAGAAGACAGCGCTCCGGTGTCTCGATGATTCCACAGGCGTATCAGACGCCTCTGACATTTATGACCGGTATTTTCCTCGGTGTCCTGGTCACGCTTTCATCGGTTGGGGCAGGAGCACTGGGAACTGCAGCCATTGTTCTCCTCTATCCTCTGCTGAAACCTGTCAAGGTAGTGGGGAGCGATCTGGCTCATGCCGTACCACTGACGTTACTGGCAGGCTTTGGCCATATCTGGCTGGGTAATGTTGACTTTATTCTGTTAGGTAGCCTGTTGATGGGCTCTATTCCGGCAATCTATGTGGGAACCCGTGTCGGTATGAAGCTGCCGGATACTTTCATGCGCATCATATTGGCCATTATTCTGCTGGGACTGGGCCTGAAATACCTTTTTTAAACTTTTCCAGGGTTGCAGGCCTGTGTCAGTTTGAATAAAGTGAAAAAACCTCATCAAACCAGTGGAAATTACAGCATCAGCTCTCGCCACTGATCAGGATATGTTAAACGAGTTTTTTATATACGGAATCGTGCAGATGGCTGTTTTACCCATTGAAGACCTCAATATTGAATCTCAGGAAATTCTGCTGAGCCCCGAGCGCCTCAAATCTGAGATTCCGTTGACGGAAGTCGCAGCAAAAACCGTTTCTGAAAGTCGTGGAGTGATCAGGGACATTCTGGATAGCACGGATCATCGTCTGTTTGTGGTAATAGGCCCCTGCTCAATCCATGATGTTGCTGCCGCGAAAGATTATGCCCGTCGGCTGAGAGCACTCAGAGAAGAGCTGAATGACACATTGTATCTGGTGATGCGCGTCTATTTTGAAAAGCCCAGAACCACGGTTGGCTGGAAAGGCCTGATCAACGATCCGCATTTAAACGACTCATTTAAAATTGAAGAAGGTCTTCATATTGGTCGCCGCCTGTTGATGGAGGTTGCCGAAATGGGTATTCCTGCCGCTACGGAAGCACTCGACCCAATCTCCCCACAGTATCTTCAGGACCTGGTTGCCTGGTCTGCCATAGGTGCAAGAACGACTGAGTCACAGACTCACCGCGAAATGGCCAGCGGCCTATCCTCTGCCGTTGGCTTTAAAAATGGCACCGATGGCGGACTGGAAGTGGCGATCAATGCCCTTCAGTCCGTTTCCAGCCCACACCGTTTTCTCGGACTGAATGGTCAGGGACAGGTAGCCGTTACCCATACCAAAGGTAACCCTTATGGCCATGTTGTTTTGCGTGGTGGCAATGGCAAGCCAAACTATGACTCGGTAAGTGTGGCACTGTGTGAGAAAGCACTGAAAAAAGCAGGCATCAGGCCAAACATCATGGTTGATTGCTCTCATGCCAACTCCAATAAAGACCCTGCCCTGCAACCACTGGTGATGGAGAATGTCACTAACCAGATCATTGAAGGCAATAAATCAATTGTCGGTATGATGGTGGAAAGCAATATTGGCTGGGGCAATCAGAAAATGCCTGACAGCCTGGATGACCTGCAGTACGGGGTTTCAATTACCGATGCCTGTATTGACTGGAAAACGACGGAGAAGACGCTTCGCAGCATGAGGGATAAATTGAAAGATGTTCTGCCAGGACGCCGTTAGTCACTCCCTGTAGAACCAATGCCTACTCATATAAACAGTTCGATTTGTTCGGGCTGTTCTTCAATAAGAGCCATCATTTTACGCTCTTCGTCCGCAACAGGCTCAATCACGCCCGGAAGGGATAACTGGTTATCCGGTGGAATATAGATATCCATAGCCTGCTTTTTACCATAAACGACTTTACGCTCGACCGGCATATTGCTGATCCTGCGGTCGAGAATGGCTGAACAGATCATGCAGACACTGGAAAGGTGGCCATTAACCAGCACCTCATAGTGACAATCACTGTTCAGGACTTCGGTACAGAGCGTACGGTCACTTCTTGACTCAATATCCAGATTTGCCTCCACCAAATGGCGTACAGCACTGCCGTCTTCGGTGACAAAAAAATTGGATAAAATGGCCTGTTTATAACGCTTCACAGTTCCGTTGGACTACTGGGTGATTGAATGAGTTTGGGATATCAAAAAGGGCAAAAAGATACACCATTATACCCAAGAGTTATAGTGATATCTTTACCCTTTCGCAAAACAGGGTAGAAATACCATTAATAAAGCTTGAAAAACCATAGCTTTGACTATTCATCGTCTGAAAAAGGTTGATACTGTATTTTGTTGATATACCAGATTCTACGTCCACTCGGTGCATTTACCACGATTTCATCATCCACCTGACGCCCAATCATTGCCTTGGCCATTGGTGAATCAATGGTAATGTGCTTGTTTTTAGTATCAATCTCATCAGCACCCACTATACGGCAATGGAGTATTTCACCCTCTTCACTCTCCAACTCAACCCAGGCACCAAAAAATGCCTTTCCTTCCTGTTCTGCCGAGTAATCAACCACCTTCAGGATTTCCAGCCGCTTGCTGAGATAGCGTATCCTGCGATCAATCTCACGGAGCTGTCGCTTCCCTTCTTTATATTCTGCATTCTCACTCCGGTCCCCGAGGGCAGCTGCCTCGGAAACAGCCTGGGTTACCTCGGGCCGCTTGACTTGCCAAAGATACTGAAGCTCCTGTTCAAGCGTTTCTTTTCCGGCACGGGTAATAAGAGGAGACTTCATAAGGTGAAACTGAATCCAACGGTATCAATAGAAAGAACATCTGTCAGGAAGTGAACGCCACTCCCGTCGTCGAAAAGGTCTGCTTTATTTGTAAAAAGCATTCTCAGTATTACTGTGGTCGGTCACATCACGCACGCCCTTCAATTCTGGAATACGCTCCATGAGCGTTTTTTCAACACCATCCTTGAGGGTCATGTCGACCGCAGCACACCCCTGACAACCACCACCAAACTGAAGAACAGCGATGCCATCATCCAGTTCCACCAGTGATACTACACCACCGTGTGAAGCCAGCCCGGGGTTTACTTCTGTCTGCAGGAAGTAGTTGATTTTCATATCCAAAGGACTGTCGTGATTAACTTTAGGCATCTTGGCGTTAGGCGCCTTGATGGTCAGCTGACCACCCAGCTTGTCTTCAGCAAAATCAACAATGGCTTCTTCAAGAAAAGGTTCGCTGGAACCTTCAACATGGCAGTTAAAATACTCAAGCTCCAGCGTCAGATCACCCTCTTTCTCTTCCCCTGGCTTACAGTATGCAAGGCAGGTTTCCGCATGAGGTGTGCCGGGATTACTGACAAACAGGCGTACACCAATCCCCTCAACCCCTTGCTTTTCTAATAATTGGGCAAGATACTTCTGTGCGGCTTCAGTAAATGTAATGTTCAACGCAACACTTCCTCTATTAATTTCACGGCTATTCTATGCCATTGGAACGCTCCAGAGAATCCCTACCGGATAACTGGGTTATTCAAAACCGTTTCATTTATGGTAACAATCAGCGAAAATAGTTCGCATTTGTAATTCATCGCCCTTTTCCTCGACAAGCAAGAGACCAATAATGAAAGAAACCATCAGCATTCTGGGTTGTGGCTGGCTGGGCATGCCATTAGGCGATCGACTGGTGAAAGATGGCTATCCAGTCAAAGGATCTACCACTCGACAGGCAAAAATGGCAGCGATTTCTGCCGCTGGCATGGAGCCATACAGGATCGGCCTGTCACCAGAACCGGAGGGCGATATCGAGTCGTTTCTTGATACCGATATTCTCTTCATCAACATTCCACCCGGAAAAGGCGATGGGCAACCTCACTTTTACCTTCGCCAGATGAAAGCACTGCTTAAACACATTGATCAGTCCAGAGTGAAAAAAATTATTCTGGTCAGTGCAACTTCTGTTTACCCCCAAAATAATGTTGAAGTAACCGAAGAAGATGCTGCTCGCATCGAGTCCCCATTCTCTGATACCGCATGGCTGGATATTGAAGAGCTGTTCACTCAACACGACGAGCTGAAAACCACGGTGCTTCGTTTTTCTGGCCTTATTGGCGGTGAATATCAACCTGGCCGCTATTTTTCTGGCAAAGAGCTGGGCGGGGCTGACGACCCGGTGAATATGATACACCGTGAAGACTGCCTGCAAATCATCGAGCAGATTATTGCCAAAAACCTGTATGGAGAAGTCTTTAATGCCTCAGCGGATGAGCACCCTACCCGCCGTCAGCTTTACACCCGGTCCTGTGAAATCATGGGCATTGAGCCCCCCATTTTTATTGATAAACCCATGCCCTACCGGCTGGTGAATTGTGATAAATTGAAGAAAGCACTAAATTATCAGTTTGTTTATCCAGATCCATTAATAGCGTTGTCATGTTAGATCAACGTCGAATAATTTATTCGCATGGTATATTCCTTAAGCGGCACGGAATATACCAAAACCCATTTAGATTAGTTTAATGCAATGAACCCTCTGTCCTTTAATCCTAACCCGGAGCCCACCCCTCTTACATCCGGAACCACCCGAACCGACAGTCCAGGTTCATATTTTGGCAGCCACCATGTTCTTCCTTACCCGGGAGATAATGTACCTGCAATAAAAGATGAACCCATGGACACCAGTGAAACTGAATTATGCAGCAACTTGTCGCAACGCAGCATAATACGGTCACAAATACGATCTTTTCTTAATCCCGGGGCGACTGAGCAGGGAGTAAATTTGCTGCTCGATATTTTAGATGATGAATGCCAAACCCTGAGAGGCCATGAAATTGAATGTCTCAGCCAAGAAGATATATCCACTTTTATTTCTGATCGATTTAAGGTGAGATCCAATTATCTACCTCAACAGTTTCATGATCTTGCTTCCAGAAAGATAAATCTGGACTTACGCACAATTTCTTTATTTACGGAATTCAATATCACCACAGAAAAGGCAATTAGAAATTTCATACAAAATGAAAATTGCCCAAAAACAGCGGATACGAATATTTTTTTCCGTGCAGGAAAATACACTTGCGTAAATGATGAAATGGGTCGCAGTAGAAACTCCATTCTGAAAGAGAGATTTTTTGAACCCCAAACCATTAACCAAAAGCGCAAAGTATATGGTATTGGCTTATACAGTACCCCAAGCATCGCTGCAGCCAGTCGCTACCTTCATCAGAGTTATAATAAAGGAAGCCCTGTCACCATACTGGCCATATCCATTAAACGAGATGTAAACATCCTGTCACTAATAAATAACAGTCCATTTTCCTTATTTCTCAATCAACACTATCCAACGTTGAAGCAAGCAATAGTAAAAGACATAAATCAGGACATATGCCATATAGAAAACTGCCTTTATATCATGCCTGCAGTAGATACCCCCTATGGATATACGTTGATTAAATCACCAGAAATAATCAGAAAAATCACCCCTTATGATTACACTATGCTAACAAAGCTACATGTGCCTTTTAGCCGTGATGAAATCAGTAAGTATAAAATGGCACCATCTCCAACTCAGTTACAGTCAGCCAAGGAACAGCCTGAATATATCAAGCATGATTTTATCGAGGTGAATCCCGATTCTGTCAAGTCATATCTGCCGATAAACCGTTATGTCACCAGGCATCATCCGGTAATAAGCAGTGAGTTACGAGGTCACAGTGGTAAAAGACATAATCAGGACGACATCAATGAAAACCACTATAAGTTCTTCACAACCATAGATGGAATCAATTACATCATCAGACCTTCAGCTCGAGCATACGAAAACTGCAGAGATTTCTCTGCACCTGTATTTCATGTCCAATACAAAATTCCAAAATAATAATCAGCTAACACCATCTTAATTTGTCTCTCAGGCGAACCACATCGCCAATGATGATGATTGTCGGAGCCTTTACCTTTTCAGACTCAATAATTTTATTAATCGTAGCCAACGTTCCGGTAAAAACCCGTTGGTTCCGGGTTGTACCCTGTTGAATCAAGGCAATGGGTGTTTGTTCAGCCCTCCCATGATCAATTAACGCCTCGCAGATACGGGAAAGCCCCAGCAATCCCATATAGAATACCAGCGTTTGACCAGGATCCAGCATTTCATTCCAGTTCAACGCATAGCTGCCCCCTTTCAGGTGCCCCGTGACAAAGCGAACAGACTGGGCGTGATCCCGATGGGTCAGGGGAATACCGGCATAACTGGCGCAGCCAGAAGCAGCAGTGATACCTGGCACCACCTGGAAAGGTATACCCTCACTGGCCAGTGTTTCGATCTCCTCGCCACCACGCCCAAAAATAAAGGGGTCACCACCCTTCAAGCGCAGAACTCTCTTGCCCTCCTTGGCCAATTCGACCAACAGTGCATTGATTTCTTCCTGGGGGCGCGCATGTCTATCTCGCTTTTTACCAACATAGATATAATCTGCATCCCGACGACAAAGTGCCAAAACATCTTCAGAGACCAGCCGATCGTGAAGCACAATATCAGCCTGCTGCATTAACCGGAGCGCTTTAAACGTCAGCAGGTCTGGATCACCTGGCCCTCCACCCACCAGATACACTTCACCGGTCTTCTGCTCCGCTGTGTTTTCCAGAGTCTGCTCAATCCAATTCCGGGCACCCTGCAGATCACCCGCCAGTGCTTTTTCTGCAGCGGGACCTGCCAACACGTTCTCCCAGAAGTACCGTCGGTCATTGATCTGATTGAACCTTGCCTTGACCATATCACGGCATTCGCCGGCCAGGGCAGCCAGCTGGCCATATCCCCGGGGCAACAGAGTTTCCAGTTTCTGTCTCAGGAGACGGGCAAGCACCGGAGCCTTTCCACCGGTAGAAAAAGCCACCACCACTGGCGAGCGATCAACAATAGCCGGCATTACGGCATTTCCGACATCCGCATCATCCACCACATTAACGAACAGCTGTCGCTGTTGTGCCGACATTGCCACCTGCCGGTTAACCTCCTGATCATCGGTTGCTGCAATGACCAGACAGACATCGTTCAGATCATGGTTATCAAATACTTTTTCCAACAGTTGGTCATCACTGCTGGCAAGAAACTCACGAATATCTGAAGAGATTTCTCTGGCCACCACTCGCACACCGGCACCGGAAGCTTTGAGAAGCCTGATTTTACGCAGGGCAATTTCACCCCCCCCACAACCAGACAGCGCTGATTACGTACCTGTAGAAATAATGGCAGATAGTCCATGTTCATCTCGTTATTTTTCGGTTAATTCATGCCGTTCTGGCCGTTAGTGCAGATGGCCAAACCTCGAATGCCACGAGTTTACCAACATAAGGTAGAACAAAGACAACAATGTTTTTATATCATATATTCTTTAAGGCTCTTTTCGTATTGCAGACTGCTGATTTCATAAATCAGGCTGGAATCCTCCTGTGGCAGGGCTTGGCAATATTTAGCCAGCAGTTTCCTGAAGGCATTGTATATCAAGGCCTTTGGCCAATTTTCATTGCAGAGCAGTCTGTAACCCGAAAAGAGCCTTCTTTAAAGTTATAAAAAGCATATAAAGAACGAAAATAAGGAAAATTCCGACTTCTATCTTATGCGACTAAAAGAGTACAGTTGATATCAAACATGACGATAAAGCTTTTTCTACTGTTGTTAGTTCCTTTATGACCAGCCAAACTACTGAAAATAAAGCCCCAAACAGGGACTTCCTGCGCAATCTCTGGCAGCTGGCGTTGCCAATTTCCCTGCAATCCATGATGTTTTCAATGCTTGGGTTAATTGACATATTCATGGTGTCTCTGCTGGGGGAAACAGAAGTTGCCGCCGTGGGTATGGGTAACCGGATTTTCTTTTTTAATCTGATTCTGATTGCCGCCCTGGGCAGTGGCATGAGTATTCTGGCCGCGCAGTATATTGGTGCCCGAAATATGGAGGGCGTGCGCAGGACGCTGGTTCAGACCATTATTGCCGCACTGGCTATCACCACACCATTTGCCATTATCTACCTGCTTTTTCCAGAACAGATCATGGGGCTGGTCAGTAATGACCAGACGCTAAAAGCGCTGGGCAGCAGTTATCTGATTATCACGGCTCCCTCCTTCCTCTGCGTGGCGATCACCATCCCGCTGGAAGCACTGCTGAGAACCAATAACGATGCAAAAACCCCAACTCGCATTGGTTTTATCACCATTCTTATGAATGTGCTGTTTAATTATCTGCTTATCTATGGCCACTTTGGCTTTCCGGCGCTGGGAGTGGCAGGATCGGCTTGGGGAACAACCATCTCACGGTTAATTCAGGTTGCCTTACTCGTTTATTACATCTTTGCTGTTCGTCCTGGCCTGATACCAGTTGAAGCTGACCTGTTGCAATGCAACAATCGCCAACACTGGATTAAATATATTGGTATTTGTGTCCCCATGCTGATTCAGGATGGTCTCTGGTCTTTTGGCCTGGTTCTTTACAATCTGATGTTTGCCCAGATGGGGGTTGTTGAGCTGGCGGTGATGAGCGCTATTTCTTCCGTTGAAGGCGTTCTGATTTCCCTGTTTATCGGGTTCGCTATCGCTACCTCGATTATCCTTGGCAAAGAGCTCGGTGCCGGAGAATTTGAGCTTGCCTGGAAACAGAGTCGCTATTTCATGCTGGCCGCCCCGGCAATTGCCCTGCTGATTGGTTTTATTACCCTGATCTTCAATGAGCCGATCGTTAAAATGTTCGGCAAATTTCAAGGTGACACCTTAAAAATGGCCAGTGAAGTGCTCATCATTGCCGGTTTTGCCCTCTGTATCCGGGTCATCAATTTGACGGGAATTATTGGAATTTTGCGCAGTGGCGGTGATGTGAAAGCTACGGTAGCCATCAATGTGATTGGCATGTGGTGTGTGGGTGTTCCTCTGGCCTGGGCAGCAGTGAATATCTGGCATTGGCCATTGTATCTGGTGTTTCTCTGTGCACTGATGGAAGAAGTGACGAAAGCGATTCTGGTGCTTTACCGGGTACTGGCAAGATACTGGTTGAAAAATCTGGCTGTAGACGCCGACGCTTAAAAACCTTAGATAGTTCTCGTCCAAAAACGCATCAGGCAATCATAATTAGATTGTACGTGCGTTTTGATATTTCCTGAAATTCCAGAGAGCCGCAAAAACTCTTCCCTTTTTTTCTCTAATCTGGGACGGATATTGGAGAAAAACGCGAAAAGCAGGCAGAAAACATCCTCCCACCATGCTGGAAAGGTACTTTCATGTAGCGTGGAGGTGGCTATCAGGATGGTGCCGGGTGTCTGGCCAGAATCACCAGGTTGTAACAGACCACCGATAACCAGCAATGAGAATCAAAACGCTCAGAACCCTTGCAGTGGCAACGTGATAGCCCAAAACATCTCTTTAGCCACGAAATTCCCGCTTCAATACCTGCCCGGAAGCGAAAGAGCGTTTTATACACATACTGACTTTTAGTCATCTCTTCGACTTCAAGTCCGCGCTTCTTATTAAAAGCTACATCGCTGATTCCCATGGCCTTGGCTTTTTCCAAATTAGCGCGACACGCGTATCCGCCGTCACCGCTTGTCTGGCGAGGTACACGACCATAAATTTCTTTTTGTCTTTCCATCATCGGAATGAATTGGTCCGAATCCGCTGGGTTACCTTCCTCAATAACCAGGTCCAGGATCAATCGACTTTTTCCCTGAACCAGGTTCAGTTTATGGCCATACTGTACTTGCCGCCTGTCTTTTACGATGATATCCGTATGGGGTTCATACAGGCTAACCACTTTTTCCTGGGCTGGCACCTTTTCACCCTTAAAGACCCTGCGCTCTGTCTGGGAGACTATTGCATCCACCAGGGGTAACAGGTGATCCACATCTGCCTGCCACTTGTCGGCATCATCAGCCAGGAGACACTGCCCCTGCTGACGGGCGTTTGCTAGCGTGACAGTAGCTTCGATAAGTACCTTCCGGGATTTTCGGGTCAACTGCAGCAGTTTTTTATAATGCTGATGCCGCTCTTCTTTGCCAGCGTAGATGCATTTTCTGGCCGCATCTTTTACGGCTCGGTTGTGATGGGTATATTCATAAAGCGGTGTCGCTGTCAGTGTTTGTCCCCGTTCCAGCAGCCGACAAATTTCTTTAACGGAACTGGCTAAAAGATCACTGTCGCAAGGAGGTTTGATATCCGATTCGGTGACTGTGCTGTCAATAGCCACAGTGCGCCCTTTTTCAATACCCTGATCTTTAGCGGTCATTAGCTGACAGTTATTAATCCGTTCCCATGTAGATGCAGTAAGAAGGCTGATGAGCCCATGCAAACTGGAGCGACTGGGGCGCTGGTTTGGTTCGAGGCGACAAAAGTCTCGAAAGAGCATGGAGTCCATCAAAACAAACGACAAGTAGTCATAATCACAATTCAAATACTGTTTCAGGAGTGCCGCACGAAGAACGGATTCTGCTGATAGTCCGTTCCGCCCAGTGTTCTGTTTATCACCAGAACTTAAGTCCTCATAAATCCAGTCATTGAACTGTGGATGGGCGTCAAGCCATTGCGAGATACCGGAAAGCTGGGAGCAGATTTCATGAGGTACGTAATGGAGTTCCATACTACACTGCGGGTTGCGTTTTTTGCGCATTTGGAGTCCTCTGTTTTTGGCAATCCCTTATGTTTCTTGCTCTTGGGAAGTTTAGTCGCCAGATAGCAGTAGGGCTCCACTTAATTTTTCAGGATAAAATCTACAGTTTTCAATTGGTTGTGTTTTTGGACGAGAACTAGATAAGAATAAGTAGAGCTTCCTGTATGGAAGCCCTACTTACCATGAAGATTACTCTATAATCTTCAATCCGCCCATATAAGGCTGGAGCACCAATGGTATATGGATCCGGCCTTCTTCATCCTGGCAGTTCTCCAGCACAGCCACCAGAGTACGACCCACTGCAAGGCCTGAACCATTCAGTGTATGAACCAGCTCCGGCTTGCCTGATTCATTGCGGAAACGCGCCATCATGCGTCGTGCCTGGAAATCAACACAGTTACTCACGGAGGAAATTTCACGGTACTGATTCTGTGCTGGCAGCCAGACTTCAAGATCATAGGTCTTGGCGGCGCCAAAGCCCATATCACCACCACACAGTGCAACTACGCGATAAGGCAGACCCAATTTTTGTAGAATGGCTTCTGCGTGTCCGGTCATCTCTTCCAGGGCATCGTAGGATTTCTCAGGATGGACGATCTGTACCATTTCAACTTTTTCAAACTGATGCTGCCGAATCAGACCCCGGGTATCACGGCCATAACTGCCCGCTTCACTGCGGAAACATGAAGTATGCGCCGTCAGACGGATTGGCAGTTGATCTGCTTCAACAATCTGCTCACGCACCAGATTAGTCAGGGTTACTTCCGCGGTAGGAATCAGGAAAAACTGCTTCTGATCAGTTCCGGTGTCATCATCACAGGCCGTCTTGAACAGATCTTCACCAAATTTTGGCAACTGGCCAGTGCCGTAAAGCGCTTTATCATGAACCAGCAGCGGAGTAATGACTTCTTCATAGCCGTGCTCAGTGGTCTGAACATCCAGCATAAATTGAGCCAGCGCACGGTGCAGGCGGGCAATCTTACCACGCAGCATGGCAAACCGGGAGCCCGAAATATGAGCGGCCGCTTCGAAATCCAGGCCCAGCACTCCGCCCAGATCAACGTGGTCTTTGACGTCAAACTCGAACTTCCGTGGTTCACCCCAGGTACGAACCAGAACGTTATCGTTCTCGTCTTTACCTTCTGGTACGGAGCTATCTGGAAGGTTAGGCACTTCCAGCAGCATGTTGTTCAGTTGATCCTGTAATTCTGCCAGAGCCCGCTCATTCTCCTTAAGCTCGGCATTGACCTGATCCATGCGCTCTTTAAGTGCCGAAACATCACCGCCCTGCGCCTTGATCTTGCCAAAGTCCCTGGAACCCGACTTACGTTCGCTCTGCAGCTGCTCAGTTTTAACCTGAAGCGACTTGCGACGCTCTTCCAGAGAAACCAGACGCTGAACATCCAGTTTATAGTGCTTCTTTAACAGCTGTTCCGCCACAGCCTCAGGAGTGCTGCGAACGATTTTGGGGTCTAGCATATTCCTACCAAATTAACTGATTGGACGACGGTTTTTTTATCCTGACAAGCCACTTCATACGTGTACGATTTTTGTCATAGATAACTTGCTGATCATACACCATGACTCGGAGACATTCGATAAAGATAGTGAGCAGGACGTAATGGCAGTTAGCCGTTCAGGATCACCCGAATACCCTGGTAACCCAGCCAAGTGCCAACCAGGCATAAGATTACGCTGACCAACACATAGGCAATTGCTTCAACCAACCGGTCGGACTGAAAAAGTCGGAAAACATCCAGCGAAAAAGTAGAAAAGGTGGTTAATGCTCCCAGAAAGCCTACTGTGGTGAAATCCCTCCAGACCGGAGGAAGCAGACTTTTTTCTGCCAGACAATACCAGGTAATCCCGATAAGCAACGACCCAATAATGTTTACCGTTATCGTCGGCAGCGGGAACAACTGTTCATTTCCGGATTTTGCATACCACTCATAAATCAGTGAACGTGCCAATGCCCCGAGGGCTCCCCCAGCTGCTACAGAAAGGTAGTTCAGCATATACGGGTATTTCATCAGAGAATCCTTACAGACAAGTGATACTGAATTTGCAAATCATAGTCATGAAATGTTTTTTTACTATATCAAAATCAATAGTATTTTTTTTGAAATCCCAGCAATTCTCTTATGTGAATTGCCAGGTCACAGTTTTTACATACTAACTCATAGGTTTTGATTGCGCCTTCATACGTTCTTCCACAGTACATAGCATGATTATTTTCACCAGGATAGGATGTTGGATTATTATCACCAGCATACCCAATCATCTGATGCTCGTGACTGTATTCTACAAAATGTGATGATAGCCTGGGGTTAAGAGTCAGTACAAAATACAGATCGTTTTCAAGTTGTCCAGTATGTATGGAGAGTGGATCATTCAAGCCGCTGCTTTTGTGTTTAGAAATCTCATACCCGGGAAGTGAGAACTCATTTAAATCAAATCTATGGGAAATTTTTTTGATATTTGGAAGCGTATTCTTTTCAATATCCAATACTCCATTATTCCAATGAAATAGCTGCATACCTTTTGTATAAAGTATTGGATTTTCGAATTCAATATTCTCCATATTTTTGAATTCAACTGTGTATCTTGTTTTTGCTTTATTAATGTCGTATTCGTTAATGGAATGATATGCATGTCTACATGCATGTTTTAATCGTATAACGTCGGGCAAAGGTAATTTAGAAGCGATTTTTTGGATTATTATGACAGGTAAATCATTAAAGGTCGCTTGCTGATTTGATTCGGAATCTATTGATAGTTGAATAGTTCTATCTAACCCGGTTTCTGTTATCGAAGTATTTGTCAACATAGAATAGTCCTTTTTTTCAATTCAGGAGGTTATCTTTTTTAGACGCCCAAGAAATATGATTGGATAATATGATATAAGGCTACCGTTTTTGTGTGCTATCTTCATCAAGACGCCTGAGCCAGGCCAACTTTTCTTTAATCTTAATCTCCAGTCCCCGATCATTCGGTTGGTAATAGTCCGGAACATCCATCTCGTCAGGAAAGTAACGCTCCCCTGCGGCATAGCCATTAGGTTCATCATGAGCATAGCGATAACCATTGCCATAGCCAAGACTTCCCATTAATTGGGTAGGTGCGTTGCGCAGATGATGAGGTACCTCATAGGACGGGCTGTTTTTAACGTCAGCCAATGCCGCTTTCCAAGCTTTGTATACCGCATTACTTTTCGGTGCGCTGGCGCAGTAGACCGTTGCCTGGGCCAGGGCCAAAAGCCCTTCCGGAGCACCCAGCCGCTCAAATGCCTGCCAGGCATTAATGGTGATCTCCAGGGCTCTTGGATCGGCATTGCCAATATCCTCACTGGCAATGGCCACCAGCCGCCGAATCACGTAGAGCGGATCCCCTCCCCCGTCAACAATTCGAGCGGCCCAGTAAAGTGCCGCATTCGGATCAGAGCCCCGCACAGACTTGTGAAACGCTGAAATAGTGTCGTAAAACGCGTCACCGCCTTTATCAAAACGACGACCTGTATCAGCAAGAATGGCCTGAACAGCACCCGAAGTGATAATGCCGTTCTCAGCCAGGTCAGACGCAACCTCAAGCGTATTAAGGGCCTTACGACCATCCCCGTCAGAATAGCGAATCAGAATCTCCCTGGCATTCTGCTCAAGCCGAATGCCCTTACCGCCCAGCCCTCTTTCTTGATTGGTTAACGCTTGGTCCACCAGTTGACCAAGCGCCTCCTCCCCAAGCGACTTCAGCACATAGACCCTGGCCCTGGAGAGCAATGCATTATTCAGTTCAAATGATGGGTTTTCTGTGGTGGCCCCGATAAATATAACGGTGCCATCTTCTATATGAGGGAGGAAAGCATCCTGCTGGGATTTGTTAAAACGATGAACCTCATCAACAAACAGTACGGTTTTTCGCTGATAAAACCGCTGCTCATCCTTTGCCCTTGCCACCGCTTCGCGAATATCTTTAACACCGGAGAGCACGGCAGAAAGAGTTTCGAAATGGGCATCGGTTTTCGTAGCAATGAGTCTGGCCAATGTTGTCTTGCCGACACCCGGGGGGCCCCAGAAAATCATGGAATGGAGCATGCCCTGCTCCAGAGCTTCCCGTAGCGGTTTTCCCCTGGCAAGAATATGTTCCTGCCCCAGGTAGTCATCGAGTCTACCCGGGCGCATTCTCGCCGCCAGGGGTTCATAGCGCGCAGAAGCGGGGGCATCAAAGAGTGTGGTCATACCCCACTCTCATCAATAATATCAAAACCGGCCTTCTCTAATGTCTTCACGTCCGGTTCAAACAACTTACCATCTACCGGTTGATTGAGATCCACCTGGGTAAAGTCAACTCGTCGCTTACCACCAAGAGAGTCCACAATACTGATGGCCGAGATCTCATTTCTGGAAAAATGGATTTCCAGCATTTCAAAAAGATCCGATGCTTTATGAGGTCGCAAGGTATAAACCACCTCAGGGCCATAGTTCATGCGAGTCACAGCGTACTCTGTCAGAAACTCACTGGCATCACCGCTGAGCAGCTGGACGGCAGTCGGTCCTGACTGATTGTTCTGCTTTTTAATCACCACCTGCTTAAAGTCAGGGTCAAGCATCCAGAGTTTGCCACCTTTGGCAATGATCTCCTGATTAAACGGTGAAGTGATATTCCAGCGGAACTGGTTGGGCCGCTTCAGTTGCATACTCCCTTTCTCAACTTTGGGCCGACCACTTTTATCAATCGTACTTTGAGAGAAATTGGCACTGACCGTATTCATGGCCTGCAGCTTTTTAGCCAGCTCACCAACGGCGTTCATGTCATGTTTCATATTGGCAGGGGTAGTGCTTTCAGCCCCGGCCAGCAAGGGGGATTGAACTGGTTTGTGTTGAGCAGACCAGGTCGGCATACTCATAGCAAAAACCATAGGTAAAACAGTAAATAACCGCGTTGTCTTGATCATATAAATGAACTTATCCGGATAATTAATGCCTGGGCGGTGGTGGAGCGATGACATCACGATTGCCGTTACTCAATGCCGGGCTGACGACACCTGCCGCCTCCATGGCTTCAATCATTCGAGCAGCCCGGTTATACCCCACTTTCAGCTGTCTCTGCACCGAAGAAATGGACGCCCTGCGTGACTCGGTGACAAAGGCAACGGCTTCATCATAAAGCGGGTCCTGTTCACTGTTATCCAGTCCGCCAGAGAAGGCACTGCCTTCAGAACTTTCGCTGATACCATTGAGAATCTCTTCCACAAAATCTGGAGCACCGCGCTGCTGCCAGTCTGCAACCACCCGGTGTACTTCATCATCAGCAACAAAAGCCCCATGAATACGAACAGGAACACTGGTCCCCGGGGGCAGATAGAGCATGTCGCCATGACCCAGTAACTGTTCAGCCCCTCCCTGGTCGATAATGGTTCGGGAGTCAATTTTACTGGATACCTGAAAACTGATGCGTGTGGGAACATTGGCCTTAATCAGACCGGTAATAACATCCACCGATGGACGCTGTGTGGCCAGAATCAGATGAATACCGGCTGCCCGGGCCTTTTGTGCAATACGGGCAATCAGTTCTTCAACCTTTTTACCGACAATCATCATCATGTCGGCAAATTCATCAACGACGACAACGATAAAGGGCAGTGTCTCTAACTCTGGTGGCTTGTCTTCAGAGATAAAAGGTTCTGAAGAAACGGGCTGATAAAAGGGATCATACAACGGCTCACCCTTTTCCATGGCATCTCTCACCTTCCGGTTATAACCGGCAATGTTGCGTACGCCCATGTGCGCCATCAGCCTGTAACGACGTTCCATTTCCGCAACACACCAGCGCAGGGCGTTGGCCGCTTCTTTCATGTCCGTCACTACCGGTGCCAGAAGATGCGGAATACCATCATAGATCGACAACTCCAGCATTTTCGGGTCAATCATGATCAATCGCACATCTTCCGGGCTGGACTTAAACAGCATGGACAAAATCATGGCATTGATACCAACAGACTTACCAGAGCCCGTGGTACCGGCAACCAGAAGGTGGGGCATTTTGGCCAGATCAACAATCACGGGCTGACCGGAAATATCATGCCCCAGCGCAAGGCTGATCGAAGATTGTGCTTCATCAAACGCTCTGGACGAGATAATTTCGCTGAAGAAAACGGTTTGACGGTCATCATTCGGAATCTCAATACCCATCACCGACTTTCCGGGAATCACCTCCACCACCCGAACACTGACCACGGCCAGAGACCGTGCCAGGTCACTGGCCAGATTGGTAATTTTACTGGCCTTGGTGCCGGGTGCCGGTTGAATCTCAAAACGGGTAATGACCGGCCCGGGATGAACGGCAACGACCTCGACATCAACGTTGAAGTCTTTCAACTTCAGTTCCAGCAACCGGGACATTTCGTCCAATGACTCTTGACTCATGGCCTTACCGGAGTGTCGGGCGTCATCGAGCAACGAAGCAGTTGGTAAACTTCCACGCAGCGTATTTTCAACCTGTGGAAACGGCTTTTCCCTCGCTGGAGGAGGAATGATGACCGGAGCCTCGGGCCTATCGACTGTCTTCTCTGCCACCAGTAGTGAAGCGGGAGGCGCATGCGTCTCCTGAGGCTTTAACGCAGGTTCCTGCTTATTAACCGGCGGTACATTACTTTTCTCAGGCTGCTTTTGCTTTCTGGCTTCTAACTTCTTTTTCAACACAAAATAAAGCGCGATCAACTGCTCTTTGCAGTACACGGCAAGACGGAGACTCCAATAGCCGACACTATCCATCAGACGAAACCAGGAAAGATCGGTATAAAACGTCATGCCCAGAAGAAACAAAGCCATCAGCAGCAGTGTACTGCCTGTCACATTGAAAGCTGGCAGGAACTGCTGAATCAGCAACTCGCCAATAATACCGCCGCTGGACGAGGGAAACAGCTCACTTAACGCATGATAGTGAAGTGAAGCCAGAGCTGCGCCGGAAGCAATGGTCAGAATAACGCCCACACTGCGAATCAACAGCAACCAGGCGTTCCATTCGTTCGGTTCATGTCGGCAGCGAAAAACCTTAATCGCCTTGACCACCAGAATAACCGGCACCATCCAGGCCAGAAACCCAAACAGAGTCAGCAGCAAATCGGCAGACCATGCCCCGATTCTGCCAGCACTGTTGGCAATATCTTTAACCGAGCCAACATGAGACCAGCCGGGATCAACCTTGGTGTAACTGGCCAGCGCCAACGCCAGAAAAGCGGCCAGTACCAACCAACCAAACATAATGCCTTCACGCACTCGTGATGCGAGAATGTCTGTCACTGCTGCGCCCTGGTTTGAATGTTTGCGCCGTCGTGTGGAAGCAGACTCTTCTGACAGCCCTTTCATGGGCTGAGGGTCTTTGTCTGACTGAAGGCTCTTGCCTGGCTGATGCCCCTCATCGAGCCAAGGGCTCTCATCCGACTGATGACTCTTTTTACTGACCGACTCTGCCATTCGGCTCCCTGAAATCCCTGACTATAAACACAGTAGTTTAACCTGAGAAGATAACACGAGCGCTGATTCGCGAACAATCCTGCCGGGATTATTTGCAGGTTAAATGCAATTTCACAGGACGGCACTTCTCGTCGAGAGGCTACCCTGCTGTGGCAGAATAGTTGGTTTGAATAAGCAAATGATTCAAGCATATCTGTGAAGTCAAGCATTCATTATCAATCACTCCTTACTGGATGGTTGCCAACAACCTGCTACTCTACCTTGGGTTACGTAGCTTCCGGGCTGCGTCTCAATAACAAATGAAAGGTAATTTAATAAGGCTCTTGTAGGATTTCAGACTGCTACTGGGTTGAACATTGCTGAAGCCCTTTATCTACAAAGGTTGTCAGCATATTGTCCGGTAATGTTGCCCAATCCTTGTTTTTCGTGACCTACAGTCAGTTTTCACTGTAGAGCAGTTCGTAATCAAAATAGAGCCTTTAATAATTACAGGAGCGAACCTGTGGAGCACCAGATACAATCAACATTATCAGCAAATACTCCGCCAGTCTCTGCTTCGTCCACCAATCAGGATGACGCAGGTAAGTCCTGTGCAGAGCTTACCGCCCAATTTTCCGGTTTAGCGGTTAAACCGGTTGCACTATCTTCTGTCGGCAACGGCTATTTGGCAGCAAACGAGCCCGGCGGCTTTCCTGAAGGCTCTGACATCAATGCTAAGGATCTGGAAAAAAGAGAGATAAAAGCGGAGTTTAAACCTTTTCCATCCATAGAAGACTGCAAAAACCAATCATACATCGATGAAATATTCGCACGTGAACCCGGGTTGAGCGAAGCCCTGTATGTCGTTTCAGAAAAGCTGGATGGTGCTAACTTCAACGTTATGATCAGCGCTGATAGCATTCGGTATTTTTCAAGAAACCAAGAGGTCAGGGCGGAAAAACCTTTCTTCGATGCCCCTATGACGTTTAAAAAATATCTGGGTGACTTTAAAAAAATTCAGTCTGCACTCAAGGCTATAGGATGTGAGTCACTCACATTAAGAGGAGAGTATTTTGGCTCAGACATCAATCGACGGATTAGTTATGGTGAGAAAAAATTTTCACCCTTCATTATTGAAATGGATGGCAAACCACAAACACACCAGCGATTTCTTGGCTTTATGAAAGACATGGAATTTGACTTATTAGAACCTGTGCCGCTTCTGCGTTCCGATTTGTCGTTTACGGAAGCGTTGGCATTTGATCCGGAAAACATAGTTACCCGCGCCAGCACGAACACGGAAGCCCCTGCCTCACAAGCTGCAGCTGCAGCACCACCGACCGTCCATGACTTTATTGAAGGCATTGTTATTCAGCCTTGTGATTTTTTAATAAAAGGAGGTAGCCGTCCGTTTTTATTGAAAAAAAGGGCAGAACAATATCTGGAAATAGAGAAAAAAGGTGATCGAATAGGCAAGTTTAATCTCAAGATTGCTAAACCAAATAAATCAGATAGAAAAACAGATAATTATTCTTTCCCCGGTTTTATCGAATATGTGACAGAGAATCGGATGATCAATGTCATCTCCAAACTGGGCGAATTATCTTCACAGGGAAAACTGGGCTTTTATATCAAAGAAATGATTCAAGACGCCAAAACAGATTATTGCAAAGATAATCCTGAGGCCACAATGGAAGACCGGCTACCCCCCGAAGTAAATCAAGTGGCAAGGAATAAAATAGTTGACATACTGAAGAGTAGATACCCTGAGTTTTTCCAAAAGAAAGGTGGTAAATCAAAGTAAACAAGGTAAGGGTGATGCATATTGCCTATCACCCATACTCCACTCAATGCTATCATTCATGAGCATTAAACTTAAAATCAGGGTAATCGCCAACCCTGCCCTTCCATCCTTTTTGAAGCTGATTCAACTTCTCCAGGTCTTTCTGGAAGTAGTCTTTAAGAAGCAATTCATTAGCTGATGGCCTGTCGTCCGGATTGGCCGCCAGCATTGATTTGAGCAACATTGCGGTGTCTTTTGAAATGCGTTCTGAGGCTGAAGCCTTATCAATTCTCGCGAAAATCTCTGTGACATTCCTGGGACCAAACCTGAAAAAACCCATGATGACACTCTTCCCCAATATCATTTCAGTCATCGTTGCACCCAGCATCCAGATGTCACTTTTTTCTGTATAGCTGCCTTTTCTGAGCCTGGATGTTTCCGGAGGCTGATATCGTAAATCACCGTTAAAGCGAGTTGCTTCATCAACTCCCACTGCACAACCGAAATCGCCGACTCTGACCTGCCCGGTGTAGGTAATCATTATATTTGAAGGCTTTATATCCCTGTGTACAATTTTTTTCTCATGCATATACCTCAAGCCTTCCAGGCTCTGAAAGATAACACTCTTAAATAAGAGTCTCTCATCATTTATCTCATTGATTCCCTTAAAGCCCTCATTCCGTTTAAAAATACGGACCAGATGGTTCATTCTTTTGTAAACTCCAACGCGTCCATTTTTTCGGTATACCAAACGACCGATATCGAGACCAGCATCCTCCATGGCTATATAATGATATTTATCATCACTCCACTGCTCTTCTATGGAAACACAGTGATCAGAGCCACTCAACGTTTCCAGAATCTTTACTTCCTGATCAGAGTAGTTTTTTTTAGCAATTTTTTTAACAATGTTAATTCGCCCTTCCCCGTCAGGTATATACTGACTGACGGTTCCCCAATAACCATGCCCCAGCTTTTTAAACTCTATGCCACGGCCCTGCCGAATCACTTGCTCACGTCTATGTATAGCTGCTTTTCTGCCTCGCCACTTATTTACAATCCCTTCAACAGTGGCAGAAAACCAGGCTTGCACTTGCGCCCTTTTACCTATTTTCATATTAATCCAATCCATGGTTCTTTATGAGCATTGCTCTCTAATCCTTGGAGCGGCAATTTGGGTTATTTTTTTAATAATACCCCTATGACTATATTTTCATAACTGTACAATAGATAACTCTGCTATCCACCATAACCTTAATGCCAGTCTCGAGTTAAATAGCCTTCTTTATGTCCGAGAGAGATGATGAACAAAGCTTCCGGGAAGCGATGCAAGACGTACGACCATTGATTGGCAAAAAAGGCAACAAGGCTCATTCTGGTAATGGGCGCAAACCCAATGCTGATATCCCGGAAAGCACCTTAAGAGCACGCCGAAAGGCTGCCGAACTGGAAAAGCCGCCAGCCGGAGCCGCACTCTCTGAAGCATGGATTGAGCCTGTCGATCCTGAACAGTTTATTGAGTTCTCACGCCCCGGAATCCAGACAACAAGACTCAGACAATTGCGTCAGGGGATGATACCGGTTCAGTTTCAAGTGGATCTGCATGGCTATAAGGTTAGTGAAGCCAGGGAGTTAATCCATGAATTCATCCAGACCTCCCGCTACCGAGGAATGAGCTGTGTGCGCATTATCCATGGTAAATCTCACCGTAACAAAGAGCGACAATCGACGCTAAAAAGCCACACCAATCACTGGTTAAAGCAGATGCCTGATGTTCTGGCATTTTGTTCTGCACCGCCTTCAGAAGGTGGAACGGGTTCAGTACTGGTGTTGTTAAAAAGAAAATAAAGCAGACCATAAGAACAAATGCCGCTTACCGTCCGATGACAGGCATGATATTATTCATGACTATCCGCTCTATGATCTCGGTCAAAAATGCGCTGTATTTCACCCTGTCGTTACAAAACTGTCTGCCACTATCTGGCTGAGTGCTACTGGCGCACTGGCCTCTAGCTCCCCTTGCCTGTCTTTTGCTGGAAAAAAGAACACTACCAGTTTGAATTTTATTCAATTTAATTGCTTGATCGGGGGAATTCCTATGTATTACTGGTTCATGCTGTTTCTGGCCATCATCACCGAGGTGGCCAGTACATCCTTTATGAAAATGGCATCAGGGAGCAACCCAGTGGTGGGCTATACACTGATGGCTATTTTGATTTCCATTTCCTACTTTTTCCTGTCCCAGGCGGTTCGAAAAATCCCCCTGGCAATTGCTTACACCATGTGGGAAGGACTCGGTCTCCTGCTGATCAGCCTGATGTCCTGGTATTTCTTTGATGAGACGTTCTCAGCCAACAAGCTGATTGCCATGGCGTCACTGATGACCGGCATGGTTCTGATGAACCTGGGTGAGAAACTGTCGGAAAAGCAAGAACAGGAAAAGCAAGAACAGGATAAGAAAGTGCAACGAATCAATGAGAAGGAGCTGCAACCATGTCAGACCATCTGCAACTGATTGCCATTTTCTGGGTCGTTGCCGCTTCCAGCTGCGATATTATTGGCAATGTACTGACCAAGCTCTCCAATGGCTTTACCCGCAAGCGGTTCGCCCTGTTGGTGATGGTCGTTCAGATTGCGGCCTTTGTTTTTCTGTCCTTTGCACTGGAGAGCCTTGACCTCAGTGTTGCCTATGCACTGTGGGGAGCACTCGGCATTATTGCCACTTCAGTTATTGGCAGAATAATGTTTGGGGAAAGTCTGCACCCGGTCAAGGTGCTGGGTATAGCGATTACATTGGTTGCGATTATTTTTCTTAAACTATCCATCTGACCCGGGCTAACTATTACTGGCTCGCCAGACGAGCCAGTAGGTAACAATCGCTACCCTTCCTAGCGAAGATAGTCACCAAAATAGATGTCTGGTTTTTTCATTCGCAACTCATCATGATCCCGGGTTACATTTTGAAACTCTTTTGCCAACAGCAACAGTTGGTAAAGATTGCAGTCGCGATCCGAAGTACTCATCAGGGTCAGCCCAACAGGCATATCATCTTTTATATCATGACCAACAGGCACGGTAATTGCTGGAACGTCAAGCAAATTAGCAAGACTGGTCAGCTGACTCAGCTGCAATGAACCGCGCAAGTCAGCCATACCGCATTGCTGCTCGCCACTGATAATATCCCTGCTTACTTCAGGAATCGTGGGCATCAGGATAACATCAACACCTCGGTCTTTGAGTGACTTTAGATATTGTTTGAATTGATCACGGTTTTCCGATGCGTTGCGTTTCATCCGATCATTAAAAGTTCTGGCCAGATTCATATTCAGCTTCAGTTCAGGGTCAGCCTGCGCCCGTTGGTCATCCGATAATGCCGGTGAATCAAAGGTCTGTAACTCTTCAGAACCAAACAGAACCAAATGAGACAGGGCCAGTGATTTTGCATTCCCCGGAGAATGCTCAAGATCCATGAGATGGACTTCCTGCACCTGTCTGGCCTGGCCATGTCGACTCTGCCAGCAGCCAATAGCCTGCTGGCATTTTTCCGCCACGGCCGGATTGGCAATACCCATGGTATCCAGATCAATTGCCACGCCCAGTTTTCGATAGTCATAACAGCTTTCATCAGGTCTGACACTGCTCGACGCCAGGCATGCCCGTGCAACCACATCCACGTTAATTGCTTCATAGCCTGGCTGCACCAATGACAACGGGTTGTCGCCATAGGCTCCCCCTGTCTGATCAAAAAACGGTTCATGACGATGTTCAGCCTTACCACTTTTCACTCCCACAATACCCATTGCTGCAGCAGGTATCCGGGTGGAACCACCGCCATCACTGCCGATAGCCAGGGGCACCAGACCACTGCTGACTGCGACAGAGCCACCAGAGGTAGAGCCACCGGGAATTTTAGGCTGGCCATTTTTTCCCAGATAAGTATTCGCCAAAGGACCATCTTTCGGGTTGATACCACTGGCTCCTGCACCGAGAGCATGCTGAGTATTGGTTTGCAGCAGGCAAAACTCGTCAGAGGCCCCAAGCTTTTCGACAAACCTTGTGGTTATCGTTTGCTTGCCTCCCTCCCCTTTTAATCCATGGGTTGCTGTAAACCCATTCAGGTGATATTCAGCCTTTACCGACACGGGTACCTTGTTGTGTATGAGATCCCGGTCTGTCAACGACTGCTCAAAAATACCTTGCTCAGTAATACACCCTTTCCCTTTCTCTGATAGTTGATCTGATTGACAGGCTTTAATAATGGCATCTGACATGTTCTTTGCATTAACGCCACGCCAGTCAGAGAGGGGCTTATCCAGGTGGCTGTCTGATTCCCGTTCAGGCAAAATTCCAGATAAGATTTTCAGATATTCCTCATTAGTTATTGTCTCCTGATCACCAGCAACCCGGGCACTGAGAACATCATCATCCGGACTTGCCTGTTTTCTCACCTGATCACTGAAGGTAACGCGCGCAGGCATTGAATCCGGTAATCCTGAAATAGATCGCATAATGCGTGCGATGGTTGCATTTCTGGACAATGGTTCAATAATATATTTCAGCAAAAAACCTTTGTTCATTCGCCCGGAAGGCACCAGATTCTTGGCACGACATTGAGGGTACTGCTTTATTTCACGATGGCAGAACAACGTCGAATCATTACTTTTTGGTTGTAAACAGAACTCACAATTAACTGCTGATGGATTTTGAGTTAATGATGTAATTGATGTATCCATTGATACTTCCTCCTGACTGAACTTGCTACTTTTTGACCAAAAACCAGATGATCAGTTCATTTCCGAAGTTGATGTTAGTTATACTGACCGGTTTGTTTGAGCTCCCTGAGTGAGTATGAAGTACTATTAAAACGATTTAATAATCACTTTTTAGGTAGGCTCCCGGGCCACTTTCTGGCTTCTTTTAGCAATTAAAAATTTTAACCGCTTCTGATTATTAGCTGGGTACATATATGAATCTGTCTATTGGGCAAAGCTCCTTACAACATAATGAATCTGCGCCAACGTCGGCAGGTCAATCAGGCTCAAATTTTGCTAATCCGGGTGCACTCGCGGAGTGCCAGAAAAGAGCCCTTCCTGTCATGCAGGTCAAGCCAACACATTCAATGCTGGCGGCAAAAGATGACACATTAACAACAAAAGAGAGCAAGTCACTGAGTGAGTACATTGTTCAACATTGTCATTCATTACGAAACTTGATTGCCGCGACAAAACCACAATCTGACATACCCTGGTCCGGAATATCACCATCACCAGAGAATCTTCTGGATGCAGCAGAACAAAGATTATTGTCAAGAAACGAGCTGGATACGATGCAGCAATATATCCAACAGCAAACGGACATCACAATAAATGGTCAGTCCTTTAAGTTGGAAACGCTGCCAAAAGATACGCCGTTGTTTTATCAGTTTTATTGTCTGGATCAGGATCAAAAGACCGAAGTTGATCATGTGTCCATGCGCATATTCAGGAATAATTGCATTATTGAACCATCCCGCCCTGCCATTATTCTCATTCATAATGACCTGATCAACGAAACAGTGCATTCACAGCTCAGGCAGTTGGAAGAGGAATTTGAAAATGTCCATGTGGTTGATGTGTCGTTGTTGCTCACTGGCTGGAGCCCTATTTATGGTATGACAATCACCCAGGAAAAGGTCAGTGATGGTCGATTAAAACTGATGGTGGATGGTCGGGAATGCAAGCTGGCCAATATATATTTGGGTGATAGTAAAGTTAGGGAATACATGAGACACAGTGACATTATGGATATTCTGCAATCCGTAGCCATGTTCCATTGTGATGAGGTTCATGAACTTGCCGGAATTAGAACCAACGGCCCCCGGGGATGCATAAAAATTGACTTTGATACGGAGTTGGAGGCGCCTATTGATGAAATTAAATGCCCAAATGGTTTTAGTGCTTTTGTTATTGACAGGATCGACAGGAATTCCGGTGCCGGAAATAATGAGTTAACACATTCTCTGGGGGTGGAGAACAGCCTCATAGCAGTGACCAGACCGAAACACCGGATCATGGCTGAGTCTGTTTGTCCCTGTCCTGGTGGTATTTTCAGCAATTACTGCAATGCTGTCAGAAGATCATTCCTTCTGCCAAGCCCCCGTCCAGTCTATGATGTCAAACACGTTACGCCAACCAGGGATGGAATCCATTCATTAAAGATGTTATGTGACGTGGCAGAAAGGGAACAGATTGCCGGTAAGATTAATGATGACCAACCACTTAGCATCAGCTTTAACACAAGCACCAGCTGGAAACAGAAAATTGCTTTTCCGCTAGGTTGCATCAAGGCGGATCAAAGTCGGGTCTGGGGTGTTCGTTCGTGGCTTAAACCAGCCTCAACATCATAACCTTTGATACCCTGTGGCAATGTTAACCCGGAACTTCCCTCAGGAATGCCCCCACTGCCCTGCGCTTTGAAAGTTGAACACTCGTTGCCAGTCGGTGTCAGATAAGAATGGCTACTTGATTCCGGCCGATTCAATTTTCTCAATAAGTGCTTTTAATTCCTCCGGAATACGGGCCTTGCTGTTGGTGACAAAGTTAAACATGACACCCGTTGCGGTACCCGTTGTGGTCACTCTGTTCATGCTTTTACTGAAAATCGCATACTCCATGGTAAAACGATCTTCCTGCACATCACTGACTCTTGAACCTACCAGCAAGGTATCCGGATAGGTCACCGGCGCCTTGTAAAAGCACTGAGTATGACTGATCACAGGACCTATGCCGCTGCCTTTGGCTTTTTCCATCATCTGTATTTTATCGAAATAATCGATCCGGGCTGATTCAAAATAACGAAAGTATACGACATTATTAACATGCTGAAAGGCATCCATATCCCCCCAGGCTACGGGTATCTCAGTAATGACGGGGTAGTCTTCCAACAGATGCGCCACTGTGATGACTCCTTTTAATTTTCTTTAATTATCTTTGGCTCTATTTTGATTACGAACTGCTCTACAGTGAAAACTGACTGTAGGTCACGAAAAACAAGGATTGGGCAACATTACCGGACAATATGCTGACAACCTTTGTAGATAAAGGGCTTCAGCAATGTTCAACCCAGTAGCAGTCTGAAATCCTACAAGAGCCTTATCTTTTATTATCTTGCAATTAATCTGTGCAGGTAACCATTGATAGAAATGCCTGTGCAACAATATAGGGAATTCGGGCAATTAACAATGTGCTGAATTCAGAGTATTCAATCTCACGGTAAATTCCGAATCAGTATCTGTATCGGGTCGTTTATCTGTGGTGGTTCCCTGACGGCGGATTTTACCCGCTTTGCCCACACACCAAAGAAACCCTTTCTCCGGTTATCTGTCTATATTGTCTGAGGCTTCTGAAAAATCTGCGCTCACTGAGGACGTACAGATGGCAATAAAACGGTGGATCCTTTGCTCTCTCCTCTCCGGGATGGCGGCACTCGTTGCAGCTTATCCTGAAGCCGACAAACAGGGGGCTGTTTACAAAGGCCTTCAGGATGTCCATACCATTGCAAAAATGCAGGGAATCAATCCGCAGGATGCCGCTATCCGATGGGAAATAGGTGACAACAATCTGGTGGAGTGGCTGCTCGCTCCCTGGGATGAACAGAAAGTGAATGAAGCCCTCTCTGCTTACCAGAAGCAATATGGCTCCATCGCTCAGACGGCAGTTAAAGTGGTTAATGGCGCTATCCGTAATAACTTTGATGCTTCAGGCCACCTGATTACGGAGCATGAACGCCAACACCTGCTGAACCGGGTTGAGCAGACCGATTACCTGCAGAGTTTTCATCCAAAAGCCCGGGCCATAACAGTCGTCGATACCGATGCGCAATTTTTCCCCAGCGAGGTATTTTTTACCAATAATCTGGCCCGGGGTGCCAACGTTGCGGCCAACCAGAAATCATCAAGTACGCTTATCCTCAGAAATACCCCGGTGTTTGTCCTTGGCCAGTTGATGACCATTGACTCAACAGGCCTGGAGCCTGCCGACGATGGCTGGGTAGCCCTGTGGCGACCCGAGTTTGGCCTCAAATTCACCAAGGCAAAACATATTGCCTTTGTTGATGAAGCACTGGTTGGTGATTTGCCCTTCTCATCCCTTGGGCAAGAGCCTGATAACCAATTGAGACTAACCCTCACCAGCCGAGTCCGAAGTCAGGACAGAAGCCAGCAGTTACCTTTAGGCACACCGGTTTACAGCCTGAATGGACATCACTTTTTTGCTGATCGAAGTCATCAGGCTCCGGCATCCCGGCAGATAGCATCAACAGCTTTACAACTCTATTCTGCTCAACTGTCACCCATGGAATTATCGGTTGACCCTGCGGGTAAACTGGAGAACCAGGTCAAAAAAGTGCCACTTCCCCTGAGTTACCAAAACTATCTGAATCAGCTGAGTCATACCCTGTTAAAATACCCATCTGAATATGTTGCTCCTGAACACAATGAGAACCGCTACTTTGCCTTTGGCGAAGGAACCATTGGCCCTGACGGTGAAAGGGGTATGGACGCTTCTACTTTCGTCCTGAAACTCATCCAGCCTTTCGGCAAATGGCTCCCCAGATACTCTGTTCACCAGGCTGAAGAAGGCATAAAAAACCATCTGATCACTACCACCCAAAATGCATCCCTTGAGGAAAACTATCAGGCTATGCTGAGCAGCTGCCGGGTGGGTCATTTTGTCTCGGTAGGCCGTGGCAACAATATGGCCTGTCTGGGCAGCATTACCCTGGATCAGCTTGGTCAGCTCAGTGACCAAGCCTATGCTGATGCTGTAACGACCGGAGGGATGACAGAGCAGGATCGTATTCCACTGCTGGCGCTCAGCACCGTCGGACTAACAACCACAGAGGATGTTGTGATCAATAAACCGGCAGGTTCTATGGAAATCCGGTCAACGGGTGAGGTTCTGCCACTGTATGTGGCATCGAAAGAGTCTATGATCGTTTGGTACATCACCGGAAAAGCAGCGGTATACCCGGTATTCAAATCAGGTTTCCTAAGCAGCTATATACGGGATGGCCGGTCACTAACATTTTACAGTTACTTCAAATGATGTTTGCACAGCCCGTCCAGCTTACTTTTCAACTTTATGATTGAACTGTAGCGAGTTTATCTGGTCAGTATTTCATGAAATCATTAATTAACCGGTCGAATAAAAATGAACGTACCTTCTAAGTCTACGCCCGTATTAAACAACCTCGCTTTTATTACTTCTCCTGCTACCGATGCTACCGAGCCATTACCGGACAACAGCACAAAGCCCTATTTCTCCGGACACAGAGTACAAGCCGTTGATAGGGAAAACAGCAAAAAAATCGGGTAAGGGCCGGTCTTTCTCCAGCCCTCCCCACAGCACCCGGCATGCGGGTCCGCACCGGGCGGTTCAACGATGATGGTGAAACCTGATCCATAAGTCTTTCAATGAAACAAGCCCAATTTTCGCGAGGTAACTGTTATTCAGTGCCTGTTGTACCGCATAGGTTTTACTCAGACGGTAATACCCTTTGCTGCTGGCTGCGATCTTGGCGGCGTTAATTTTATCAACGCCTAACCTGACCAGATTCTTAAAACGGGTTTTCGGCTTGCGCCATTGCTTCAGAAAGCAGCAACGGATTCGCCGACGTATCCATTGATCCAGCAGGGGAATTGGTCGGTGATATTCCGATAACCGGAAATACCCCATCCAACCCCGGATATATTGTGCCAATTTGCGTAACCGATGTTGCATTGAGACACCCCAGCGACGACTGGTCAACTTGAGTATCCGGTATTTGAATCGGTCCAGACACTTCTGGGCCCAGCGAACTTTCTTCCCTGTGAAGGTGAAACTCAGGAATTCGCTTTCTGTTGCTTTCACAACTTTACTTTTCCGGGAGTTAATCTTCAGTTTCAATTTGCGTTCAATGAATTGGGTAATGCTGTGCATCACCCGATCCCCTGCACGCTGACTTTTGACGAGAATCACAAAATCATCACAGTATCTTGCAAAGCAATGACCCCGATATTCAAGCTCCTTGTCGAGTTCGTCGAGGACCACATTAGACAGCAAGGGTGATAAAGGCCCACCCTGTGGCATGCCAACCCTGGTCGGGTAGACATTGCCCTCAATCATGACACCGGAGCGCAGGTAGCTACCAATCAGTTTCAGAAGGCGTTTGTCGCGGACCTTACGGGAGACCCTCGACATCAAAACGTCGTGATTAACCGTATCAAAGAATTTACTCAGATCAACGTCAACAGCGTAATGAAGCCCCCGGTTGATCAACTGCTTAACCTGACGGACTCCGTCGTGTGCTGACCGTCCCGGTCGGTAGCCGAAGCTGTTTGGAGAGAAACCCGGATCAAAGACAGGGGTCAGCACCTGCACAATGGCCTGCTGTATGACCCTATCCATCACGGTAGGGATTCCCAGCAAACGCTCACCGCCGTCCGGCTTTTCTATAACATGTCGGCGCACGGGTGATGGCTGGTAGGTTCCGTCCAATAAGGCTTGACGCACTGAAGGCCAATGCTGTTTGGCAAAGTCTGGATAAGCTTCAATAGTGACTCCATCAATACCCGGAGCACCCTTGTTGCTTTTGACCTGTTTCCATGCACTTGCCAGATTAGCCGGTTCAAGTACGCAATTTAGTAGATCATGGTTCAAAGCTGGTTAAAGATTCTGTCGCCAAGTACGGTGAGTCGCCGGACGGCTGCATCGCCTTGAGGGAATCAGTCTCCTCTTTGTCGTCGATGTTCGGCCCTTCGCTAACGACTTCCCATCCGTTAATGGCTTCTGTCGTACAGCTACTATGGCCTCTGCTGACTTCTGTCCAATCACCACGCGGAGTTACCTCTGCTGGCGCTATTGGTTGCCATCGGGTTTGCTCGAACAGGATGATGAGACCTGTTCGCCGAGCCTGTTGTAACCAGTGGCTGAGAACTGGGAATTACCAATCGCATGTTGAACAGATCTCCCCGGATAAGGACATGAACTTTCAGTGCACAACCGCCGCATTTACCGTGTCTCACGAACCATAGGGCTTTGTGATCCTTGGCTCACTCGCCCAGAGACTCAGCCTTATATGCGATTTCTGTACGTCGGCTCGCACCTTTGCACTCAGACTGCCTCCGCACAGCCCCTCGCGGGACTGCACTTGCCTTAAGCTAGTGGTTGTCATCAGCAGGCGTCTTTACCGCCAGTCAGATGTAGGTTCTCCCACAGGGGACTTTCACCCCATCAGTTCATGCCCATGCCGGGCGTACCAAGAGGATTTCAGCCCGCAATTTTGTGAACCGACATTGCCTCCGAAAAACCGGTGGTGTCGGCAAATTGTGAATAACAAAGAGGCTTGCACATCAACACCTACCGAGCAGGCTCCAACTGAATCTCCGTTGGGATATGAATTACATGCCTTACGCCCTTTGGTTATCGTCCACCCACAACCAATGGACACGAATCAGGGTGAAGATCCCTCTTCCGTATTTCGTGCTGAACACCCGATAGGGCGGCCTGAATCGTTAAGTGTTGAGCAGGGCATCGATGAGGCCGTTAAGGATCAGCCTCTCGACCGGGCGCTGGTCAGCAATATCTCCTCCTTACCGGAAAAAGAAAAAACAGATGCCTTCCTGACGCTAGACTGCTTTAAACAGGGATGGCGGGGCATTGATGAGGCCGTTAAGGACCAGCCACTCGACCGGGATCTGCTCAGCAAAATTTCTGCTATGAGTCATGCCAAAGGCTTTCCGGAAAAAGCAAAAGTGGAAGCCCTCCTGAAGCAACGATCTGAAAACACCCGGGACGATAAGATAATCGTTATAAAGGAAGAGGCAACAGGGTTAACATCATTACCTCATCGTATCAACGACCAGGCTCCATTATGGATGGCAGATCAGTCTATCAAAAGGGAAGTCTGTGATAGCAGGCAAATACAAAAAACCTTCTTTAGTCAGATCGGCATACCAAATGACAGAGCGATCAGAAAAAGCATTAATGAGTCCATAGCAAAGTATCAATCTCTGGATGACGAGCAAAAAGAGCAGTATTTAAATGAACGAATGTCCGTTCAAAAGCATGAAGGATCGTTTTTTAGTGAGTTAAAAGATCATAAAGAGGTTGTCGCCAGCAGGGATATTTTGCAATGGGAGCTGCTGGGTCATTATGCAGGTAAGCAATACCATGACAACACATACCAACAGGGAGCATGTGTCATGGGTCCTGCATTTGTAAATATTGAACGCTTTAACAGCTTCGCTCCTACTCCTGGTATTTTCATATCAACGTACAGACAGCAGGGAAATATAACCTCACTGATCAATGCTTATAGCACTCACACCATTAAGGGAAAAAATTCCCCGGAACAAAATGTTTCGTTTCTGAGGCACAGGAATCAGCAAGGTCAGTGGATGGTGTTTATTATTGCGATAAAACCCATACCCGCTAATGAAAGCCTTTGGATTGATTATGGGGAACAATAAGAAAACCTATAGATATTTCAGATATTCCTGAAGACAACGCTTAAGCTTTTAACCTGTTGATGGAAATTTTTCAAATGTACGATGTAATTTCCATAACAGTTGCTGGCAGATCTCGTGCTGATCAAACAATAATACAGCACGCATCGTTATTATTTTCTCTCTGTATACGTTGATTAGTGGTTCTACATTGACGTCGCAAATCAGGTTGGACGATATGGTTTTTTTCCTGTCGATGAGCAGGATGGCTGGCCTGTCTGGGAGCAGGACGACTAACCTGCCGGGGAGCAGGACGGCTGGCGTGTCTGGGAGCCGGGTGGTTGATTGATTCCATCATACGACTTTCCTCCAGTAATGATTCAAACCCTGAATTTTTGCAAAACATAATCAATTCCTGCCTGACATCATACCTCTCTAAATTGGACAAATGCCGATAAAGACTTTGCAAAAATTCTTTGACAATGGCCTCAGACAAATTCGTTGAGTTCTGTGAAATTAACGGAGGTTCGACATTCTCCCGAGCTCCCCCATTCTGTGTAGCCTCATAAGATTGAGGTTGGACTGACGTGATACCGGTAACTCTCATTTCAGCCTTTAGCAGCCATATCAACAGGAATGCTGCATGACGATCCGAAGCGTGGAATTGCTGCTGCTTTAAGAAATACCCTTTACATGATTCCAATTCACGTGGCAAATCAGTTATGCCATATTTAATGGGATCTTTCACGAGAAGGTTTGAAAAACAAAGTCCTACCAATGCTTTAGACATGGCTGAAAGATCGATACCCAGTCGATCTTTGCACTTTTCCATTAGCAATTGGATCTGATCACTGGCTTCCATTCCCTGGATTTCTACCTTTGTGATAGCTGAAGTGGTTAATGCCGGTTCACTGCCAGAAGGCATAACAGCCTCAAAAGCACCTCGGTCCACCTGATATTTTTTTATATATGAACCAACTAAAGATAATTCTTCCTTATTTTCTAGAAACACTCCAAATTCTGATGATTGATTTTTATTCAAAATAGTAAACAGCTCTCTGGAAAAACCAGCATCACACTCTGATCGCCTTTCTGAATCACTTCCTGATTCTAACAAATTCAGCAAAAATAAAAGATCACTTTTTAAATAAGCATTATCAGGAAGATTAATGAATAACATTAACTCCTTGAAAAAACCTATCCTTTCATGTCGCTTCATTTCAACTAGCAAATTGAGAAAAAAAACAGACCTTATCGCACGAGCTGTAGATGAATTCGAAATACTAATATTATTTTCATCGGAGCGTTCACAATATACTGGCGGTGGCAGACCAGGGTCAATCACACTCCATTCTAACTGCAGTATGTGCGTAATCAGATACAACTCGGACAAATGCACTTTCAAGTTTAAAAAGCTATCTTTGCAAAGGAGACGAAAACAATCACCACAAAAAAGTTTAAAATAATATTCCACTGGATTACGAACCACGCGACTACGAGAGTATGAAAATCCATCACATAATCGAGCCAGTTCGGAAAAATTCAAACGATAATGACTGGAAAGTTTAGATATAATAGCATCGTAATTAAAATTTGAAGGCCGTGAGTTCAGTGCGTTATTAATTAATTCCGTACTTAATAAAGCAGGCCATTGTACATTATGAGACTGCAACATTTGGTGCGACAGGTTAGCTTTATCCGTAGGATTCCTATTCTCAGTTGAAAGCTGAACCCCCACAGGCATTACTTCACATGATCGATTTTGGGGCAAAGACTGAGTTGAACCGGGAACAACCGGGATTGATGATTCCAGTGAGGAGCGGAAACCGTGGACGGGACAACAGGTTCTGTAATCAATGAACGGAGCACTGACTGAAGCTTCCTGATGGTTTGGGAAATCATTATTATCCGACGGACAATATCCCGGATTCCTATTAATAGTATCTATTCCAAAAGTCATATCAGCACTCCTTCAGGTAATAAAGCCTCCAGACTGTCTCACTGGCCATAAGCAAGGGGCTTTCAGTTGGTCTGACTAACCTTGACCAACTGAGAAAATGGGCAACTGGCAGAAGGAATACATGAAAATATTTCCTGATATTCCATAAGTGAATAGACTGTTTGATCAGCGAAAGGTTCCCTGCTTCTGTAGTTCATGGTTTTCTGTGATCATTTAAAAAAGCCGGTTAAGACCATCCAGCGCCGCAACCCGATAGGCTTCTGCCATTGTTGGATAGTTAAAAGTGGTATTCAAAAAGTAGCGCAGTGAATTGGCTTTGCCCTCCTGACGCATCACAGCCTGGCCGATATGGACAATCTCCGAAGCCTGATCTCCAAAACAATGAATGCCCAGCACTTCCAGGGTATCCCGATGGAAAAGGATCTTCAGCATGCCAACCACTTCGCCCGTGATTTGAGCTCTGGCCAGCCTGGAGAAAAACGCCTTACCTACCTCATAAGGAATAGCATCTGCCGTCAGTTCTTCCTCGGTATGACCCAGTGAGCTGATTTCCGGAATGGTATAAATTCCTGTTGGTACTTCATTCACAAAGTGCCAGTCTTCACTGTTGCAAAGATGCGCTGCAGCTGAACGCCCCTGGTCATAAGCAGCACTGGCCAGACTGGGCCAGCCAATAACATCACCTGCTGCATAAACATGGGGTAATGCGGTCTGATAGCTTTCATTAACGCTTAACTGTCCACGGCCATCAGGCTTGAGGCCGATCATTTCCAGCCCCATCGCCTGAGTATTTCCAGCCCGTCCATTGGCCCAGAGCAGCATATCGGCCTTGAGTTTTTTTCCGGATTTCAGATGTAACACGACGCCATCATCCATAGTCTCAAGCTTCTGAAACTCTTCATTGTGACGAATAATCACATTCATCTTGCGTAGCTGATACCCCAGTGCATCCGAGATCTCTTTATCAAGAAAAGAGAGAAGGCGCTCACGAGTGTCAATCAGGTCCACCAGCACACCCAGACCGGAGAAGATCGAGGCATACTCAGACCCGATAACACCCGCACCATAGATAATCATGCGTCGTGGCGTAGAGGACAGCTCCAGAATCGTATCGCTGTCAAAAATCCGGGGATGGTGAAAGTCGACACCTGGTGGATGATAGGGGCGAGAGCCGGTGGCAATCAGAAAATTGGACCCTGAGAGACGTTCCGTGTTCCCACCGGGCTCAGTCACCTCCAGGGTGTGCTCATCGATAAAAGCACCGCGTCCAAAGTACAGGTCAATTCGGTTCCGGGCATAGTACATGGTACGGGACTGAACCTGCTTCTGAATCACCGATTCCGCTCTTTTCAGGACCTTGGGAAAACTGAACCAGCGGGGATCACCAATTTCACGAAACATGGAGTTAGTATTGAAGTCCATGATTTGCTTGACAGAGTGACGCAACGCCTTGGATGGAATCGTACCCAAGTGAGTACAGCTGCCACCGACAAAATTGAACTGCTCAACGACAGCGACCTTTTTACCGAGTTTGACGGCATTCATTGCCGCACCCTCTCCTGCCGGCCCCGACCCAAGAATGACCAAATCGTATTTACTGAGACCCATCTATTCAATTCCCCCGGTCCAAATACATTATCCGTTTATTCTTATTGACTACTTATTATTCGAAGTGCCCGGTGGCAGAACAGCAGTCGCTTTTACAGCCTCTGGTGTCTATAGCCAAAAAAACAAACCGGGCAAAAGCAGTTACGACTTTTTATGGGTATTTGAGGCTGTTGCGTCATAAAACAGGTCTTCGTTCATTTCAGAAAGAGGGTCTGTTTTGTCGCCACCACCACAAATAACACAGCCGTCTTTCAAACCAAGACTGCTGAGGCCGCCACAGGAACCTTTAATGGGTTTATTGGCAAAGATGACACCCACTGCCATAGCGGCAATGAGCACCAGAAATGTACAAAATGTAATCAGCATAATGATCATGACTGATTCCTCCATTATTTACCATGAAATACCGTCGATTAAGACGATACCGGAGCCTGTTAATTAAAGCGGTATTTTCCGCTCATGACTTTTTGCCCGGCTCAAGGCTGTTAATCCGGCTCAAGGCTGTTAACCCGGCTCAAGGCTGTTAACCCGGCTCATGGCTGTTTAACCAGATAAGGCTTGAATGCCTCACTGGTTATCGTTTCAAATCCATCATCCGCATAATAGGCAAAACGAGCCGCAATACCCAGTCTATTCGCCAGCTCCAGACCTTTCTCATCACCCAGCACCATAAACATGGTTGCCAGGGCATCGGCCCGGGCCGAGGTATCGGCAATGACAGCCACTTCCGCTACCCGCTTGGCTTCAGGCCAGCCAGTAAGCGGATTAATGGTATGTGAGTAACGTTTGCCATCGACTTCAAAAAAATTCAGGTAGTCACCAGAGGTTGCCAGTGCCTTATCTAAAGGTTCTACCAATGCTGACACACCGTTTTTCCCCATCTCAGGGCCGATAACGGCCAACCGCCAGGGGTTACCATTAGGCTTGACACCCTGAACCAGCACTTCGCCACCAACCTCTACCATAAAGTTGTCGATACCCTGAGCCCTGAGGGCTGCTGCCGCTTGATCAACACCATAGCCCTTGGCGATAGAACTCAGATCAACAAACAACGCCTTTTCACGGGTCAGCGTTGAGCCTTCAGGGTCCGCTTTCAAACTCTGATAGCCAACGTTATCAAGGGCTTCCTGAATAGCGCTTTCATCCGGAATATGGCCGGGATATTGACTCTCAATCCATTTGACAAATTCTGGAGCATTGGCCAACAGGTGGGAACCAGTATCATCATGACCTTCCCGGACCGCAGCCCCTTGTGTTGGGCCAAAGCCCCACAGATTCACCAGGGGGCCTACGGTAATATCGTAGGCTCCACCCGACAGATCAGAAATAACCTGAGCGTCCTGAACCAGCTGAACAAGATCACTGGACAGCGTAAATGGCTCCCCTACCGGAGCCCGGTTGAATTGCATCAGCTCAGATTCAGGCTTATAGGTTGACATCCGTTGATCGACATCAGCCAGGGCATCATGCACTACCCTGGACACCTCCTTTACCGGATGACGGAATAAAGTGGCTACATAACTGACGTTATAGGTCGTTCCCATGATCTGACCCTGAAAGCTATAAAGTCCGGGTCGCATACTCAACACCAGAAATACAGCCACAACCACCATGAAAGCAGGGGTCAGTGATCGTTTCAGAGATCGGAAAAGCAAGTGAAACTCCTGAAAATGGTTCGATACGACATGGGGTAATCTCAAGCCATTCACTCAGTACAGAGCCACACTGAGTGGCATAAAGCATAACCACCGTGATAGATGCCCTGTAACAAGAGGCCTGAGAGAACTTTAAAAGAATGGCTGAATTCTAGCACCTGCCCAGATCATAATCACCAGGGATTAAACGGGAATTATTCAGGCAGTTACCCAGAGAATCAGGGCATCATCGTCACTGGTTGACACCAGTGCATGGCCCATCTGTGCATCGTAGTAAGCACTGTCTCCAGCAAACAGCTCAACCGGCTGGTAATATTCGGTATAGAGCTCAATACTACCGTACAAGACCAGCAGAAACTCCTCACCATCATGACGCACCCATTGACGATACTCGTCAAATGAACGAGCCCTGACGGTCGTACGGTAAGGGATCATTTTTTTGTCAGAAAGCTCAGTCGCCAATAACTCATGCTCGTAAGTGGTGGTTGGATGAAGGCGTCCCTCTCCCCGACGGGTAATATCTCTACGACCACCCGCAGAGACCGTTTTCTTTACCGGAGAAAACAGCTGGGGTATATCAATCCCCAACCCGTTAACCAGTTTTGTCACTGCTGCAAACGTGGGTGATATCTGTTCATTTTCGATTTTTGACAGGGTAGAACGGGCCAGCCCGGTTTTCCGGCTGGCCTCCTCCAGGGTCAACTGCTGACTCAAACGAATTTCCCTGACCCGCTTTCCCAGCTCCAGCGGAGCTACCGACGCTTCTGGTTGACTCACACCATCCTGACCAATGCCAACCCTGCGTGTCACTATCACCGCAGGCTTACTCTGTTGCTGTTGTTGCTGCTGCTGTTTAAGAAACTCCGTTGAATCCGGCACCCTATCCCCCTTTACCATGCATTATTATTGGCATGGCCTGCTCTTAATTCGCACCATGATACATGGTATAACAGGAACAACCCTAATGTGAAAATCTGTTTCTTATTGGAAACTTTTTTGTTGATGTGAAAGAAAGGTATTGTTAGGCTTTCCTTCAGTTCTTTCCTTCAGGTAAAGAGGAACATTTGGTCAAAATCGTCAACAATGGCCTGAATTGGGAATTCGACCCGTTGTAAATAAATTATACGTTTGACCATTTAATTATTGATAAACATAAAATAAACATCCGCAAAGCAGATATCGCCAGAAGATACTGACAGATGGAGTCATGGCCGATGGGCTTAAGTATTCTCGATTTATTCAAGATCGGTGTAGGGCCTTCCTCCTCTCACACCGTGGGACCGATGGTCGCTGCCAACCGCTTTCTTGATACGCTGATACAACAAGGACAGCTGGAAAAAACCCGCCAGGTTCGTGTCGAGCTTTATGGTTCCCTGGCCATGACAGGTGCAGGTCATGCTACCGATACTGCAGTTATTCTCGGTCTTATGGGTGAAAAACCTGACCAACTGAATCCTGATCAGGCTCCAGACCTCATTAATGAGGTTCGCCGCTCCGGTGAGTTGATGCTTGCCAGCCAGTACCCGATTCCATTTGTCGAAGATCAACACTTTCATTTTCTGAATGGCCACTCCCTTCCCAAACACCCTAATGGCATGACCATAAGAGCCTTTGATGAAGCGGGCCTGGAGCTGTTCCATGACAATTATTACTCCGTAGGCGGAGGCTTCGTACTGAATGAGCAGGAAACCGATCAGGCAGCTTCCAGTCCGGTGATTCAGGTACCCTTTCCTTTCAATAATGCCGAGGATCTTCTGGATATTGGCGACAAAACAGCGCTCTCCATTGGTGAAATTGTTCTGGAGAATGAGCAACACCTGGGAAGAACGGACAATATTCGCCAGGCGTTACTGAATATCTGGCAGGCCATGGACAGCTGTATCAAACGTGGCTGTCAACAGACCGGCATACTTCCTGGCGGCCTGAACGTCAGGCGTCGTGCTCACCAACTGCATCAGGAACTGTTGAACCGCTCCGAAGACCAGCGGGATCATCTTGAAGTCATGGACTGGGTCAACCTGTTTGCCATCGCGGTCAATGAGGAAAATGCCGTTGGTGGCCGTGTCGTAACGGCCCCGACCAATGGCGCAGCAGGGGTTATACCGGCGGTTCTGGCCTATTACGATCGATTTGTTCCAGACAGCAGTCAAGAGGGTATTTGTACTTTTCTGGCAACCGCAGCAGCCATTGGCATGCTCTATAAAAAGAATGCCTCAATCTCTGCCGCCGAAGTGGGTTGTCAGGGTGAAATCGGGGTTGCCTGCTCCATGGCAGCAGGCGCCCTGTGCGCCGTGATGGGAGGAAATAACCGACAGATTGAAAACGCCGCTGAAATCGGTATGGAGCATAACCTGGGCCTGACCTGTGACCCCATAGCCGGGCTGGTCCAGGTTCCCTGTATTGAGCGCAACACCATGGGTGCTGTGAAGGCTATCAATGCGGCTCGCCTGGCCATGAAAGGAGATGGACAACACAGGGTATCTCTCGATGATGTTATTGAAACCATGCGCCAGACCGGGCTGGATATGCAAGATAAATACAAGGAGACAGCCACTGGCGGGCTCGCTGTTAATGTCGTTATATGCTGAGACTGTCTTCAGATAAATCGACCAAATAAACACTTGTCATTTATTGCCAATACCGACCAGAGCCTCTGATGACCAACCAGTCAGCCTGACACATTTTAGTAAAGCCAACGTCAGCGTTAAAACAGGACAACAACATGGCCGCTGAATATACATCTACTCTGTCAACGTTTCTGCCAACATTTCTGCCAACTTTGACAGAACTGGAACACAACGATGCATTCTCCCATCGTCATATGGGTTCTGACCAGCGGCAACAGCAGGCCATGCTGGAAACTCTGGGGCTGGGTTCGCTGGCAGAACTGATCGATGAAACGGTTCCGGGCAGTATCCGGTTAAACCGCGAGTTAGTGCTTCCCCATGGGAAAACCGAACAGCAGGCCCTGGCGCAGCTTCATGCCCTTGCCCGACAAAATACCGTTAACAAGTCGTATATTGGCATGGGCTATCACAACACTGAAGTACCCAATGTAATTATGCGCAATCTACTGGAAAACCCCGGCTGGTATACCGCCTACACCCCTTATCAGCCGGAAATTTCTCAGGGCAGGCTGGAAATGCTGCTGAATTTTCAGCAGATGGTTATGGATCTCACCGGAATGACGGTCGCCAATGCCTCTCTGCTGGATGAAGCCACTGCGGCGGCTGAGGCCATGACACTCTGTTTGCGAAGTGCTGGACGAAGCAAAGCGGCCTCTCAAACCTTCTTTGTTGCCGATGATGTTCACCCACAGACCATCGATGTGATAAAAACCCGTGCAGACTGGCTGGGCATCAAGATCATTGTTGGAAACCCGCATACTGAGCTGAGTGATCACGATGTGTTTGGAGTACAGCTTCAATACCCCGGCACTTACGGAAATATCACGGATATAGAGAGCATTGTGGCCATCGCCCGGCAACAGGGTGCCATGGTTTCGGTAGCCACAGATCTGCTGGCACTCACATTGCTGAAATCCCCCGGGGAGCTGGGGGCAGATATTGTTCTGGGTAACAGTCAACGCTTTGGTGTACCGATGGGCTTTGGTGGCCCCCACGCTGCCTTTTTTGCCACCACCAGTAAGCTGAAACGCTCTGTACCCGGCCGGATTATCGGCGTATCCAAAGACAGCCGTGGCAATACTGCCCTGCGTATGGCAATGCAGACCCGTGAACAACATATTCGCCGGGAAAAAGCCACCTCAAACCTATGCACTGCCCAGGCATTGCTGGCCAATATGGCAGCAGCTTACGCCGTCTACCATGGCCCGAAAGGGTTAAAAATTATTGCGGAACGCGTGCATCGTCTGACCCGGATTCTCCATCATGGACTGACTGAAATGGGCTTCCAGTGCAATAATACCTTCTTTGATACTCTGACCTTTAAGGTTGGCAGTGAGCAGGAAACCATTATCCAGCGCGCGCTCAAATATGGTTGTAACCTGCGCCGTATTGGCTCAGACCGTCTGGGGGTAAGCCTCGATGAAACCACTCGCGCTGAAGACATTATTGAACTGTTCAATATCTTCATGGGTGAAGGAAAAGAGCTGGATATTGCTTCTATTGACCGACAGATCACCACCCATAACAGTCAGTTGTCTCATACCCAGAATGGCATCGGTCTCTCGCCAGCCCTGCGACGTTCAGACAGTATTCTGAGCCATTCTGTATTCAACAGCCACCACTCAGAAACGGGTATGATGCGTTATCTGAAACAGCTGGAAAACAAAGATTACTCGCTGGTTCACGGCATGATCCCACTGGGATCATGCACTATGAAGCTCAATGCCGCTGCTGAAATGCTGCCGGTTTCCTGGCCCGAATTTTCCTGTATTCACCCCTTCACACCCAAGGATCAGGTCCCGGGGTATCTGACGATGATCCGGCAACTTGAACAGGCCCTGGTTGAAATCACCGGTTATGATGCCATTTCCATGCAGCCGAACTCCGGTGCCCAGGGGGAATATACAGGTCTGCTGGCTATCCGTAATTACCAGAGAGCCAACCAGCAGGAGCACCGCGATGTCTGCCTGATCCCCTCTTCCGCTCACGGCACCAATCCGGCTTCAGCAGCTATGCTCGGCATGAAAATTGTCATTGTCGCCTGTGATGCTAGCGGTAATGTTGATGTCGATGATCTCAGAGATAAGGCCGGTGAGTACAGCGATCGGCTGTCAGCCCTGATGGTGACCTACCCGTCAACCCATGGAGTATACGAAGAAGAGATTCGCACCATCTGCCAGATCATTCATGATCACGGTGGCCAGGTCTATATGGATGGTGCCAATATGAACGCTATGGTCGGTATTTCCCGTCCGGGTGATATCGGCTCCGACGTATCTCATCTCAATCTGCACAAACCTTTGCCATTCCCCATGGTGGTGGTGGTCCGGGTATGGGGCCCATTGGCGTCAAGAGCCATCTGGCACCTTACCTGCCCAATCACTCAGTAAGCCCGATCGGAGACCGCAATGAAGGTATTGGTGCGGTATCTGCCGCACCATTTGGCAGTTCATCCATACTGCCGATCAGTTGGATGTACATCACCATGCTGGGTAGTAAGGGGCTAAGAGCATCAACAGAGCTAGCCATTCTCCATGCCAACTATATGGCTAAACGACTGGCAGACCATTACAGGATTCTCTATCAGGGCAGAAACCATCATGTTGCTCACGAATGCATCATTGATATTCGCCCGATCAAGGAAACCAGTGGCATCACCGAAGAAGATATTGCCAAGCGTCTGATGGATTACGGTTTCCACGCCCCGACCATGTCTTTTCCCGTTGCCGGAACCCTGATGATTGAGCCAACCGAGTCTGAATCCGGGGAAGAAATAGACCGTTTCATTGATGCGATGATCTCAATCAGGAAAGAAATTGACCAGGTTACCAGCGGAGCATGGCCAAAGGACAACAATCCACTGGTCAACGCCCCCCATACCATGGCAGATCTGGCAGAGGATCAATGGCTTCGTCCCTACAGCAGAACGGTGGCTGCATTTCCTTCATCTTCCGGTCATAAGGGTAAATACTGGCCTGCAGCCAATCGAATCGACAATGTTTATGGAGACCGTAACTTTATCTGTTCGTGCCCCGGTATTGAAAATTACCAATAAGATCATCACTTATTGAGAGCTTGTCAAACATTCGAACAAGAAGCTCTCTCCATAAGTTGAGACGATAAATGGAGACGACAAATGTCTGAAGTGTCTGAAGTGTCTGCTGAAAACCTGAAGAGAACTCCCTTGTATGAGCTCCATCTGGCACAAAGGGCAAAAATGGTTCCCTTTGCCGGTTATGAAATGCCTGTACAGTACCCTTCCGGTGTCAAAAAAGAGCATATTCATACACGAGGCAACGCCGGGGTTTTTGATGTCTCTCATATGGGACAGCTGAAACTGTGCGGTGATGGAGCAGACTACTTTCTCGAGTCCCTGGTACCGGTTGATATTGTTGGCCTTCCCGCCGGAAAACAGCGTTATGCACTGTTTACCAATGAGGCCGGCGGCATCCTCGATGACCTGATGGTCACCCGCTACGATGACTGCCTTTACCTGGTGGTCAATGCGGCCTGCAAAGAACGGGATACCCGGCACTTGCAATCCTGTCTACCGGAGGACGTGACATTGGAACCATTAAACGACCGGGCACTTATTGCCATTCAGGGGCCTATGGCAGCTAAGGTTATGCAAAGCATCGTTCCGGACGTTGCGGATATGCTCTTTATGGATTCACGGCAACTGTTCATTGATGGCGTTCCCTGCTTTATCAGTCGTTCCGGTTACACAGGAGAAGATGGTTTTGAAATATCCATACCTGAGAAAGAGGCTGAACGCATCACCCGGCAGCTTCTCAACCATCCCGACGTTGAGCTCATTGGTTTAGGCGCCAGAGATTCTCTCCGCCTGGAGTCAGGCCTTTGTCTCTATGGTCAGGATATCGATGTTAATACAACGCCTGCTGAAGCGAGCCTGGCCTGGGCAATCAGCAAAAATCGCCGTAATAATGGTGAGCGCGCTGGCGGTTTCCCGGGAGCAGAAAAAATACTGAACCAGATTGCAACCGGGCAGGTGACCACCAAACGCATCGGCCTCATTGGCAGCAGCAGAGCCCCGGTTCGTGAAGGTGCTGAGCTGGTCAATGATCAGGGGCAGACTATAGGCCGGGTAACGTCCGGAACCTTTGGTCCAACGGTTGGAGCACCTGTTGCCATGGCGATGGTCAATGCCAACTATACGACACTTGGTACAGAACTTTACGCCCTGGTCCGGGGTAAAAAGTTGCCGATGACCGTCTGTAAAATGCCATTTATTGAACAACGTTACTATCGTGGTTAATGTTCATTTCACAACAGCTACTGCCTGAAAGCCTGAGGACAGTAGCCTATTTCTTTACTGCCATCATTGCATAAACTTTCAGTCCGGTTTAACAACGTCTAACCGGCTCACAAAACGGCATTAATCCTTAACCGGTCCCTAATATCAGTGGTATCAACCCATTCAAATTGCACCAACACAACTTGATCAAGTTAATCAAAAAATCAGAAACATAGGTCTTTCCCCCACTGGAAACTTAATAGTTATTGAGAAATAATGCATAACCAACCTGAAAAAATTCAGCCTGTGCCGGACAGTCCATCTGACGGCGCTTTTTACTGATACCGGTAGCCTCCTGACTCTTTTAATAGCAGGACAGGAAATTCCAACGCTTTGAATCATACTTTGATGCATGGCCGAGTTTGAGGAGCCCAAGGCTTGTTATGAAGCAGTTTCCAGCCGTAAAAAAGAGACAGGTCAGCCTGCGTAACTGGTTAACCTTTTTAATTCCATCGCTGATTGGCCTGTTACTATTTGTCACTCCGGTCAGTATTAACGGAGAATTTACCATTCCTGTTGCTCTGCTGGCCGGATGGTTAAAAGCACTGCTCAACGATCAGCTGACGACTATCATTACCGTTATTATCAGCTTTACCGGGGTAATGACCATCGTTACCAAGCTATTCCAGCCACCATCGATACTGAAGCACCCATTTCTCTCATCACTGTTTGATATCACCCCTCTATGGTGCGTGGTCAGGGTTGCCGGAATGGTCTTTGTGCTTGCCAGTTTTTTCAAGGTCGGTCCCCAAGCCCTCTGGTCAGGAGCCACCGGTGGTATGGTTTTGAATGACCTGATGCCGACACTGTTTTCGGTCTTTATCTTTGCCGGGCTGTTACTGCCACTATTGATGAATTTTGGCTTACTGGAACTGCTGGGCACACTGATGACACGCATCATGCGGCCTGTATTCAATCTGCCGGGGCGTTCTGCTATCGACTGTATTGCCTCATGGCTGGGGGATGGAAGCGTCGGTATCCTGATGACCAGTAAACAGTATGAAACGTCTTATTACACCCAGCGTGAGGCCGCAGTTATCGGCACTACGTTCTCAGTCGTTTCGATTACGTTCTCACTGGTGGTTATTGCCCAGGTGGGCCTGGATCACCTGTTTACCCAGTTCTACCTTACCGTCTGCTTTGCCGGGCTGGTTGCCGCTATTATTGTCCCCAAGCTTCCTCCCCTTTCCAGAAAAAAAGACGTGTTCATTTGCGGGAAAACCCGCAGTGATGATGATGAAATTATTCCTCCCGGCACCAGTGCTTTTGCCTGGGGATTGCAGCAGGCACTGGAGAAAGCAGCCAAGATCACCAATCCGGTGAAAGTAATTCAGGATGGCGGCAAGAACGCCATTGACATGGTATTTGCTGTATTACCAGTGGTCATGGGCATAGGCACTATTGCCCTGATGATTACCGAATACACCCCGGTCTTCCAGTACCTGGGAATGCCTTTTCTTCCGCTACTGGAATGGTTGCAAATCCCTGAGGCCCAGGCAGCCTCAACCACCATGATGGTCGGCTTTACCGATATGTTCGTGCCCTCTATCCTGGCAGCATCCATTGACAATGACATGACCCGGTTTGTTATTGCGGCATTATCACTGACCCAGTTGATTTACCTTTCTGAAGTAGGGGCTTTACTTCTGGGAAGCAAGATTCCGGTAACATTGTTTGAACTATTTATTATTTTTATTCTGAGAACACTGGTTACACTGCCCGTTATCGCAGCCATTGCCCACCTTATCTTCTGACGCAGAAAATGAGCCTCAGCTGAGGCTCATATCCGAATCATTTAATCAGTTTGGCGACATCACGAAACTGTGGTGCATCGGCAGACTTCATTAACTCAAACAGGGCCATTTCAACTGTGGTCAGATCTGCACCCAGAGCTGACATTTTATCAAGTGCCACCTCTTTATTCTGTAACGTCCTTGATGAAACCGCATCAACCAGCACCTCCACCTCATAACCTCCGGCCAGAAGATCCATCGCGGTCTGATAGACGCAGATGTGAGTCTCTATACCGCTCAACAAAACCTGCCTGCTACCGGTCTGCTCAAGTGCTGATATAAAATCAGGCTCACCACAAGCACTGAATGATGTTTTTTTCACGGGACTGACATCCGATAACTCATTAGCCAGCTCAGGCACGGTACCTCCCAACTTTTCCGGGATCTGCTCCAGCCAGAGAATCGGAATATTGAGCAGCTTAGCCCCTTTTACCATGGTCGCAATATTGTGCAAGAGTGGCTGGTGTTCGTGCATCAGGGTAGCCAGCTTACCCTGAACATCGACAACCACCAACACCGTACTATCAAGATTCAACATATTTACTTCCCCCGGTTCCCGCTATCAAATATAAAACACTGTACACAAATGTTAACGGATGTTGTTTATGCAATTTATTGATCAACATCCATTTTTCAACCACTAACAACAGATATTCAAGACAAACCTCATCAGGCTAACTCAAACAGGACCGCTTAACAAAAAAACATTAATTCATGACGTTTCAACCATGACCAGCGTAAAGGGCTAAGTTACCGTTAATGGTTGGAAGCACCAATGTTCAGTAATTATGCTGATCAACCGGCCAACAGTTAATTTTTTTGCTGCCGTCAGTTCTCGCCTCCAGGCCAGATAATGGGGAAGGTAACGAGTTGCAACCCCTTGGAATACGCCGCCAATCCAGCGTTTTAAATGACTGTGATAAGAATTTACAGTCTGGATGTGGTAGATGCCTTCAACAACATGTTGACCTGCTGATGTCACCAGCTCCTTGAAGACAAATCCAAGCTTGTCAGCAAGTTTTTCGTGAGCGAGGTGTGCATCCGCACAGACCGTGGCCTGTATCGATATGCGGCCATTTAAATGCCTGCACAATTCATTAGCACTTTCGTTTTCTAATACACCGTCAACGGTATTTCGATTACGGTCCCGAGCCACCATTACCGGGACTTTTCGGGCTTTGTTGGGATCATTACCCCGCTTTCGGGTTGGCCGTGGAAGGCCTTCTCTTTGCCCTTTGAAGGATTCACGGAAAAATGTTTCATCAAGCTCAGTAATGCCACAAAGCTCTTCTGCTTGATCATTATTAATCACTTCAAGAAAGCGGTGACGCCAGCGGAACGCAGTTTTCAAGTCAATGGCATTCTCAGCAGCAGCTGGTCGCAAGACCATAGAGTGAGTCATACCTGCGAGGTACTTGTTCCATTTTTCAGGGTGCCTGAGCCTTGCCAAAGGCGTTCCACTAAAGGCGTTAAACGTTGAGTCGCAAGTCTTGCAGTGGTAGCGCTGTCGGCCATTTCGTATGCCCCAGCGACCAACGCTATGGCTTTTGCATTTGGGGCACCTGGGGTTTTCGGCAAATTGGGCAAGTATGCTCTTTTCTACGTCAGGTGTTGCATTATCGTTATTGGGTATAGATTCACTGTAAACAGGTTCAGAGTCAGTGGTTTCTACTACCTCGGTAACCTCTATTTGAGTACTAAGGAGCGAGTTGTTAAGAATGTCTCGCTGTTCACTGGTTAATGTTGAAATGGAATCAATAAAATTCTGGAAGAGTTCAGATTGCATATCACTCCCCTACAACGTAGATTTTATGGGAGTTTAGCTGATTCAACCATTAACGGTAACTTAGCCAGCGTAAAGTGTTCAGAAATTATCCGGGGGAGGAAACTTGATACTGTGCATAGTATCTTCAATATCAGACTTCCACATTGAAGGAATAACCAGGGACGTCAGGAAAACAGCAGCCATCAGGCTGGTTGTCAGCGGAAAGTAATCAGTAATACCAAGCTGCCCAATCAGCAGATAAGAAACGGATGGAGCGCCCATAAATGCCAGCCCGGGTACTAGCCAGGAAAATAACCGGCGAGTGGTATAGGTAATTACCTCACTTTTAGAACGAACGGATGCCTCAGCGGCCAGGCAAAGATTTTCGGTGTAAACCCGAAACGTTGTAACATTCGGAACCTGTTTGACCACTTTCTTACGAACCGTTCTGATTCTCTCTCTGGGAACCATTTTGTCACCCCGCACACCCCATTCATAAGTTTCAGGATGCTCATAATAAATTTCAGTTTCGTCCTCCTCCTCAATAACCTCAATATCTTTGGTTCCACCTTCATGCAACATCACTTCACAATAATTCCAGGCGATAGGAACAGGTCCCATTGAAAAGTACCCTTTTCTATCAACCCTGATAATCTGACCACTTCTGAATGCACTTCGCTTCGATATTGTCTTATTCCAGTGATGCAGAAAAGTTCGGTCAGACTCTTCGTAACGACCGGTTTGTTTAAAAAAATCGGTATCTTCGAACTCTATAATTTGATGAACATCGGTGACCAGTTCTTTCGTTGCATAATAGAAATGGTAAAGTGATGAAGAGAGGGAATTTTCTTCATCCCATATCTCCAACCTCGGCATAAAGGGTTTTACTACATCAATAACCACCAGTTCATTGCTGTGCGTCTCGGACATTTGGGTTCCAACCTTGCCTGTCTCTGCCCCGAGACGCTCCACCAGAACAGGATGATTGTGATATTTGCTGTCGATAATACCGGGGCTTCGCACCTCAGAACCCAGTTTAAAATCTGAAACTACATTCTTTACAATCCAGCCATAGGGCACACCTGCAATAGCATAAGGCCAGTTCGTCGTCCCCGTATCTTCATTAAGCATGTTATCAAAGGTACCGAGCATTACACTGTCCATATATCTCATATAGTGTTTGCCACGGCGAACCGGGTCTATGATATGATGATTGAAAACATCCTGGTACTCCCCTGCAAACTTGGCAAAAGGAATAATCAGAGACTCCATCATCAAGTCATTAAACACATAGTTACTATTATCAATAATTTCCTTGAATAAATTGGCTACATCCTTATCTTCAGATCGAACCAGATCTTTGTAATAGTCAATGTCTGCCTTTGGTTTCTTCGGCTTGTTGTTGCCTCCATTAGCTTCAGTGTCATCCTCAAGATTAACCTGAGTTAAATCGTCTACTTCATCACCTAAATACAAAGATGATTCCGGGGCATTACCAGCATACTCATATACATTAGAATAGGTATTAGTGGGTATAAAACTGAACAAAAGAACAATAAAAAAAGAGCAATTATAAATAGCTCGATTCTGCCTCAACATAAACCCCGGTAACCATTTTATCATTTTCAGACACTTCATCATTCAGCAATAAAGAAATGATCACATTTAAACAAGATAGATAATAACAATCGTTAAACAGAATATTTTTTATCCATTTTTACGACAACTGATACATAATTTAGTTCCATTAAAAATATAACAGATTTCCTGAATACAAACAGTTAACTCCATTGTGGAAACAAGGTGTCATATTTACTGACCAATCAGTCAGTGATCTATGTAAAAACAAATGGTTAACTACTACCTGATCAATAAAACAACTAACCAGTTGTCCTACAAAGCATGTTCACTGGTTATTGGCGCAATGAATTGACCTTAAGATCGAATCAAGGAGATAATTATGGAAGTAAGTTCTCACACGTTCTCTCTGGCAAATTTGAAACAGTTAATTTTTGAATCGAATAGATCCTGCGAACCTTATAAAAAAGAAATCAACAGTTTGAATGAAGACAACCTTTCTAAAGACTGTGTAATTTGTTCTAAAGGGGTTTTTGGTTCTCACAACGTCGTTGTGCCACATTCCCCCATGGGTATAGTTTTTAAATTAACCAGCCTCCATTTTATGCATGGCTCCTGCTACAGGGAGTTAAAAGCAACCCAGCAGCGTCTTGATTCCCGGAAAATATGTCCCCATTGCCAGGATCCCCTTGCCCCGGAATTACAATTTTCATCGGTGGCCCATGCTGTAGTATCTGGTCAGACAGATCATGCCCTCCAACTGATGCAGGAGCAATCACATGACTTGAAACACTCGTGGCATGGTTCGAAAATGACAGCGCTCCATATCGCAGCAATTAACGGCGAAAAAAATATGGCGGGGCTATTGCAGGTCGAGGGCATTGACATTGATGTTTTGGACTCAGAGGGCAACACAGCATTACACCACGCCGTTAGCAACCATAATCTGGAAACGGTGAAAACACTACTGAAATTCAATGCTGATCCGAACATCCGTAACAATTGCGGCTTTACACCTCTGCATCTGGCTGCCGGAGAGCCAACATGCCCTGATTTATTTACCCTCCTGATAGAGCATAAAGCTCGTTTCGATATTCCTGATGAGAGCGGTCACCAGGCAATCCACACTGCCGCAGAAGCTGGCCATGAGTTAGCGCTTGAAACTCTGATTAAAAACGGAGCGAATGTTAATGCAATTGCTCGGGATGGACGTACCCCACTTCATTACACAACGGTACTTGATTTTGATGAATATGAACCGAAATCGAAAAACCGCTTGACGCTGGCCAGGATGCTGATCAATGCGGGGGCAAAAGTTGATCTTCGATCCGGAATGGGGTATACAGCTTTTGATGGTGTCGATCGTGTCAGTGATTCATCCGACAGGAACGAACTTATTAAATTACTACTTTCGTCTGCTGTTAATGACTTTAGTGATGTTAACATACCGGCAGATTCTTCCGGTTATAGCCTTCTGGAGTACGCTCTTGAAGCTGAGGACAAAGAAGCAATGCAAAAACTGCTTGACAGGGGCGCGCAGGTCACAAATGACGATAACCTTTACGCGCTCCTGGATGAATGTGAGGATAAGCAAGCGTTCCTCAGAATACTCAATGCGGCATGTTGTCGTGCCTGAATAACGATCAACATCATCAACACAGAGCCAAAAGGCAAAAAATGTCGGCACACCAATGCCGACTTTGTGCAGCGAGACACAGTTTGTACATACCAGCTAAATTTACGTTCAACCCTCCCATCACTTTGTCTGAACGACGAACTTGTCTATAGGCCGTTTGCTGATCTCCAGTCTGACTGGCCTGGATCACAGATGTTTCAATACCATTAAATATCAGTACGTTATACCTACATTTATAGAATAAATATAGAATCGGAACTTTTGCGTGGCTGTATGGACTAACTGGTAACCAGAAATGACTGAGTGCCCAGTAATCTCTATACAGCCTCTTTGCAAAGCCTTTTTATAAAAAAACCAGGGTTTTGAAATAAGTACATAACCAATGAAACAACTAACTAGTTGCCATACAAAGTATGTTCACTGGTTGTTGGAGCAATGAATTGACTTTAAGATCGAATCAAGGAGCCAATAATGGAAGTACGTTCTCACACGTTCTCTCTGGCAAATTTGAAACAGTTAATTTTTGAATCGGATAGATTCTGCGAACCCCATGAAAGAGAAATCAACAGTTTGAATGAAGATAACATTTCTAGAGACTGTGTGATTTGTTCTAATGGGGTTTTTGGTTCTCACAACGTCGTTGTGCCACATTCCCCCATGGGTATAGTTTTTAAATTAACCAGTCTCCATTTTATGCATGGCTCCTGCTACAGGGAGTTAAAAGCAACCCAGCAGCGTCTTGATTCCCGGAAAATATGCCCCCATTGCCAGGATCCCCTTGCCCGGGAATTACAATTTTCATCGGTGGCCCATGCTGTAGTATCTGGTCAGATAGATCATGCCCTCCAACTGATGCAGGAGCAGGAGCAGGCCCATGACTTGCAACACTCGTGGCATGGTTCGAAAATGACAGCGCTCCATATCGCAGCAATTAACGGCGAAAAAAATATGGCGAGGCTATTGCAGGTCGAGGGCATCGACATCGACGTTTTGGACTCAGAAGGCAACACAGCATTACACCACGCCGTCAGGAACCATAATCTGGAAACGGTGAAAACACTACTGAAATTCAATGCTGATGCGAACATCCGTAACAATTGCGGCGGCTTTACACCTCTGCATCTGGCTGCCCGAAAGCCAAAATACCCTGATTTATTTACCCTCCTGATAGAACATAAAGCTCGTTTCGATATTCCTGATGAGCGCGGTCGCCTGGCAATCCACGCTGCCTCAGAAGGCGGCCATGAGTTAGCGCTTGAACATCTGATTAAAAACAAAGCTGATGTTAATGCAATTGCTCAGGATGGACGTACTGCCCTTCATTACGCAACGGTATTTGATTATTTTGATTGTGACCCCAGACCGAAAAACCGCTTGACGCTGGCCAGGATGCTGATCAATGCGGGGGCAAAAGTTGATCTTCGATCCGGATGTGGGTACACAGCTTTTGATGGTGTCGATCGTGTCAGTGATTCATCCGACAGGGACGAACTTATTAAATTGCTACTTTCGTCTGCTGTTAATGACTTTAGTGATGTTAACATACCGGCAAATTCTTCCGGTTATAGCCTTCTGGAGTATGCTCTTGAAGTTGAGGACAAAGAAGCAATGCAAAAACTGCTTGACAGAGGCGCGCAGGTCACAAATCACGATACACTTTACACGCTCCTGGATGATTGTGAGGATAAGCAAGCGTTTCTCAGAATGCTCAATGCGGCATGTTGTCGTGCCTGAATAACGATCAACATCATCAACACAGAGCTCAAAGGCAAAAAAATTATCGGTACACCAATGCCGACTATGTGCAGCGGGGGAATGACAGCAGTAGATAAAAACCAAATTACTGTTAGAATCTCCTGCCACCTTTAATAACAAGGCGAGAGATCGATGGAAGCCACCAATCTCACCCCGGCTCCGGTATGGAGAAGAGCTGCGGCCATGTTGTACGATTCTCTGTTAATCCTGGCTCTATTATTCATGGCCGGTTTTCTCAATCTGTTCATCCAGATTCAGATTTTTGGTGATGAGCAGCTCAAAACAATGACAGAACAAGGCTACAACCTGGGTGGGCCTTTTTTCTATGCCGCCTTACTGGTCATTATTTATGGCTTTTTCGGCCTTTTCTGGACCCGGTCAGGACAAACCCCTGGCATGCAGGCCTGGAGAATAAAAGTGGTTAGCAGTGACCATCATTTGATCAGCCCATGGCAGAGTGTTATCCGTTTTCTGATTGCCATTCCCTCATTGTCCCTTGCGGGTATGGGACTTCTCTGGGCACTCATCGACCAAAAGAGGCGAAGCTGGCAGGATCTGGCATCGTCATCCAGCATCATTCTTTTGGAAAAACCGTAAAAAAAACCGCATCACACGCCTCTATATATCACCCGGTGCAGCTGCAATGCAGGGCGACTCGGTTATGCCAATTCCGCCTGCGAAACATGAACTGATCATATCAGGTGGATATTGCCTCCACTCTTCTCATGCAGCGCGCCTTAGCATAACCGCCCCTGCCAGCAGGCAGATGATGATGGGGATCATCACTGATAATACCGGCGGAAACCCGAATACCAGACTGGACGGTCCCATCAGGTTCTGAACAATCATGAAAACAATACCGGTGATCACTCCGGAGAAAATCCGCAATCCCATACTGACCGAACGCAAAGGGCCAAAGACGAAAGAAATACCCACAATAACCAGGGAGAGTATGGATAACGGTTGAAGCACTTTTGTCCACAGTGCCAGGTTATACTCTCCGGCATCCAGCCCCTGTGCTGCCAGATACTGCGTATAAGTCAGTAACCCGGATATTGGCAATGCTTCCGGCTTTACCACCACGACTTTCAGAAGCGTTGTTGTCAGACTGGTATCCCAGGGTTCAATCAGGTTCTCCACGGTAATAAACTGCTCATTCTCACGGCGTATGGTGGTGACATTCTCAAGCAGCCAGTGGTCCCCCTGGTAGATGCCCCTTTGGGCAAAAGAGCTTTCCTGTAGCTCCATCTCATCGTCAAACACATAACGACTCACACAGTAAAGCACGCCGTTGGGCTCGACGGCATTAAAGTACATAAATTCATGGCCCTCACGATGCCAAAAGCCTTCTCCGGTATATGTGCCATCAGCAGATCGGGCTATCGCCTTTCGGGTTTCTCCCACCTGCTCCGCCATGGGTGCCAGATATTCTCCAAGCATCAATCCGGCAAAAATCATGACCAGAGTGGGCTTCATTACCGCACCCAGAATACGCCATAGTGAAATGCCGGCGGCCCTCATAACCACCAGCTCACTGTTGGACGCCATGGAACCCAGCCCCACAAGGCAGCCAACCAGTGCGGAAACGGGAATCAGTTCATACAGTTTTTTGGGAATCATCAACAGGGTATAAATCAAAGCGTCCAGCGACTGATAGTTTCCCCTGACATCATCTAACTGCCCCAGAAAAGAAAACAACGCCTCCAGAAATACCAGAATCAGCAGGACAATAGTCGTTGCCCCCAAGACATTTCTGGATATATAGCGATCCAGCTTACGCATTTCCAGCCCTCCGGCGCGCAAGCCAGAGTCTGCCCGGCTCAGCAAGGTACAATATCAAGGCAATCAACAGGAAGATAATATGAATGGGCCACAGGCCAATGTCTGGCGACAGGCGCCCATCTTCAATCGCACCACGGCCACTCATCAGCAGAGCCAGATACAGCAAATACAGCAATATGCCAGGCAGTAGTTTCACATACCTGCCCTGCCTGGGATTCACCCGGGCCAGCGGTAATGCCATCAGTACAACGATCGGTATCAATAGTGGCAGAGAGATCCGCCATTGCAGCTCAGCACGGTGGCCCGGAGTGTCAGACTCCATGAGCTTCGCGGTTGGCAGGGCCTGCTCCTTGCTGACCTCTTCTCTCAAGCTACGCTCTTCCATACGCAGACCGTAATGTTCAAACCCGGTTGTCCGCAGGGGCAAGGCTCCGGGCGTCAGGTCATAGCGGTAGCCATCATCCAATATCAGATAACGCTGCCCGATCTCTCCGGCATTGACTTCAATTCTTGCCTTTTCCGCCAGAAGCAATGTCATGGACCCCATGTTATGGCTATTCACGTTACGGTTGGCAATAAAAACCTTGTTCATCTGCTGATGATCATCGGTTAACGCTTCTGCGTAGGTTACCCGCTGCCAGCCAAACTTCTGAAAGCGACCGGCAACCAGCGTATCAAATTCGGTCAGGGAGTCCTGCTCAGCAAAAATTCTTTCCACTTTCTGTATGCCCTGAGGAGCAACCAAAAGACTTAGCAACGCAACCAGCAGCATAACCCCAACAGCAGGAACCATGGTCATGGCTAATAGCTGGTTTCGGCTCAGGCCACAGGCACTGAGCACCGTCATTTCATTTTCAACATACAGCCTGCCGTAGGCGAGAATAATACCCAGAAATAGCCCCAGCGGCAGGATCATGACCAGAAACTCCGGAATCCGGTAACCCATGATGGCAAACAGGAAGTCCGCTTTCAGAGTACCGGTTGCCGCCTGTGCCAGGTAATTCACAAAGCGGCCACTCATGATAATGAGCAATACGACAGACGTCACAGCGAACATAACCTGCAGCATCTGTCTGGACAGGTAACGAAAAATGATTAAAGGCATGCTTTGGTGAATATCACAAAATCAAAACAAACAGATACACGTCAGTCGTCGCTATAAATCGGAATAACCCCGGACTATCTGACAGAGTCGTAGAATAAACATACAATTAAGCCGTTTTACCACGAGCTTTAATGCCAAGCGTCTGGTTGAAATGGCTTAAGCGTATTATTATCCATGAAATCGGATAACTTGTCCCCTTGGAGAGACTATGGAATTTGTTGTTAAGAGCGGCGCCGCAGAAAAACAGAAAACTGCCTGTCTTATTATTGGCGCCCACAAGAAATCACTTCTGCCATCGGCAACAGCCATAGACTCTATAACTGAGGGGTACCTTGCCGACGTACTCAAACGCGGAGACCTTAACTTCAAGCCCGGCCATTCACTGATGCTCCTGCACAGCCATCATGCGCCCTTTGAACGGCTGCTGCTGCTTGCCATGGGTGACAATAATAAGCCATTAACAGAAGCCGAATTTAACCAGCTGACTACCAACCTGGCTAGCCAATTGAGGTCGGTTAATGCCAGGGAAGTAACCATTGCCATCGAAGAAATCGCCGTAGAGGGGAAATCACTTCACTGGGTTACCCGCCATGTAGTCGAAGCCATTGAGTATGCGTTTTACCAGTTCGATCAATTCAAAAACGACACCGGCACAAGTGCCCTTTCGAAAATCAGCCTGAAGAAAGTCATACTGCTGGCTGATCGTAAAAATGCCGAAGCCGTGAAAGCGGGCCTGGTCCAGGGGCAGGCCATTGGCAATGGTCGGAATGTAGCCAGAACGCTGGGCAACCTGCCAGGCAATATCTGCCACCCAACCTATCTTGCTGATGAAGCCAAGGCCCTGGCAAAAAAACATGCCAAACTGACCACCAGGGTTTTGAATGAAAAACAGATGTCTGACCTTGGCATGAGCTCCCTGCTCTCCGTCAGTGCCGGTTCCGAACAGGAAGCCCGACTGATCTGTATGGAGTTCAAAAATGGCAAACGCAGTGCCAGGCCTCTCGTTCTTCTGGGCAAGGGGATCACCTTTGATACCGGTGGCATCTCCCTGAAGCCCGGCGCGGCGATGGATGAAATGAAGTTTGATATGTGCGGTGCCGCCAGCGTATTCGGCGTAATGAACACCATTATTGAACTGGACTTGCCCATCAATGTCATTGGCATGGTGGCTGCCGCAGAAAACATGCCCGGTGGCCAGGCCACTCGTCCGGGCGACATCGTAACCTCCATGTCTGGCAAGACCATTGAGATTCTTAATACCGACGCCGAAGGTCGGCTGGTACTTTGTGACGCGCTCACCTATGCCGAACGTTACAAGCCAGAAGCAGTGATCGATATTGCCACCCTGACTGGCGCCTGTGTTGTTGCCCTGGGTCACCACACAACCGGCCTGCTCAGTAATCATCAGCCGCTGGCTGAAGAGCTTCTCAGTGCTTCCAGAGAAGCCATGGATCGCGCCTGGCAGCTGCCAATGGGTGAAGAATACACCCGCCAGCTGGACAGCAACTTTGCCGACATGGCCAATATTGGCGGACCTGCTGCAGGTACCATTACCGCCGCCTGTTTCCTGGCAAAATTTGCCGAAGCATACCCCTGGGCACATCTGGATATCGCCGGCACCGCCTGGAAATCCGGTAAAGAGAAAGGCGCCACTGGCCGCCCGGTGCCAATGCTGGTTCAGTACCTGTTGAATAAAATCTAATGGTTAATAACCCATGGCTTCGATTGAGTTTATGATTCCAAAATGACCAGAGTGACTTTCTATCTTCTCGACAGCAACCTACACGGCAATCTTGACAGCAATCTTGACAGCAATGGACAAAACGCCCAGCTGTTTGCCTGCCGCCTGATTGACAAAGCATGGCGTGGCGGATTGCCCATGCATATCCATACAGCGGATGAAAGTCACTGCCGGTCCATGGACCAGCTGCTCTGGTCATGGCGGGAAGATAGTTTTCTTCCCCATGGCATCATTTCTGAAACTCAAGGCAGTACTCCCGAAAACCGGCAGCTGGCCACACAGTCTGCCATTACCCTGGGGTTCGGGAACCCATCACTGGCGTTAAAGCGGTTACTGATTAATCTCAGCCCGGATGTCCCCACCTTCTTCAAGGACTTTTCCCGTGTCTGTGAGGTAGTGGTTCAGAACCCGAATCAGAAAGCGGTTTCCAGAGCCAAATTCCGGGCATATCGGCAAGCGGGTATAGAGCCGGAAGTTCACAATATGTCTGCCCGCTGACCCTGGGAGCCTTTTCGCTAAAACAAAATTAATTACCCCGCCTGAATGGCGGGGCATGAGGTTAGTGCTTTAAGCCGTTTGACGCAAGCAGCAGAAACTACAGAGCAAGCTGCTTCAGGTTAAGTTCCCCAGTTTCCGTTGATCCTTCAATATATCCATCAGGTCTCTACGCTCAGCCTTATCGAACGCCCTGATAAGCTTTTCATGAACGTTTTCCCCATCACCTGTATTTTCCAAAAATTTATTTAAAAGTTCATAACCGCGGAGCTTATAATTTCGAAAATCATGTTCTAATTGTTCTGCCTCACGACGATTTAAACCAAAAGGAGATATCAAACGATGTGAGTAACCGTACTCTTTATTAAGTGCTGTAGTTACAAGCAGATAGTTGAAATCATGATGACAAGAAGATTGACCGTTTGGTTGTATCATTTCTAAAGGGCGTGGTGTTAATGCCTCAAGAGCGCGCCTCAATCTATCCTTAGGCCCCAGATCTAATAGGCCGGATTCCATTATTCCCCAAAGCTTTGCTACCCCCCCATTCGTGCCCTCCATAACAAAATAATCCTGAAAAAATTTGAGCAATTGCAACTTGCCATCATACGGAGAGTGATTCAGAGCTTGTTTGAACTCTTTCCAGTGCCCCGTGGCAAAAGCCAGTGTCCCAAGGTCCTCATCACCCATATACGACAGTTTATCTTTGATCCATTGATTCAGTACCGGGTAAGCCTCCCCCGGATTGGCTTGCGAAGCCCCGGTGGTACTGAGATAGAGGGGACAAGTCTGGCTCGGGTCTTGATTGAGCAGTGCAATAGTACGTTTGATAATGTCCGTTTTCACATCAGGCGAGTAGCCAGAAAGCACACCCAGAACGGCCTGGGCTCCTGTCTGCACCGTTTCCTGTCGCGCATTCACCATACGTTGAGACTCGTCGTAAGTCGGTAAACCGTCCATCCGTTGACCGCTGGTTGCGCTATTAATTGGTTGCATAGTTATATCCTCCTTAGCCTGGTTATCACCAGGGCGAAAATGAATTTAGAAATTACCGCGAAGTAAAACCAACAATTTACAGGGAATTTTTTTGACCTTTTGGCGTGTCGCGCAGGGTTCCCCGCCAGGATTTATTACGATAAAGAAACCCGTCAAACCTGTTGATAGCATACACGCCATGGACCCTGTCTATGCTGGCCATACTATTTTCCCCGGTTTTTCCCGGTAACAGTTTGACCGTTAATTCGTACTTTAGTTCATTTCAGTCGGCAATCCCGGGAGCTGCTTCCATGCCTCACATGACCGCTGAGCAAGACCTCAGTGCAGAACCTCCATCAAACCTGCTTCCTGATTCAGCCCCACCGTGTATAATTGCCGGTTTATCCAAACCCGGAGACCCCCCGACTCTTCATGAGCTCTCATCCGGGGACAGTTGGAACCTCACTGGAAAAGCAGTTATGGAAAAGACGTTCAACCCCCAAGCCATCGAACGCACGCTGTATCAACACTGGGAAGAGAAAGGCTATTTTGCACCAGCTTCTGAACAGCGCGGTGACCGCACGCCCTACTCCATCATGATCCCGCCTCCCAATGTCACCGGCAGCCTGCACATGGGCCATGCCTTCCAGGACTCCATTATGGATGCCCTGATCCGCTACCACCGGATGAAAGGCTGCAACACGCTCTGGCAGGTGGGTACTGACCATGCGGGTATCGCCACCCAGATGGTGGTTGAACGCAAGATTCTGGCAGAAGAAGGCAAAACCCGTCACGACTACGGACGCGAGGCGTTTACCGATAAAATCTGGGAGTGGAAAGAAGCGTCCGGTGGCACCATCACCCGTCAGCTGCGTCGTCTGGGGGCATCTGTTGACTGGGATACCGAGCGTTTCACCATGGACGAAGGCTTCTATGGGGCTGTCCAGGAGGTCTTTGTCCGGCTGTATGAAGACGACCTGATCTACCGCGGCAAGCGTCTGGTTAACTGGGACCCAAAACTGCACACCGCCATCTCTGACCTGGAAGTGGAAAACAAAGAAGTCAAAGGTAATATGTGGCACCTGCGTTATCCACTGGCGGATGGCGAGAAAACCGCAGAAGGCAAAGACTATATCGTGGTTGCCACCACCCGTCCGGAAACCATGCTGGGTGATACCGGTGTAGCGGTTAACCCGGCAGATGATCGCTATCAGGCCCTGATCGGAAAAGAAATTATTCTGCCCCTGGTTAACCGTCGTATCCCGATTGTCGCTGATGAACACGCCGACATGGAGAAAGGCACCGGTTGCGTAAAAATCACACCGGCACACGATTTTAATGACCATGAAGTTGGCAAACGCTGCAACCTGCCAATGATCAATGTCATGACCCTGAATGGTGACATCCGCCAGCAGGGTGAAGCCTACAACATTGACGGAACGGTTAATCAATCCATTGATACTGCTATTCCAAAAGCCTACCAGGGCATGGAGCGCTTTGCCGCCCGCAAGCAGATCGTTGCTGACCTGGACGCCCTGGGTCTGCTGGAAAAAATCGATGACCACACCCTGATGGTGCCTTACGGCGACCGTTCCGGCGTGGTGATTGAGCCGCTGCTGACTGACCAGTGGTTTGTTCGTGCTGCGCCGCTGGCCAAACCGGCTATTGAAGCGGTAGAAGACGGTCGTATTCAGTTCGTCCCCAAACAGTACGAGAACATGTACTTCTCCTGGATGCGTGATATTCAGGACTGGTGTATTTCCCGTCAGCTCTGGTGGGGGCACCGTATTCCTGCCTGGTATGACGATGCCGGCAATGTTTACGTGGGCCGCAATGAAGCCGAAGTCCGGGAAAAACACAATATCCCGACACCCGTTGTCCTGAAACAGGATGACGATGTTCTGGATACCTGGTTCTCTTCGGCGCTCTGGACTTTTGGCACCCTGGGCTGGCCTGAGCAGACCGATCGCCTGAACACCTTCCACCCCACCGATGTGCTGGTCACCGGTTTTGACATCATCTTCTTCTGGGTCGCCAGAATGATCATGATGACCATGCACTTTATGAAAGATGACGATGGCAAACCACAGGTGCCGTTCAAGTATGTATACGTGACGGGCCTGATCCGCGATGAGCATGGCGACAAAATGTCCAAGTCCAAGGGTAACGTCCTTGACCCTCTGGATATGATTGACGGTATCGACCTAGAAGCCCTGGTTGAGAAACGTTGTGGCAATATGATGCAGCCGCAGCTGGCAGAGAAGATTGAGAAGCGTACCCGCAGTACTTTCCCTGACGGTATTTCTGCCCACGGTACCGATGCCCTGAGATACACCCTGTACTCACTGGCCTCCACCGGCCGTGATATCAACTGGGATATGAACCGTCTGGAGGGCTACCGGAACTTCTGCAACAAGATCTGGAATGCTGCCAACTATGTCAAAATGCATACCGATGATCAGGACTGTGGTAATGGTGATGATCCTGTTGAACTGACCCTGGCTGATCGCTGGATTGTTTCCCGACTGCAGCGGGTTGAAGCCCAGATCGAAAAGAACCTGTCCGAGTTCCGCCTCGATCACGCTTCCCAGAACCTCTACGACTTTGTCTGGAATGAATACTGTGCGTGGTATCTGGAACTGTCCAAGCCGGTTCTCTGGGACGATGGACAGGGAGGTTCAAGTGTCGCGGGAGACACGACGTCGGGAGCGACCGATGGACAGGGAGGTTCAAGTGTCGCGGGAGACACGACGTCGGGAGCGACCGAAATGCTGGAAAGACGCAAACGTGGCACCCGTCGTACACTGGTTCGGGTTCTGGAGGCCATTATGCGCCTGGCCCATCCGTTTATGCCTTATATCACTGAAGCGATCTGGCAGAACATCAAACAGAGCGCTGGCGTTGCAGGTGACACCCTGATGCTGCAGAGCTACCCGGTGTCGGACCCGGCCCGTATTGATGCAAGGGCTGAGCGTGATATTGAGTGGCTCAAATCGTTTATCACCGGTATCCGTAACATTCGTGCCGAGCTGAATATTGGCCCAAGCAAGCCGCTGAATGTACTGCTGCGTAATACCTCTGCAGACGACGTTGCCCGCCTGAACGACAATCGGACCTTCCTGAAGTCCCTGGCCAAACTGGAGGACATCAGGATTCTGGCCACCGGTGAAGAAGCGCCAATGGCGACCACTCAGCTGGTAGGTTCTATGGAAGTGCTGGTACCGATGGCTGGCCTGATCGACAAGGAAAAAGAGTCCGCCCGACTGAATAAGGAAATTGAGCGGTTTACCAAAGAAGTGGCCCGCTTTGAAGGTAAGTTAAACAACGAGAAATTCATCAGCAAGGCACCGGCCGACGTGGTTGCAAAAGAGCAAGCCAAACTGGCTGAAGCTCAGGCTGCCAGGTCCAAGCTGGAAGAACAGCTGGAAGCGCTCAAGGCGCTGTAAACCAGCGCCTTGTCAATAACCATGGCTGCGATGATTGCAGCCATTTTTTTATGTGCTGTTTTTAAACCGCTGCACGGCCAGCAGCAGGAGCCAGCAGAATACGGGCAGTCATCGCGACCAGCAGGGTCAGTGAGCAGAGAATAGCGGCTACCGGAACCTGACTGGACATCGGGATACTGGCGGCCACCAGCGTCACCAGACCACCACCCAGGTTTTGCATACCACCGAGCACTGCACCGGCCACACCGGCATTTTCTGGAAATGGCTCAAGCGCAGCGGTGGTTGCGGTAGGAAACAGCAGGCCTGCCCCAAGAAAATAGAGAGTCGCCGGCACCAGAATCACCCAGGCATTCAGATATCCCATCAGCCCTGCCACCAGCATACTGACCGAGCCAATAACCAGCATCACCACACCCCGGCCGATGATAGTTTCCAAACTGTGTTTTTTTACCATTTTACCTGCCAGCCAGGAACCAAACAGATAGCCCGGTATAGGTAGCACAAAAAGTACACTGATCACTCGCGGATCAAGCCCCATCAGCTCACCAAACAGCACACCCGCAGCGGCTTCAAATACCGCAATACCCGCGAAAGTCGCTACCAGGGAAATCATAAAACCATTGAACTGACCATTACCCAGAACATAACGATAGCTGGCCAACGCCCCCATAGACCGTTTACCAACTTTTTTGTTGGTCTCACCAAAGCGCCCCAGCACCAGAAGCCAGACCAGCACACCAAAGCCGGTCAGAAACCAGAAACTGGCGTGCCAGCCGAACGCTGCGCCGAGAAAGCCCCCCAGCATAGGCGCAATCAGCGGTGTAAAAATCAGCGCCATACTGATGTAGCTGTTAGCCCTTTGCAGGCGAAGCCCGCTGTACAGGTCACGCATAACCGTACGAGACATCACACCACCGACACCCGTCCCCATGCCTTGAACAAAACTGGCCAGCAACAGCATTGCAAAGCTGTGGGCAAAGCTGCCAATCAGTGAGCCAGCAATAAATATCAACAAACCAATCAACATTAACGGCTTTCGGCCAAAACGATCCGACAATGGGCCATACAGAAACTGCGATATACCATAGGGAATTAGGTAGAAGGCAATAGCCGCCTGAAGCGCACCCGGAGTTATCCCAAAGTCAGCCGCCATCTGAGACATGGTCGGTACATAAATTGTGTTGGTCAGCTGCCCGCAAGCGGTCAGCACCACAATAACAAACAGTACCTGGAAAAAACCCTGTTGCTTCATTACTCCAATCTCACCACTGTGAACATCAAATAGCCCTGCTCACGCCAACAGGGATGGGTCAGGAAAATAAAAAGTACTTACCTGAAACCTCTCCGGCTTCAGGGCTAAGAAAGAAAAGCGTTGTTTAAAAACCAGAACTGGAGACATCACCCATGGCTGACAGAATGACAGTTTTTATTGCTTTATCAGACCGCTTTATCAGACCATCAATAGTAAGTAAGGCGATTGTTTTGCGCAAAATGTAATCGAATCCGCCTTCATCGGCAATGGGTAGAGAGCGCAAGGCTGGATAAAAATAAAATAATATCGCCAGAGCAAACAGATACACAGAGGACTTGTGGCAATCAATAGTGAATCCGATAATATACACTTTTATCATCCAGTTTTGATGTTCCATCCAGCCCGCAATTCAAGTGTTCAATAACCCTCCCACTGCTGTCAGGCACATATCGACCTCTGATAGCTCTTGCAAATTTCTCATAATTCATGCCTGGATTATTTTTGGCAACCCCCCATCGCCTGGCTAACTCAACATTGGCTATTTGCTCCTTGATATATATCCTTTTATCTGGATCGTGCCACCTCAACCCCTCGACTCTCTTGGAATCCCCCCTGTTTAATTCGGCTATCATAAAATCAATAACGCCACTACGACTCCTTTTGCTGAGGCATCTGCGTCGCGATTTTTCGACACCAGGTGCTACTTTGACCGATCTTGTCCTTTCCATCTTGCCCGGTTTTCTAACATTGGTGACCGTGAAGGGAAGTAATGAATCAGCTTCTTTTTTATCAACACGGCTCACCGGTGATACCTCAGGCTCATACTCCAGTGATTGAACACCTGCCTCTGAAGTGATGGATTCAGATACATTATTCGTCTGTTCAGATAACCCAAATAAAGAAATACCTGAGCAATCTTGCACCGCAGTTACGTTCGAACCTGAATCAAATGAATGGTGAGAACTGCCCCACAAGACCGGTAACGGCTCATCTTTAAGAAATTCATCCAACAAGTCGCTAAATTCCGGATCATCTGACACGGAAGGTGTTACTGTTTCATGGCCACTTACCATTTCAGAAAAACGTTCCGGTTCACGCGTTGCAACAACAGAGGCACCTATTCCCCCACTAAAACTCCCGGAAACTGTCGGCATGCCCTGACCCTGACTGGATATCAACAGTGGCCATGCGGGCGCTAATGGATTAGTGTTCAGCGGTTCCGAGAGTGATGGGTTCGCGGCCTCAGCGGGGCTTGCTGGTGTCTGTATACCTGCAGGCACCTGATAGCCTTCCATCCCACCGGTGGCTAAAGGCTGGTTCATTGCTATTTGAACATTGCTGTTCTGGACTGGTGATGGTTGTGGACTCGGTATGGCAGAATCATTCATCGCTTGCTGCGGTCGAACAGCACTGGCATTATCCATTGCATCTATTTTTCTTTTCCTGATTAAGCTCTTTAACACTATTTGCATGCACGCTGGTATTCGTGCTGTTTGAAGAAGGATTCTATCCAGTTTATCAATTGGTATCTTGTTGATAATGGTTTGGAAAATTTTATAAAAATCCTGGCTTCTTTCGGAACAAGCGTATTCAAAAACGTTCCATCCTTTACCATTTTGAATCATTGGATCTGCTCCTGATTCTATCAATAATTCAGCCAGTGTTATTATTTCTTCAATGTCAATGCCATTATTACCCTTCATCAGTTGATGTAAAACGGTATTTTCTGAATCCAGTTTCTCTTTCATCTCAACTAGTCTTTTTTTAATCGTCTTTCCATAACAAGGGTTAAACTTTTTGTTTACCACCTCAATAAGCTGGTCAGGCACCTTTTGTTTCAGCGCTGAAAGCAACGTTTGCAGCACCTCATAACGACTGATTCCGCCAAAGTGCTTTTCTTCAGACAGCACTTCATGTAATGACGTTGAACCACGCTCCCGAAGAGGTGTTGCCCCTGCACTGATCAATAGTAAAATACAAGGCAGCACGCCATGCCTTGAAGCATTCATTAAAGGAGAGAAACCGTAGTCGTCCTGAAAGTTTACCCAGTCTGCAAGGTGTGCAATCCAGCTTTCATCGCTTGAAATGGTAATCAATCTTTGTAATTCAGGTATCGCCACATTTTTCAAAAACGCCCATGAATCCTCCTGTTCCTTGCTGTTTAATAAATCAACTTCACACGACTGCCTGATTACCAAGCTAAGAGTACATTCATTTTCTTTGTCAGAATCACGAGCCGGATCCAGAATTCCGGGTACCGGGTAATTCACTTTAAGCGCTTTCACGTTGTTACTTGCCAGCTGGCTTTCGGGTTTATTTTCAATATCACTATTATTAACCTGGGGTGCGGATTTCACCGAATGCAACTGTGCAGCGTTAAAATCTGGATTGCCGGGGGCTGTCTCCGGGTTGGAACCCTTATTTTCACTGGCCAGTCCGGGCAATGCAGCTACCGGCTGACTCAGTTTATTGATATTTCTCTGGCCGAGAGTAGCACCCTGTAGCGTTGAGATATCGTTTGTTATTACTGGTTGAACTGGCTCTGAATGGGGTGGAAGAGCTGAATTGTCTGGATAGTAGTACTCTGAAGCATAGGACTGGGCTGCTGGTTCCATGATTACTCCCGCTTAGACAATCTGGCCTGTGTACTGAATGAATTATCTGATGTCAATTAGACTCAGGAAAAACCATTACGTTCCTGATAATGATCGATCGTTCAGAAAAATTAATGGATTCAGCTTGGTTTCCTTGTTCCAGCGTTGGGACCACGAGAGAAATCGGCCAGAAAATGGTTAGCCCAGGGGTTATTTCACATTGGTGATTTTAAATCATTGGGCTCAGTGCTTACGGCAACCATCGTCCCTGATGGTTTAGGAAAAGTATGGATGCCGGATGCACTGGCACGAAAACACCCATCTGCAGCTTACAGTCACTTGTAAAACGCGTGGCTTATGTGATCTTCAGTACCTGCTCTTCAATTTTCTTTTTCCAGATCTGCGGGCCAGTCTGGTGTACCGATTCACCCCGGCAGTCTACGGCCACGGTTACTGGCATATCTTCCACTTCAAACTCGTAGATCGCTTCCATGCCCAGTTCCGGGAAGGCCAGCACTTCAGCTTTTTTCACTGCCTGGGAGACCAGATAAGCGGCACCGCCGACGGCAATCAGGTAGACCGACTCATTGTCCTTAATGGCTTCAATGGCTGCCGGGCCACGCTCGGCCTTTCCGATCATTCCGGCAAGACCAGTGGTTTCCAGCATGGTACGGGTAAACTTATCCATACGGGTTGAGGTGGTTGGGCCAGCCGGGCCAACAGCTTCATCACGTACCGGGTCAACGGGACCAACGTAGTAGATAAAACGACCTTTCAGATCAACCGGCAACTCTTCACCTTTAGCGATCATATCCACCATGCGCTTATGGGCTGCATCCCGACCGGTCAGAATCTTGCCAGACAGCAGAATGGTATCGCCTGGCTGCCAGCTTTTGATGTCGTCATGGGTCAGGTTGTCTACATTGACCTTGCGCACCCCTTCGCCCATATCCAGGCTAACTTCCGGGTAGTCATCCATATTCGGTGCTTGCTGGTATACCGGCCCATTGCCATTCAAGGTGAAGTGGGCATGGCGGGTGGCCGCACAGTTGGGAATCATGGCCACAGGCAGAGAAGCCGCATGGGTTGGGTAATCCCTGATTTTGATATCCAGCACCGTGGTCAGACCACCCAGGCCCTGGGCACCAATACCCAGCTTATTCACTTCGTCCATGATTTCCAGACGCAGCTCTTCCACACGATTCTGCGGGCCGCGCTCACGGAGCTCATGAATATCGATGGGCTCCATCAAGGCCTCTTTGGCCATCAGCATGGCTTTTTCAGCGGTACCGCCAATACCGATCCCCAGCATGCCCGGAGGACACCAGCCGGCACCCATGGTTGGTACGGTCTTTTTCACCCACTCAACGATGCTGTCAGACGGGTTGAGCATCACCATTTGGGATTTGTTTTCAGAGCCTCCGCCTTTGGCAGCCAGTTCCACTTCAACGGTGTCGCCGGGCACCAGGGACATATGGATCACGGCCGGTGTGTTGTCTTTGGTGTTGGTACGGGCACCGGCAGGGTCAGCCAGAACAGAAGCACGGAGTACGTTGTCCGGATGGGTATAAGCCCGGCGAACGCCTTCGTTAATCAGGTCTTCAACGGAGCGGTCGGTATCAAACCGCACGCTCATGCCCACGCGAACAAAGACGGTCACAATACCGGTATCCTGGCAGATAGGGCGCTTGCCCATGGCACACATTCTGGAGTTCACCAGAATCTGGGCCATGGCATCTTTCGCTGCCCTGGACTCTTCTTTCTGGTAGGCCTCGTAAACCGCATTAATAAAATCTATGGGATGATAGTAGGAAATAAACTGCAGTGCATCCGCAACACTCAGAATTAAATCATCTTCCCGAATAACAACACTCATTGGTTTTTCACCCCTTATCCTACGATTTTATTTCGCAATACAACCTTGCCAATTTGAACCTGTACGATAAATTGAGAATCTTGCCCATTTGCACAGTCATTAACGGCAGGCAAACCCCATCGGGTACTTATTTTTGGCAGGGAATTATACCAATGCCAACAGCCAATCACATTGATTAACCGCATCTAAGGGTAAAGTTTTCTCAAAAAGAACAGAACTCTATTTTGGCAGTTACCCGTTGCAGGTTGTAAACTTGCACACCACATTCACTCTGCAATTCCATTATCAGGGGTCTTTCTGTGCCGGAGATTCAGTTTCAGGGCAGTAGCTATTCGCTTGATGAGAACGAGAACCTTCTGGATGGATTATTACGCCAGCATGCCCGGGCGCCCTATTCCTGCCGGGCCGGAGTTTGTCACTCCTGCATGCTGCGGGTTACTGCCGGAAGTGTGCCTGCGGAAGCCCAGTCTTTGCTTACTCCAGAACAAGTCAAAAAAGGGTATATTCTCGCCTGCCAGACCAGGATTACTGAAGATTTAAGCCTGACACTGCCAACCCGTGATGAAGTGCCCGGTATTCTCACGGAGTTGAAAACCATCAGTTCAACGGAGGTGAGTATCAAGGTATCTACCCGCCTGCCCTTTGACGTTTCTATTGGCGAGTATATTACCCTGGTATCCGATGAAAGACTTGAGGCCAGTTATCCGGTAACTGGCTGTAGCGAAGATTTACAAACGCTGGCATGTTCCATTACCCGCTCCGCCGGTGGCAGCCCGTTCAGTGCCTGGATTCATTCTAGGGCAAGAACCGGCGACCACCTGATCGTGATCAAGAAAGGTTAACAACAACTCACTACAATTCACTCTCTGACCGGTAAGGCATGCAGGGTTTTGTCGTGTCCCATTCTTTCCGGGTCGACATAACTTCTTGAGAACCTATCACTGGACATACAACCGGTTTCAACATTAATCAGGCTGAAAGCAGGCTGACGAACCACCTCCTGAAAGGCGACAGTACCATCTGGCATTATCACCGAGTAAGCAAGATAGGCATCTATCAGTCCATGGGTATAGTCAATACCTTCCGTCTCAAAGCCCTTCAATATCATCACCTCACCGGCCTTACAGCCCAGTGTGATTTCATCACCGGGTACAATACTTTTAATAATGGCCGGGTGACGGCTGCCCAAGGGGAATTGAATACTGCCATAGTAGTAATTCTCACCGTTGCCCTGAGGTGCCACCAGCACATCCCAGAAGGCCATTACATTGATAAACTCCCGCCCACGATGATCCTTGACAATATTATTACCGTGCTCACCTTTATCCAGATATGAGCCTGCCACCTTGAAACGCCGGGCAATGGCCTGATCAAAGTTGATGATTCCGGGGGCCTGTTCTGATGCAATCTGATAAGCAATGGGGCGACTGGGCAGGATATTGATAGCCGTCCGTTTGATCTGCTCTGCTTTTTCTGATTCAGATGTATCTTCTGCCAGCTGCAGCGCCTGTTCCACTCTGGCTTTTTCCTCTGCTATACGACTCTCTTCAGCTAACCTGAGTTCTTCTGCGCTGGCTTTCTCTTCTGCCTCGCGCCGCTCTTCCGTCAGCCTCTGCTCCTCAATTTCCTGCCTTGCCCGCTCCGTTGCCAGACGGGCCTCTCTGGTACGGGCTATTCCTGCCTGTTCCTCTTCTTTATTCTCTACTGACGTTTCTTCACCAGGCTTTACATTTTCATTGTGTAAACTCCCTGAAGCTGGTCCTTGCTGTTCCTTCTTCTTAACAAGCTTTCTGGGTCTGGTAATGTCTACTGGTTCCTGAGCTTCTGAAACGTCTGTAACGACAGTTGTGTGATGATCAACGATGATCTCATTTCCCACCTCAGGCTTTAATGCGCTTTGCTGCTCACGCAGCTCTACCTGCTCTTGTTCTGCAGTGGCTATAGTCTGTGAGGTAATCGGAACTGCCATTTCCATCGCTTTGGCTTCCGAATCATTTTCGCTGACCAGTCGCACTTCTTCATTCAGTTCTTTTTCTGCCAACCGAGTGTCCATGAACTGCAGAAAAGTTTCTCCCTGAAGCGGATCGGTAAGATCAAGCGAGGCAACCTGTTTATAGAATTCAAAGTCCCTGGACACACTGAGATCCTGCGGATTTCGGTTCACTTTTCTGCTTTTATGCCAGTATTTTTCCCCGGAGTCCCCTTCAGCCAGAACCGCATAGGGAGACACAATATTGTGATCATCCCTATCGTAGGCTTCTGTGTTTTTCCCATGGACAATGATCGAAAAGGCAGCGATAAGCAATGCGGCAGGCAGAACAGTTAAGGCTGACATGCCAGCAAAACCTGTACCCGGATTTCTCATGAGATCTGCACCCATATCACGTAATAGAAGAACATTGCCCTATAGCATGAGAGCACCTGAGCAAAGAGCTTCTGCAATCAACAAAGTGGTATGAGCATAGACCACGAAAAAAAATCATCCATAAACCTGAAGTTTTTTCAATACACAACTATGTTATAAATGTGAGTTATGCATCTGAAGAAATCTGCTAAGCTGTAGTGAATTAGTCTTGAGATAGATCCCGACCTCGCCGGGCAACTCCCGGGTAATATTCTTCAGGCAAAAACGCCGAGAGAGCAACCAGCATTTCACCCAAAGCCTCTTCTGACTCAGCCACCAGATTGATATGACCCATTTTTCGACCGGGGCGCTGGCTTTTGCCATACCAGTGACTGGTCACATTGGCCACTGACAACACTTCAGCTGGAATTTCGGGCTGCCCCAGAACGTTAATCATGGCACTGGGGCCGATTGCTTCGGTAGTGCCAAGGGGCAGACCAGCAACGGCTCTGAGATGATTTTCGAACTGACTGCACAGGGTTCCCTGCTGCGTCCAATGGCCAGAGTTATGCACACGGGGGGCGATCTCATTGACCATCAACTGGCCATCCACATCGAAAAACTCGATGGTCAGTACTCCGACATAATCCATTTCAGAAGCCAGCTTACTGAAGGCCTCCACTGCCTGTCGGTGAATATCGGTAGAGATGGATTTAGCAACGGATAACGTCAAAACACCATGGGTGTGCTCATTCTCTGTCACCGGATAAATTGCCATATTGCCAGCCCTGTCCCGGGCACCAATGACCGAGACTTCCCGTTGGAAGGGAATCATTGTTTCAGCAATCATGGAATGGGGTGCATTGATACTGCCAGCAGCCAGGAAGTCCGACATTTCCGACCAGATCTGCTCAACATCACTGCCCGCCTTGATCCACCACTGACCTTTGCCATCATAGCCGGCCTGACAGGTCTTAATGACCAGTGGCAACCCCAGCTTCCCGATAGCCAGATCAAGGTGTGAACGATTGGTGATCAGCTGGTAAGGGGCACAGGGCACACCGATTTTATCCAGCAACGCTTTCTCAATGCTGCGATCGCCGCCGACTTGAATCGCCTGCTTACCGGGATACAACTTGCCAGAGGCTGCACACTGGGTTAGCACCTCATCTGGAATATGCTCAAACTCAACAGTGATGGCATCACACTCGGCAATAGCCTCTGAGAGAGTCTGTTCGCTGCTACGGAGCGTCAAAGGGTGCATCAGCATCCCGGAATCAACGTCATAGGCGATGATATTGATATTCAGCGGTGCGCCTGCAAGACTCATCATGCGTGCCAGCTGGCCCGCACCTAATACTAGAATGTTCATACTGCTCATTATCACTCGGCAGGATCAGGGTTCGCCAGGACGGTTTCGCTTTGCTGCTTTCTAAAAGCATCGATTTTGGCCTGAAGCCCGGGCTGCTGGCAGCCAAGGATCTGTGCTGCCAAAAGGCCAGCATTAGCTGCTCCGGCCTCGCCAATGGCCAGAGTGCCCACAGCAACACCTTTCGGCATTTGACATATAGACAGGAGGGAGTCAATACCATTCAGTGCTTTGGATTTAACAGGCACCCCCAGTACCGGTAGACTGGTAAATGCGGCAGCCATTCCCGGCAAGTGCGCAGCTCCCCCTGCACCGGCAATAATCACTTTGATTCCCCGGGCAGCGGCCTGAGAGGCATAATCTGCCAGTAATTGTGGAGTGCGATGGGCAGAAACGACCTTTGTTTCGTAGTCGATGCCGAACTTTTTCAACATTTCAACGGCATGCTGCATCGTAGGCCAGTCGGACCTGGAACCCATTATAATTGCAACGGTCATAACCACTCCTTAATTTGAGCGAGCAATAGTAGCACATATAACCGGAATGCCTTCAGGGAAATTTAAAATCTTGCTTTTGTTATTTTTTAATAACCTGGATCTAAACGAGACAATTATAAACAGTTTCGATTTTTGATATTTCTATATAATACAAAACGTTAGATTATTTCTGTGAACAGATAATACTAAAGTGTAATTTAAGTTTTATTTATCATTACATACATTAACTGAAATTGATCTGAACAGGAGTACAGATTATGGATGGTTTACCCGGTAGAAGAATGCCTATACAGACACAGGCTCCAGGAAAAGCTGGAGTGCATGGCCGACGAAGAGCAAATGCAGAAGCATTTCGTAAAAATGCAGAAGAATTACATAATAAATTGACTAAAAAAATTCCTGATCAAAGACAGACAGCACATAGTGGGAAAGATCTTTCCAGCCGTAAAATTGCCTGGATTGAAAAGGTGAAACATCATCTGAATATATTCGCATGCAATTTTAGCCTGAAACTTCATCTATATCTTGATAACGAGGGGCGACAAGCTCTTATAGATTTAAAAAAGGAATCAAAAGCAGAGTTGCAATCCATTAAACTAAAACAAAATGTAGCAAAAGTGCAGGAAAATATGACGGATGGGCAGTACGGAGACGCAGCTCGAGGAGTTGGGAAGGCTTTCCTGAATTTACTTAAAATAGGGAAATATCAGCTTTAGAGTTTGTTCGCATTAACGGACACTTAGCCCGAATATTTCATAAATAAGAGCAGGTTCCGCCCAATCACCTGATATGATTGGGTCGACCAAAAAAAGCTTCGGAAGAAGCAATCCGGAACCTGCTATGACGAAACATACACAAGAAACCCTTCGTTTTCACCCTGTTAATGGTAAAACTGTCAGAGCTGACTTTAACGGAGGAGAGTTGTCCTCCGATTTTGGCGCGCTGTTACTGCATGAAATGGCCATCCGCAGTGAGCTAATTCCCCGGCTCGTCAAGGCAATCCAGGACAAACGACATCAATCCTATATTGACCATTCCATGCAGGATCTTCTGACGCAACGAGTGCTTCAAATGGCCTGCGGATATCAGGATGCCAATGACAGCAACCACTTGCGTAAGGACCCGATGTTCAAGCTGGCTGTCGGTCGCAGTCCTCTGAATGCCGAGACCCATCTGGCATCAGCCCCCACATGTTCACGACTCGGGAAGGGCTTGTCCCGCAGGGATATATACGACCTGGCCTACGCCTTTGCAGAGCATTTTCTCAGCAGCTATAAAAAACCGCCCAAGCTGGCAGTCATTGATCTGGACCACACAGCCAGCCTGACCCACGGCGCTCAACAGTACAGCTTGTTCAACACCAAATACGGCAATACCTGCTATTTGCCACTGATGATTTTTGAAGGCTTGAGCGGGAAGTTGATTACAGCCATTCTGCGGCCAGGGAAAACACCCTCAGGACGGGAAAATGCCGCCATTGTTAAACGTCTTTTGACGCTGATCCGGCAGTCATGGCCGAAAACACAGCTCATCATCCGGGGAGACAGTCACTTTTCCCAGCCGGAGCTGATGCGCGTTGTTGAGCAGGATAAAGCTGCTGATTACGTGCTGGGTAAAGGCGCTGGGCATCCAACGGCCTTACGGCCAATGTCGGATGAAAGCATGGCGGAAGCTCGCCTCTGCCTGCAAGCACGAACAGCTTACGCTCGATTGAATAAGTTACCGATACCTTACCGAGTGCGTCTGTATGGCGAGGCACAGTATCAGGCGAAGAGCTGGAAAGGGCTGGATACACGTGTCATATATAAGGCTGAAGTGAACCAGATGGGTGATAACCCTCGCTTTGTTGTAACCTCCATCAAGAATGCCTCGGCCCGGTGCATTTATGAGCAGTTCTATTGTCCCATAGGACAGGATGAAAACTACATCAAACACCTGAAAAATGATCTGTCCTGTGATCGGACATCGGATATGAGCTTTCGGGCGAATGCATTGCGTATGTACTACGCCTGTGCCGCGTACGTTCTGCATTACGAAATGAGAACCACTGTATTGAAGGATACAGAGATGCAGAGGGCTCAGCCTTCAACAGTGATCGCCAAGCTGTTCAAAATTGCCGTTAAGGTGGTGGAGTATAAAGACCGAGTTAAGTTACATCTGCCCAGCAGTAACCCAATGAAAGTGTTGCTACAACGAGTGACGGAAGCTTTTGCTGCCATTCCAGTTCTCAGACCGGGATAACAGACACAGCATTTCGGTTGGGGAGGCGTTTTATTGGATCAGCTGAAGGAGGTTGAGGGTTCGGTGCGCCTGGTGTCAGGTAAATCGTTATGTTTTTTGACATAAAGCCATGGCGGGACGCAATATCAATGCAGAAAAATACGCTGCTACGATTTGGCAGGCCATGTTTGTTCAAAAAAACATCAGCCGTTCGAGTTGTAGCAGCGTTTATGAAACATTCGGGCTAGCAGCCGACAAATTTCTTTAACGGAACTGGCTAAAAGATCACTGTCGCAAGGAGGTTTGATATCCGATTCGGTGACTGTGCTGTCAATAGCCACAGTGCGCCCTTTTTCAATACCCTGATCTTTAGCGGTCATTAGCTGACAGTTATTAATCCGTTCCCATGTAGATGCAGTAAGAAGGCTGATGAGCCCATGCAAACTGGAGCGACTGGGGCGCTGGTTTGGTTCGAGGCGACAAAAGTCTCGAAAGAGCATGGAGCCCATCAAAACAAACGACAAGTAGACATAATCACAATTCAAATACTGTTTCAGGAGTGCCGCACGAAGAACGGATTCTGCTGATAGTCCGTTCCGCCCAGTGTTCTGTTTATCACCAGAACTTAAGTCCTCATAAATCCAGTCATTGAACTGTGGATGGGCATCAAGCCATTGCGAGATACCGGAAAGCTGGGAGCAGATTTCATGAGGTACGTAATGAAGTTCCATACTACACTGCGGGTTGCGTTTTTTGCGCATTTGGAGTCCTCTGTTTTTGGCAATCCCTTATGTTTCTTGCTCTTGGGAAGTTTAGTCGCCAGATAGCAGTAGGGCTCCACTTAATTTTTCAGGATAAAATCTACAGTTTTCAATTGGTTGTGTTTTTGGACGAGAACTAGCTACTTACATAGGTATAGCACTGAGCGATCAGATCGGTAGTTGATACAAGAACACGTTTAATTTCACCCATCGAGTACTTTTCTATCGCGCAAACCCGCGTCATACGTACAATTTCAGACTCCACTTATTCGGCCAATATTGCTAACATGAGAAATGTCAATGGATCCGCCACCATCAAAGGCTATCTCATGAAGCTCGAAGCCAATAATCGGCCAACACTGCGCCCAAACTCAAACTCCAAGAACGTCTTTTCAATTCATCACAGCACGATCAATTCGGTTAAGCCATTACTAAAGGCATGTACAACACTGCCTGCTTCAAAGTCATTTGATGAGACCGGCGGGTATATCAAAGGCTATAACTGATCTCATCCCTGCCTTAAAACCCGCACAGAATGGACACAGTAGATAATTTTCTGTGTCCGCTTATTTGTTCACTGTAAAATCCGTCCACCACCCCTCCAACCAAATGAGCCATTGATTTTTTCCAAAAGCCTTGTTGGAATAGAACTTATTCAAACATTTTACTGGCTAAGGATTAATAGCCTGATTTACATAAGGTTGTCAGAATATAAAAGCTTAACAGCTGTCATCCACCAGGTGACTGTATTATGCTGTATTCATCCTCACAGGATACTCAAGAGTTTGACAGCCTGAGCGATGACTTGAGTAATGGAAAGTGTCTTAGCCGTTAGGTTACTACTGAGCCAGGAAGGCACACTTGAACAGACAGAATGACACGGAGCTAACGCCTCTATGATATCGAAACTGCAGCCAGCCAAAAGAATGAAGACGTTCTTTTCAGCGCTGCTTTTCACAGTGCTTCTCACCGGCAATCTTGCTCAGGCCGCCGATAAGGACATCAGCCAGCCAGTACCAACTCTGACGCCTAATCTGCAGCAGGCTATTGCCAGCGTTCACGTTGTACAACTTCTTTCCAGAAGCCACTATCGGAAGATCCCCCTTGACCAGAGCAATATGGAAAAGGTGTTTGATCGCTACCTGGATCGACTGGACCCAAACCGCAGTTTTTTCCTTCAGTCTGACATTCGGGAATTTGAGCCATACCGAAAAAAACTGGGAGACTCTCTGAAAAGCGGCGACCTCAATCCAGCCTTTACCATCTTCAACCGCTACCGTGAACGAGCAGAAGAGCGGGCACGCTTTATGCTTAGCCAGTTAGATCTGGGCATTAAAGACCTGAATCTCAAGAAAAATGAAGAGCTTGTGATTGAACGCAAGGATGAGCCCTGGCTTGCCAGCAGGCAAGCCCAGCAATTGCTTTGGATCAAGCAGCTTAAAGACAGCATATTAAGCCAGAAGCTGAACAATAAAACCGACGAAGAAATTATCAACCAGCTGCATAAAAGAAATACCAATCTGCTCCGCAGGCTGCACCAGAGCAAAAGTGAAGATGCCTTTCAGACGTATATCAATGCCTTCGCTGGCATCTACGATCCTCATACCCAATATTTTTCTCCCCAGACGGCGGAAAACTTTGATATCAACATGAGCCTCTCGCTCGAAGGTATCGGCGCAGTTCTATCTGCAGAGGATGAATACACCAGGGTAGTCAGTGTTGTGCCCGGCGGTCCTGCAGAGAAAGCAGGCCAGCTGAAGCCTGGAGATAAAATCGTCAGCGTTGGCCAGGGCAAGAAAGGTAACCTCGAAGATGTGGTGGGCATGCGTCTGGATGATGTCGTTAAATTAATTCGAGGTACCAAACACACCCTGGTTCGCCTGGAGATTATTCCCGGCAGCAGTAATGACAGCAATACCCGGGTTTACGAAATTGTCCGGGATCGGGTCAAGCTGGAAGAGCAGGACGCAGCCAGCAAGATTATCGAAGTGCCGATGAATGGTAAAACCAGCCGCATCGGGGTGATAGAGTTACCAACCTTTTATATCGACTTCAAGGCTGCCCAGGCCGGCGATCCCGACTATAAGAGCACCACCCGTGACGTTCGCAGGCTGCTGGAAAAATTAAAGAAAGAGAAAGTGGATGGCCTGATTATCGATCTTCGCGGTAATGGTGGCGGCTCACTGCAGGAAGCCAATGAGTTGACCGGGCTATTTATTGATACAGGGCCTACCGTTGTCGTTCGTAATAATCGGGGTCGCTCTGAACGACAGGAAGATCCGGACTCAGAGCAGCTCTACGACGGCCCCATGGTGGTCATGATTGACCGCCTCAGCGCTTCCGCTTCAGAAATTTTTGCCGGAGCCATGCAGGATTATGGCCGGGCACTGATCGTTGGCAGCCAGAGTTACGGTAAAGGTACCGTGCAAAGCATTCAACCACTGAACCATGGACAACTGAAACTTACGCTGGCCAAATTCTACCGGATTTCCGGCCAGAGTACGCAGAATCGCGGGGTTATACCCGACATCATCTTCCCTTCCCTCTACGATGGCCGGGATATTGGTGAGGACACGCTGCCGGATGCACTGCCATGGGACAATATCTCACCAGTATCCTACAGACCTTATGCAAATTTCAGTCCCTACCTTCCGGAGCTACAGAAAAAGCATCAATACCGCACCTGTAAAAATGCTGATTTTGTTTACCTCCATGAGATGAAGGACTATTTCCAACAGTATGAAAACCAGAAGAAGGTTTCACTGAATAAGGAAAGACGACAGCTGGAGTTGCAAACCATGCGCAGCCAGCGACTGGCCATTGAAAATCGCCTGAGAAAAGCCAAAGGCCAGCCGCTACTGAACAATCTGGATGAACTGGAGAAGATCAACAATCAGGAACTGGAACAGAAGAGAAAAGATAAAGAGCCTGATGCCTTTCTGCAGGAAACCGGTATTATCCTGACCGACATGGTGAAGGCTACCAATAATAAACAACTCTTCACCCGTCGCTCTGGCTAGAACCAGTCTTCACTTATTAAAAAGCCCGCCATTGCGGGCTTTTTAATGTTAAGCAGGGTGCTCATACTTAGCGGGGTGATTGCGTTGATGCCAAGAGACTGTCTGAGAATACCTCCTGGTGATTTGTGGAAACATCCCCGAGTACTTCAGCAAGACTGGAACGGGAAAGTTGTCCCTGTAACTGCCCATCATCGTCAATAACGGGCAGTGGAAAGTCGGTATCCAATGTATCCGGAATCACTGACTCCAGAATAGAGTCTGCCTGAATAGCCGGAACCGTTTCTATCAAGATAGAGCTTACCTTCTTGTGACTCCCCTTCTCAACCGCCTGCTCAAGCGTCTGCTGCAGAATAACACCCTGATAACCATCATCGTTAACGTAATAACCAAAGCCCTCGGAAGTCTTTTTCATCTGACTCAGCGCTTCATCAATGGTTTCTGCCGTAATCCGGCAGGCCGGTGGCTTCATCACCGTTTCTACCGTCAAGGCCCGGGCACGGTTTACGTCTTTAACAAACGCTTCAACATATTCAGTAGCCGGACTCAACAGAATCTCTTCCGGTACCCCCTGCTGCACAAGCTCTCCATCTTTGAGAATGGCGATGCGGTCTCCCAACCTCAGCGCTTCATCAAGGTCATGAGTGATAAAAACAATGGTTTTATGCAGCTTACTCTGCAGCTCAATCAACTGATCCTGCATTTCACTGCGAATCAGTGGATCCAGAGCCGAGAAGGCTTCATCCATCAACAGAATCTCCGCATCGGTACAGAGCGCCCTGGCCAAACCCACCCGTTGTTGCTGACCACCCGACAGCTGTGAAGGATACTGCCGCTCGTAACCTGCCAAGCCAACCGTATCCAGCCACTGTGCCGCTTTCTTCAGTCGCTCTGCTTTAGCAACGCCCTGAACCGAAAGCCCATAAGCAACATTGTCGATTACTGTACGGTGAGGCATCAGACCAAAACGTTGAAAGACCATGGACATCTTTTGTTGCCGGAAGTTTTCCAGCTCTTTGGCTGTAAACCGGCTGATATCGATGCCATCCACCAGAATCTCCCCCTCAGTGGGATCAATCAAACGATTAAAGTGGCGAATCAAGGTAGATTTTCCTGATCCGGAAAGCCCCATGATCACAAAGATCTCACCCGACTTTACCTCCAGATTGATATCCCTGAGTCCAAGGGTATGGCCCGTATCGGCCAGAATCTGGTCTTTGGACTCTCCCTGATGAACCCGGGGCATCACCTTGTCTGGTTGCTTTCCGAATAACTTGTATAGCCCTCGAATCTGAATCAACGGCTTACTGCTTTTACGTTCATGCATGCTCAGCGCCCCCAAGGTGTTTCTGGGTTCTGCGGGCATATGCCTGAGAAACCCGGTCGAAGATGATTGCCAACGCCACAATGGCCAGACCATTTAACAATCCCAGCGTGAAATACTGGTTAGTAATGGATTTCAACACTGGCTGCCCAAGGCCTTTGACGCCAATCATGGAAGCAATCACCACCATAGCCAGCGCCATCATGATGGTCTGGTTAATACCGGCCATAATGGTCGGCATTGCCAGTGGCAGCTGGACACCCCATAACCTTTGCAAAGGACTGGCACCATAGGCAGTGGCGGCTTCCAGAACCTCTTTATCCACCAGACGAATCCCAAGGTTTGTCAGTCTGATAACCGGGGGAATGGCATAAATGACAACGGCGATTACCCCCGGAATCTTGCCAATTCCCAGCAACATCACGACAGGAATCAGGTAAACAAATGCAGGCATCGTCTGCATAACATCCAGCAGGGGCGTCACTACTTTCTGAACCCGATCTGAACGGGCCATGGCAACACCAATGGGAATGCCCAGCACCAGGGAGAGCAAGGTACATACTGTGATTACACTCAGGGTTCTCATGGTATTTTCCCACATACCAAAGTACCCAATTGCAAGGAGTGAAAAGACAATCCCTGAACACAGCTTCCAGGAGCGGCTGGCCGCATAGGCCAACCCGACAATAATACTGAGAACCAACAACCAGGGAGAACTGATTAACAGTTCTTCAAACCAGACCAGGAAAGAGAGTAGCGGATCAAAAAATGACTCAATCAAATCACCATATTCACGGGAAAATTCCCGGTAGGCACCATCCAGCGTTTTCCTGATGGTAATGAGGTCACCTCGTTCCATTTCCGGGAACTCGGTCGCCATGAAATCGGTCGCCATGAAATCGGTCGCCATGAAATCGGTCATCCGGGATTCTTCAGCCATACACCTTAGCCCTTGTTTAAATAAAGAAAGAAGATGGCTGCGCTCGTGTTACCGCACAACCACCGATCTCCAGAGATCGCTTTCTTGAAACGAAAGCGGCGGGCATCAGAGGGATGCAAGCCCCTGCTTTACTTTTTTAACAACCTCAGCAGACAGCCATTGGGACCAGGTGGACTCATAGTTGATCAGGAAGTGCTCCATCGCCATCTCACCATCAGCTTGATTATCTTCCATCCAGGCCAGTAGTTGGTTCATCTGCTGATTGGTAAAGGAGCGTTTGCTCAGATACTCATAAGCTGCCGGTGCTTTTAACGCAAACTGTTCAGTGGTGACGGTTTTCACTTCCGACGGCGGATACATGGTCACTTCAGGCGACTCACATTCTTCTTTAGTGGTACAGTTGATGAACTCCTGCTTATCGATACCGGAGCCAAAATCAACTTTAACCATTTCGTATTTGCCAAGCACGGCTGTTGGAGCCCAGTAATAACCAAACCACGCTTCTTCACGTTCATAAGCCTTGGCAATGGCACCTGACAAACCAGCACCAGAACCCGGATCAATCATTTCAAAGCCAGACTCTTCAAGATTGAGTGCCCGGAACAAATTACCGGCACTGATCTGACAGTTCCAACCGGCAGGACAACCATAGAACGCTGACAGCTTAGCGCTCTCCGGATGGGTAAACATGGCCGCCTGCTTTTTGATACCTGCAATGGTTTTCAGGCTCGGATCTTTTTCTATCAGATATTTCGGGACCCAGAAGCCTTCTTCACCACCATCGGAGAGAGACATTCCGGCATAACGGAGACGCTTTTCCTCAACCCCTTTATCCAGAGCCTTCTTCATCGAGTTGCTCCACATCTCTGGCGCAACATCAGGCTCCCCTTTTTCGATCATGGAGGTGCCCGTCGGCATCGTATCTCCGGGAATCAGCTCAGCCTCACAACCAAAACCACTTTCCAGAATGAATTGATCCACATGGGCCATCAGTGTTGCCGAATTCCAATTCATATCGGCAATGGTAACGTTGCCGCACTCGTTGGCAGAGATGGCAGCGGACAAGGGCAACGACAGGGCAAGCAGGGTTCCAGCCACAAATTTATTCTTCAGCATTTCTGTACCTGTTTTTTTAAAGTCCTTTCCTGGTGCCTGATAGCGCTCTCTCCAATCCATGGATTGATGTGAAAAGCCGGGTACAAGAATTTATGCTCCAGTGAAATTTCTACAATCAACAAGCATAAATTATTAAGCCCATTTTCCAGCATCAATGACTCGTCAGTCCTTTCCCGGACACCGATAGGATCAATAACTTACACTTCTAACTATTAGATTTCAAATTACTTTGACGATTTCCCCAGCCACTCCATCCAAAAGAAGACTAAAAAACAACCAAACGAGGAAGCTGACCGGGAATAGTCTGCCCCACTGCGGTGGCAGTCTATTCTCGGTCAGCCCCCTATGGCTCCGTCCCACCGATATCCAAAAGCGGTGCAGCATCAATAGACTCAGCGTCCATCATGGCTGCAACCCTTTGCAGAGAAGAAAGGACTTGTGTTTTTTCCCAGGGCTCCAGAGCCTCAAAACGTTCAATAAACTTTTCATGCAGCAGCGTGGGTGCAGTTGCCAGTACCGAGCACCCGAGTTCAGTTAACCGCGCGTTAACAATTCGCTTGTCACTGGCACTTCGAACTCTCTCAAGATACTGCCGCTCTTCCAGCCGGTTGAGAATTGTGGTCACTGTGGCCTGACTTAGCGATACATCCTGAGAGATCCGTTTAACCGTTACATCACCCAGATCGTTAATGGCCTTCAATACCATGATTTGTGGTGTTGTCAGGCCGCAGGCCTTGATCATGCGCTTTGAGTGCAGGTCCGTTGCCCGGATTATGCGTCTTAGTGTAATAAGTACATCAGTCCAATAACATGTTTCAGTCATACAACCTACTCATCCTGCTCATTAAAGAAAGAGATTTTAAATAACCCGCGTACTTATTTGCCACATAGCAGACAGCAAAACAAACATAATTTGATATCAAATAATTTGATATCAAATAATTTGAGCTGTAATATATTTCACCTAGACTTCTTATAAGTCTGTAAACAGGATCTTCTTCATGTTACCCCCCTCAGAGCGTTGACGTCTCTCTTGCACATCGTTCCAAATTCAAACGATCAAATTGACTTTGACCATTCAGCAAGAGCATGCAATATGTCCCAACCGGAAAACCCGATGCCTTCCGGGCAAATGATCAATCCCCCCGTATTTTTTGGTTCAGCCATTTTAATACTTATCCTGGTGGGTTATACGGTTTTTTTCCCTGAAGATGCCAATAACCGATTTACACATCTGCAAATGAGCATCATGACCAACGTCAGCTGGTTTTATGTCATGGCCGTGGCCCTGATTCTTTTGTGCGTGGTATTCCTGGGCCTCTCCCGTTACGGGGATATCAAGCTCGGCCCGGATCATGCAGAACCTTCGTTCAGATTTGGCTCCTGGTTTGCCATGCTCTTTTCCGCCGGTATGGGGATTGGCCTGATGTTTTTTGGTGTAGCTGAACCGGTGATGCACTTCCTTTCACCACCACTGGGTGAACCGGGCACCATCGAAGCGGCTAAAGAAGCCATGAAACTGACCTTTTTCCACTGGGGTCTACATGCCTGGGCGATCTACGCCATAGTGGCCCTGATCCTTGCCTTCTTTGGTTACCGGCATCATTTGCCACTTACTCTCCGTTCCGCCCTTTACCCCATTATTGGTGACCGTATTTACGGCATTCCCGGCCACACCATTGATGTGTTTGCCATATTGGGCACCATCTTTGGTGTCGCAACCGCACTGGGTTACGGAGTTTTGCAGGTTAATTCCGGGCTAAACTACCTTCTTGGTATTGACATCAGCACACAGACACAAGTTATTCTGATTGTGGTCATCACGGCACTGGCCACCATTTCTGTCGCAACAGGCCTTGATAAAGGCATCCGACGCCTGTCAGAAGTAAACCTGCTCCTGGCACTGATGCTGTTAGTGATGGTGGTACTGCTGGGACCCACCGTCCTGCTGTTGCAGATGTTCGTGCAAAATACTGGTGGTTACCTGTCGGACATCGTCGGTAAAACCTTCAATCTTTACGCCTATGAGCCCACCGAGTGGCTTGGCGGCTGGACGTTGTTCTATTGGGCCTGGTGGCTCTCCTGGTCACCGTTTGTCGGTATGTTTATTGCCCGTATTTCAAGGGGCAGAACAATTCGTGAGTTTGTTACCGGCGTTCTTTTCGTACCTACGGGCCTGACACTGATCTGGATGACCGCTTTTGGCAATACCGCCATCGACATGATATTGAACCGGGGAATGGCCGGTTTGGGGCAGGCCGTAGAAACGGATGTACCCATCGCGCTGTTCAAGTTTCTGGAATATTTCCCGTTCTCAAATTTACTCTCGATAATCGCCATTGCCATGGTCACCATCTTTTTTGTCACCTCCTCCGACTCAAGTGCCATGGTTGTCGATATGCTGGCCTCCGGAGGCAACAGTAAAACACCGCTCTGGCAGCGAGTGTTCTGGTCCAGCCTTATTGGTGTCGTAGCCATGGTACTGTTATTGGCAGGAGGTCTGCAGGCCCTGCAAACGGTGACCATAGCCTCTGCCCTGCCCTTTTCTATCGTTCTTCTGGTTTCGGCTTATGGCTTGCTAAAAGCACTGGCTGTTGATGCTGCCAAGAGAACCAGTCTGGAAAAAACGACATTGACGCCCAAAGTGGGGTACAAACCGATACCGTGGCAAAACCGCCTGGCAACCATGGTCAGCTTCCCTCGCCGCTCTCATGTCAACCGCTTTATTCAGGATGTTGTGCTCCCCACTATGGAATCTGTCGCATCAGAACTCAGTAAGCAGGGCGTAGAAAGCACGATTCAGCTGGATACTGAAAAGCAGATACCCAGCCTGGTGGTTCTCCACGGCGATGAAGTAGATTTTTTTTACAAAGTGACTCCCCGTTCCTATCTTCAGCCCAGTTTTATGCTGGACGAAGACGATGAAGAAGAGCGCAAATATTTCCGTGCCGAGGTTTTTCTGAGAGAAGGCGGCCAAGGTTACGACATTATGGGCTGGACCAGTGATCAGGTAATTAGCGATATTATTGACCAGTATGAAAAGCACATGCATTTCCTTCACATGGTTCGATAAGACCAGGCAAGAGATCATCAACTCAAATTCGCCAACAGCGCTTATCACACATATACGAGCCGTTGATAACGTGTCTTGATGGTCAAAAGGCATTGATATCGCTTATTGAGAAGTGAAGAACTTCAGCCTGAAATGGCTATTTATTAGTACCAAAGTAACTTTTTTCTCTTTTCGCTGTCTAACCTCTCAAACACTCACAGAAAGTGCTCACCATGTCCTTTATGCCCTGTTTACACCGAATGGTATTGACGAGCTGCATGCTACTGACCGCAGCCATCAGTTTTTCCGACAGTCCTATAGCTGAGCAGACTGCTGTTCAGCCTGAAATGAACGACAGTATCCCCTCCTACCTGCAAAGAGTGCTACCTCACCAATTGATCAACTGTCTGGCTTACCACATCGCTGAAAAGCAGTGGCCGTGGTTTAAAAATCATTTAATCACCGACTTCATTGCCAGAAATAATATCGATATGAGTGAAGCTCTCCATGAAAATCCAGAGCACTATCGAAGCTTTAATGACTTTTTTACCCGCGCTCTTAAGCAAGGAGTCCGCCCGCTTCCTGAAGACCCGGATCTGATCATCAGCCCGGTAGACGGTACCATCAGCCAGATAGGTCCTATCGAAAATGACCGGATTATTCAGGCAAAACACCATAATTACAGCCTGTCTGCCTTATTTGCCGGTGATAAACAGCTGGCCAGCAGATTCAAGCATGGCCAGTTCAGTACTATTTACCTTTCACCAAGTGATTATCATCGTATTCATATGCCCACCAGCGGGACCCTGCAACAAATGATTTACGTCCCTGGTTCGCTTTATTCCGTGAATGCTGCAACGACAAACGATATCGAAGGTTTATACGCCCGCAACGAGCGGGTCATCAGTATTTTTGCAACCGATGTTGGAGAGATGGCTGTCATTATGGTAGGAGCCATGGTCGTCGGCAGTATGGAAACTGTCTGGGCTGGACCAGTGAAACCAAAGTCACGCCAAATTACATGGCAGTCCTATAAAGACAGAACTGTTTATCTCAAGCGGGGTGATGAGATGGGACGATTCAAATTGGGATCAACAACTATTGTTCTGTTTGCTAATCCGGAAGTACGCTGGTTTGAATACCACCAACCAGGCAATAAGATCAAAATGGGAACTGCCATTGGCAGCAAACTGGATTAACCATGAAAACTGCTTTTTTCAATGAATACAAAGAGAAGCTAATTTTCATGGCTAATAACTTCCAATCTCAGCAGCACTAACAACGTCATTAACAACACCTGAAGTGATCAATCTGCTTCGCCGCATTGATAAAGACGATTCCCCCCAGGCTCATTTATAAATATGTGTCGTCAAGATCCTCCTTAAATGGAACTTTAGTACCAATAGAGGTACTAGGGCTAAACTCAAGGCTGGAATCCTGATAAGAAGCACGTAAGGGGTTTTCATCCGATGATGAAAAACCTTCCCCACCCTCAAACATTAGAGAGCCTCTCACATTGGAGTCGTGGTAAGTATCAAGATCTTCTGCTTCTACCAGCACACCACGAGCGCCCCCACCAAAACTTGATGTTATCATTTCGCTCGATAAAGTGCTCGACTTCGTAGAAACATGTCTTTCTTCATGTTGAACGTCAGTAGAACTGACTTTCTTGCTGGCGTTTTCAAGCGACTCTGTTTTTGCCTCCAAAGACCGAAGTCTGGCCGCGCTATCTGTATTCGAGCTTTTCATCTCAGAAACTCCCTGCGTTATCTGTTTCAACAGTGTATCAACCTCGGAATGTCTGAGTTTATCCAGAATGTCCGTAAGTTTCTGTAAATTACTCTCACAATCATTTATATTTTGCTTGTTCATATCAACCTCTCGTCGTATCTCAAGCAATTCCTGTTTTATTGAACTCAGGCCTTTAAGTTGACTTCGTAAATTCAGAACCTCAGTTTTCGCTTCAGAAATTGCCACGGTTTGCCTATCGAGTGTTTCCACTCGTTTCTGACTCTCTCGTTGAGATTCAGCTAATTTTCCATGCAGCTCTTTAACCTGGTGACTCAGACTATCAGTCTGCATTTGTGCTTTAATTTGTTGTTCCTGAAGCTTGGCAATCTCTTGCTCTTTCACTTCAATATTATGGCGAAAATACTCGCGTTCTTTAGGATTACCCTGGGATTTAGCTGTATTCAATTCCCCATTAAGACTACTTATTTCGTTTTTCAGATCACCTATCGTTTTCTCATACCCCTCAATTGATGACAAATGAGAGCGAATTGATTGTTCCTTACTACGAATCTCTTGTACAAAATTATCAACTTCTTTCTGATGACTTTTCTGCTGCTGTTCCAGGCTCTGCTGCAAGGCATTATTATGGATTTTGACACCCTCAAGGTCAGTCTGCATGCGACCCATACCACTAAGTTCTGACCGCTGAAGTTGGATATGTTGTGATAAATGTTCAATGTGATCTTGATTTTTTTTCAGCTCATTCCTCAGGTAATCGACCTCACCTTCCTTCAAATCAACTTTAGCTTGTAAAGAGGCAACGTCCTGTTTCGCCTGATTAAGCGTCACCTGACATGTTTCTAATTTAATCTTTAGTTGCTTGGCACGTTCTGACTCGTAATTTTTTTCGCCATCAACATTGGTAAGCTGGCTTGATAAGGTGTGTACCTGTGTCTGTGTTTTTGCAAGTTCTTCTTGTGCAGCTGCCAGCGAACGCTTTGAGTCAGCCAGTTGTGCCTCCATGTTCTTCAGACCAGCAGCAGATCTGCTCAATTCAGCATGCAACCTGGACCCATTTCTCTTATGGGAGTCCAGCTCTTCAGCTAACCGGCTATTTGCTGAATTGACTGCAGACAACTCCTTTTGGCCTTGTTGAATCTCTCCGTTCAACCAATCAATATGACGCTGCTGGTTCTTATTGGTCGTTTCCAACTCTGACATAGCCTTTTTCAGCTGAAGCTGTTCAATACCCAGCTCTTTCATTTTACTTTCAGCAGTGACTGCGTGCTCCATCACATGATCAAGCTGAGTTGACAGGTTTTCATTCCCAGTTCGCATCGATTCCAACTGCGTTGTAAGTTTATCTGCTTCACCCTGAGCCTTATTCCATTCAAATTGAGCCAGCTCTAACCGGCTGCTCACCTCCTTGAACTCACTCTTTATATCCTTAAGAGCCTCACCCTGCCTTTTATTTAGGGCAATTAATTCATCCCTTTCACGCCGTAACGCCACTATTGCCTGTTCACCCTTAGCGTGCGACTCTATCAGTTTTTCTGCCGTATGAGTCAGACGTTGACCCCTATCCTCAGCCATTGAGGCCAATTGCTCCGTAGTCAATAATTGACTCAGTCTCTCTGGCGTAACATCAGCTCTGTTCGCGTAGCTAGCATATTGTTGACTTTGTTGTTGACTCTGTTGCAACTGTTCACCGGCATCACGAAGTGCGGTGCGAAGCTCGTGTATCTCCCTCGTTTGTTCATGGCTATGTTCCTTCAGCATAGAAAGAGCACCATGGTCAACAACACAGCCTTGAAAAGGAGAGCTACCAAACGATGGCCCCTGCCCAACTGAATAGTGATGTCCTGAAAGATGAGGCGCACCAGCTTCATGATGAGCTACGCTGCTCCCTGCCCAGGAAACTGATCCTTGCCCCGGTTGAGGAGCACCCGCTTGTACCCCAGTAGATAAACTGGATTGTGACATCGCTGGAGGAAGCGTCATGCCATTGCTATGAATCATTTATTACCTTCTCTTTTGTTGGGCCAAAATAACACTCCTTTGAGAAAAAAAGCTGGCGAAAGTTGCATTGGTTAATATTTTTTTTAAAATCAAAAAATTACGTTTTAATTTCATTCTCGGATAAACAAGGCATTCGCCTGACCATCCATCTATACAGTCCCAAAGTCAATGGTGTAAGGTATTCGGGAGCCAATAGCGCGATCATGAGTTAAAGCAATGAACAACCCGAACGGGTACTACCACCGGGTCCGGGCTTCAGGTGAGGTTTTCAGGTAATCTTATCCCTTCCGGTTGAGCCAGCCTGAGGTCTTCCGGATCGGATCGGCAGCATCAGTTCCCTTTCCCCGTGTCCATGTGGCGATGGGTTTCATTCCATATCGAATCATCGGTTTAGCTCCATAATCGACAACAAGGTTCAGGAATTTTTCGAGGAACTTATAGGGCCATTTCACTAAAGCAATCATGGCACTATTCAGCAGCCCCCTGGCGGCTACCTTATCGGTACTGGCCGCTGATAAAGCCTGATCTGTTGGTCGCGGATCAATAACTGACTGGTCATCTGCCTGTAAAAGCACACGCTCTTTCTGTTGATCAGGCATCGGCAGCGTTGATAACGCCACGTTGGCATGAACTGACGCTTCCTCAATAGCTGATGGCTGGTTCAACAAGGGCAACAATGACGAAGTCACGGATTCTGGTAAAATCTCTGTTTTTAAAGAGTCCCGGTCTTGCCTGGTTGCCAGCGTATTTGGAGCGATCGTATGTAGTAAAACCTCAGGGTATAGAAGGATAGAGGTGAAAGCATCTGTTTCACCGGTTGCTTGAGATGATGCCATCCTTTGAACTGCTCCTGGCATTAACGCTTTACTGTAACATCCTGCGTATTTTCATGCCGACTATGAACCGGAGCGTTTTCCGGACTCAACAACACTAGCTCTTCCAGTTCTTCGAAATGACGCAATTCAATTTCAGACAGATCCTGCTGCTGCCTATCAAGCTGCCTTTCGATGTCCACTTTTTGAGTTGCCAGATCGTTATTGGCAAAAAATAACTGTCGATTTTTGGTGGCCAGGTCAGTGAGTTCCTCTTGTAGTGTAAAATTCTTTTCAAGCAATTCACTCTTTTCCTTTTCATGGGACATTATTTGTGATTCAAGGTATTCAACTTGTGATTCAAGGTATTCAACTTTGTCTCTCCCGCAACGACCTTCAACAATTTCCTTCTTAGCCATTTCCTTGACAGCCTGAATACCAGATAAATCAGAGCCCTGTTCAATCAGTGCATTCTGAGATGAGTTTACAACTGATGAGTTAACCCCAATAAATTCCTGATCCTCTATTACTCTGTCTTTTTCAGCCACGCTTGCTTCCAGAGTTTCAAGCTTTTCCGTCAGCCGGGCTATTTCTGCACTCTTCAATACTAACTGCGCTTTTGCCTCTTTTTGGTATCGATGCAATTGTTTATTTTCTTCCTGGTGATGCTGCAGCAATTCCTGATGTTTTGCATGCAACTTCTCTGCCAGGTCTACTGATTCATCAAGAAGATGCTCCAGTTGCTGTTTATGAAGTCCAATCTCCAGATTGTCGACTTCAAGCTTATCAATGCGAGATTGAAGTTCCGTATTTTTATTTTCCTGCAACGCCTGGTACTGACTGATTTCTCCAAGAAGCTTCTGCACCTTCTCCTCGTTCTGAACGCTGACACTATGCAGGTGACCTTGATGGAGCGCTTCTGACACTTCCATTTTACGATGATGCTGCGCCTCTAAATCTGTCATTTCCGATTGATGTTGCTCCTCCAGAGTGCGTACCTCTGCTTGATACCTGACCTCTAAATCACGCATTTGCTGTTGGTCTTCAGCCAATTGACGCTCAATAGAGCGAATTTTATCAGACTGCTTGTGACTGGCCCGGATATTATCTTCAATGGTCTGATCATGTTGCTGGCGGGCAGCTTCAAGCGCTGTAGTGAGCTCTTGAATGCGTAACGATTTTTCAACCAGTTGTTGGTCCAGTTCGACTTTTAAAGCCTGATAACTTGCACGGCCATCAGCATTCTCGCACTCAAGATTGTCTGCGCGTCTGACTTCACGTTCAATCAGAGCATTAAGTTCATGATTTCTGTTCTGTTCCTTGGTTAATTCTTGACCCAACAGCTGTGCCTGATCGGCAATTTGATGATTAAAGCCCTTTAACTGACCCGCGTAGACTTTCCAGAATGACAACTGGTCTGAAAGTTTTGCATTCGAAGACTCAAGATCCTGCTTGTGCTGCTCAAGCTTCCGGGCATCCTCAACCTGCTTTTCCGCCATTGGCAAGAGCTTTTGCACTGGCTCTTCAACCTTGGTTATCTTGCAGAGCAAGAGTTTTAGACCTCTGCCGGCATCATAGGTCAGGGAGGCAGGAATCAGTAACGGGCTAAGTACAATAGAGACAAGGTAACCAAACGGACCAAGCTTACCAACAACCCATCGACCCCATTTGATAAAACTGGGTTTGTTAAAGCCCAGATCATCAACCGCAGCCATGGTCGTTATATGAATCGCGTTGGCTCTATCGGTTATATCCTTGATAGCGGATGAATGAACCATATCTGTCCCGGCATTAGCAACAGCGACAGAAGCAGCGGCAACAGTACTGACCGAATTGTTAACAGGTTCAGTAGCCATAATTATTCCCTCTCTATTTTTATTCGAACTTGATAAATTGAACTTTTGTCTTAGATAGGAGAGTTATTAATTAGTTTCCCGGTCAGAATAAAGATTTTGAAATTAAAAAATAATTTTAAATAATAATTTGGTTAATTCTCGATTTCATCGGGGATAGCGACGCGGAATACGCAGTTTGGAGTCAACAGAACCGTTGCCTGACTGCAGGTCAACATTAAGGTTAAGCAACAGCACTCTGCTGAGGCGTTAAACCAAAATAACGCTTAAATTCACGACTGAACTGAGTCGGACTTTCATAACCCACCATTGCCGCAGCCTGATTTACCCTGAGCCCCTGATCCTGCAACAGTTCCCGGGCACGACTTAAACGCAGTTTCTTTAAATATTGAATAGGCGAAGATGCGGTCATTTGCCGAAAGTTCCGGTGAAAGGTTGAAGGACTCATATTAGCCAGTGTGGCAAGTTGCTCCACGCCCAGTGTCTGGTCATAGTGTTCATGCATAAACTTCATTGCACGCTCAAGCCGGGCCAGGGAAGTATTATGCCGGGCCAGGGCAAACAATGGGGCAGCCTGTTCACTGCAAAGAATCAGGAATAGTAGTTCCTGTATAAGTCCACGCCCCAAAGCAGCACTCTGCAAAGGTGAATGCAGGCAGTTTGCCAGTTTCAATACAGTAGCGGAAAAGGCCTCTGATACCGGGCTGGCGTATAAACTGCTGTTCTCCAAGCCACCTTCACAGGTATCAACTATCTGATTATGTTCATCAAATAGCCTGACCAATGGGTGAAGCAGGCTCAGGTCAATATCAATCAGTAACGAGAGCAATGGCTCTCCGGGAGCCACCCGGGTTTCACACTCAGCAGGAATAGGCAGGGTCAGAACCAGATAATTTTCCGGATTGTATTCATACACTTTCTGCTCCAGGTAAATCCGTTTGGCTCCCTGGGCTACAATAAAGATCCCCTGACTGTAGCAGAGTGGCTCTCTTTGTCGGGATTCACTGGCTTTGAAAACACCGACTCCGGAAAGATGAGTAACGTTATACCCCTCATCAAACGCCAATCCTGACAGACTCTGAGCCAGCTGATTCATACGACAATTTCCATTTGTATAGACTGAATATGCCGGAGCATAGCTGAACCAGTGGATAAAAAAAATCATCAATGATCGGTTTAGGCATGTTTTTGACAGAAATAGCCATTCTATTCAGTAAAGGAAACGATAAGCTTCTTTCCCATGGGAAACATGGGACAAACGACATGATGAATTTTGATTATCACAACCCGACTCATATTGTGTTTGGCAGGGAACGGCTGCATGAGTTGGATCGACTGATTCCTGAAAATGCAAAAGTACTGGTCCTGTTCGGTGGAGGCAGTGTCCGCAGAAATGGAACACTGGAAAAAGTACTTGCTGGACTGGGCAAGCGTGATGTGATTGAGTTTGGTGGAATTGAACCAAACCCCCGATTCAATACCCTGATGAAAGCCGTGGATGTGGTTGGCAAAGAAAACATTGATTTCCTGCTGGCTGTCGGTGGCGGTTCCGTAATGGATGGCACCAAGTTTATTGCAGCAGCAGCGCATTACCCCGGGAACCCTGAAGATCTGTTGAAACATGGCTTTGCGCCGCTGCCCATTGAATCGGCTGTACCGCTTGCTACGGTTGCCACACTGCCAGCAACGGGTTCCGAAATGAACATGGGTGCCGTTATCTCCCATAAGAGTGGCAAACTGCCTGTGATGAGCCCACTGCTCTATCCGCAGTTCTCTGTTCTGGACCCAACACTGACGTTTTCATTGCCACCCGTTCAGGTCGCCAATGGTGTGGTTGACGCCTTTGTTCATGTTCTGGAGCAATACGTGACCTATCCGGTAGAGGCTAAAGTACAGGACCGGATGGCTGAAGGCATTCTGAAAACGCTGATCGAATGTGGTCCGGTCACGCTGGCAGAACCGGAAAACTATGATGCCCGGGCCAACTTGATGTGGAGTGCAACCTCTGCATTGAACGGTTATATCGGTGTTGGTGTTCCCCAGGACTGGAGCACTCATATGATTGGCCATGAGCTGACCGATCTATTCGGTATGGATCATGCCCAGAGTCTGGCGATTGTTCAGCCGTCACTCTGGAAAATCCGTAAGGATAAAAAGCGCGGTAAGCTTCTTCAGTATGCCGAGCGGGTTTGGGATATTTTGGAAGGTACCGATGATGAGCGTATTGATCAGGCAATTAGCATGACTCGTTCTTTCTTCGAATCTCTGGGAGTAAAAACACGATTATCCCAATACAGGATTGAACAAGCAGATATTGCCAAAGTCATTAACGCACTTGAAAACCACGGAATGACTGCCCTGTCAGAAACCGGGGATATGGATCTGGCCATCAGTAACCAAATCCTGCAGGATGCGTACGCTTAACACCGACGAACGTGTCATGGAAAGCATCCTATACGGATGTTATTCATGACGCCCCCCTCCCGTTTAAAAGTATTTCATCTGGTGCAGCCAAGCGTTGTTATACATACACAAGCACCTCATTCCCACGCTCCGCGTGGGAATGCATACCGATCCCACCACAAATACCGTACCCGCATGGAGCCCCCGAAAACCCTACCAGGCAGAGGCACTTTCTCATGCTGCCAGAGCCGTATGCATTCCTACGCAGAGCGTGGGAACGAGGGTTTTGCGACACCCTCAGAGCATGGGAATGAGGGGTCTGGCTGTATGGGTATTGACGCTTTTCGGCACTAGTCAGGATATGAACAGAGCTTCTCTTTCCAGAAGACCATATTATGATGAAAGCTGTAGATTAATCTTTTCACCAACGTTACGACACCATTACACTGATCACGCTCTAAAAAATCAGGAAAGTCAATTGATAAAAAGCCCACTGCAAAGACCGAACGATCATCAGCTCTCTTCCTTCTTGCTATCTTCTTCTGGCTTGCTTTCAGTGGTTTCTGTCACCTCAGACTCAGTGCTTTTATCGGTTCCTTCATCATGTCCTGCCGTGATCGAAGAATCATTTTTCTCCGGGGTAGTTGGTTCTGCTGTCGTTGCTGGAGCCTTTGAATCATCATCCATATTTAGCGTCTTAACCTGATCAGTTACTGATTCAATCGATTCCTTGTCATCAGGCTCTTTTGATACGGCAACTTCTGCTGTAGCTTCCGAGCCTGTCTTTTCTACATCCCCCCCATCCTTGGTGTTCATTTGAGTGTTGGCTTTGGTTTGCGTGATAGACTTTTCAACTATTGAATCATCTCTGAGTTCACTATCTCCCGGTTCTTTATCCGGCATTTCATTCTTCATATCGCCTGCAGCAACGGTTACAGTGTCCGTTCCGGCTATATTGGAAGAAACGGTTATTGGCTCATCGCCTGAACCCGCTGAATCCACAGAGGCTGTAGCTGGCTGAGCGGTGGCTGGCATTGAAGGCAACCTGTCCATAAATAAAAACCTCTTCTCTCATTAAATAGGCAACCGTAATAGACTTTGGCCGCCTTTAATTGGTTTCAATGGTTTTTAGAGTATTTTTCTCATTAGGTATTACACATTATTTCTATCATTTTTATAGAGGCATAAGACCTGCACAATCGATAACCGTACCACTCAATATTTCTCATTCTGAAGCCGAAACAGATGACAGCACGATCAACGTAGATGGTGGCAGCCCCATCCATGGATGCCGCCATAAACTATGGGATAAAATTCATACAGCGAATATCCTGCCTGATGAAACAGGCGCTAAGTTCTTCTGGAAAATCCGTACATTCGCCATGCTGGCAAGCAGGCAACCAGAAAACCCAGTAAAAACAGCGACAACAGCCAAAGCAGCTGTTCCAAAGGCAGTACGATGTTGCTCACAACCGGAATCCAGCTCCCCAGAAAAAGCGTTGATACCTTATAGATAACGACACCGGAACACAGAGCAAACAGGATCTGCAGCATCGGTTCTGCTAATGTCAGGCCAGCCAGCTGCCAAGGTCTTGCCCCGACCATTCGCAACAGTTCGACTTCCTGTTTGCGCTCGGCAAAGCCGGCAGAGAGATTAAAATACATCATCATCAGGGCAAGCAGCCCGATGATAAAGCTCATCGCCATAAAAACATTGTTCAACATTCGCTGATAATACCCGAGTTTTTCCAGTTCTAACGCGGGTATCACTACTTCAAGCGGTGTATTGAATGTTGACCTCAACGCCTGCTGCACCTTAAAGAGAGAGTGCCGATGGCGCAGTTTGATCAAAATAAAATTAAGGTAATCGGTCTTTATTCCATGAGCTTTTCGGACTTTTCGTAACCCGTCAATGGGAATTAAAATATTATTATCCAGCGAAGTTCCGGTCTCCATTAAAACGCCCTGAATAATAAATGGTGTTTTATATTCATCTTTTAATGAAGGATAAAAGCCATTGGCTATTGTCAGGGTTTCTCCCGGTTGATAGTCTGCTGCCAGACCAGCACCAATAAATGCCGACCGGTGATTTCTGAACGCCGTGCCTGATCCACTGGCGCCAATGAAATTAAGGGCTTTCAGCTGCAGGGTTTCCATATATTGTGCCGTACTGCCGGTCACGGTATAGCCACGGTGACTTTCGTTGGTCGCCACAGGTGCCGCCCATTCGACTTCCTCCAGGCCGGCAATTTTTTCATAGACATCCCAGGGTATCACCGGGGGAGGAGGGCCTATGCGGAAAAGACTGTACAGGACAAGATGTACCGGTTGCGAAGGTGCTCCGACAATCAGGTCTGCTCCTGAAGACACCTGTCGTACATAGGATCTGACCGCTTCATGAATATGGCTAATCACCAGAAGCAGCGCAACACTGAAAGCAAGTGCCAGAATCGAAATCATTGAGCGCCCGGCTCTCTGACCAAGGCTTTTGCGCATAATCTTCATAATAACCATCGGTTTTCGCGCTCCCTTGCCAGGTTCAGCGTATCCATGCTCACGTACCGGTCAAAACCTTCAATGCCGTTTTCATCATGGGTTGTACAGATCAGTGTGGCGCCAGTGGCACGGCACTCATCCTGTAACAGCTGGTAAACGGCTTTCTTGCCTTTACCGTCCATGGCAGAAGCTGGCTCATCAGCCAACACCATTTCAGGCTTGCCAATCAATGCCCTGGCAATGGCAAATCGCTGCTGTTGACCCGCGCTGTATTGTGCAGCATTTTTTGATAGCCGGGACGGGTCTGTTAAGCTGAGCTTCCGAATCAGGCGAATAGCATCCCCGGCTGCAGTCCCGGACTGTCTTTCTGCTTCATACTGCCTTTTCCGTGAGAAATAGCAGGGCAACAGGATGTTGTCGAAAGCACTGAGATAAGGAACCAGCCGATAGTGTTGAAAAACAAATCCGATAGAGTCGGCACGAAGCCTTTCCAGAGAAGAGGTTCCAATGGTTCTCATATCATTGTCCAGAACCATCACATCGCCACTATCACAGCGAACCAGCCCCATCAAAGCTCTTAACAAAGTCGTTTTGCCGGAGCCATTCCCACCCCGGATACACACCGTTTCACCAGCATTGATGGCCAGCTCTGAAATTGTCAGTACTTCAGATTCTCCAATTCTGTGCTCAAGGTTATGAATGGCAACGGCCTGAACATTGGTCATCTCAATATCCCCGCCTTGATGGCGACTTGCCGTTGGTTCGGATACACAACGGTCTTGTATTGCCAGTTTTCTGTTGTCAGCCAGACATCGACCGCCTTCAGGTCAGGCAAGGCTTGGTAAAGTTTTACGTCAATGTATTTGAGCTGGCCTGGATTTTTACAGCTGAATGTTTGAAAGCCACTGATTTGATCATCTTCCCGATTGACATGAAGACCAACTACCTGACAATGGGCTGCTACGGGCGGCTTGGCAAAATATTGCATGCGTTGAAGCTGGCTATACAATAGTTCCAGATCCATTTTTTTTTTAAGTACTGATAAAGACTCTTCATCAAGGGCAATATAAAGTGTCAGGCTTTTACCAGAAATACTGATATCCAGTCCAATCCGGGCTGGCTCAACCGCTCTGTGCAGTACTATCTCCGCTCGACTTTCTGCAGCCGGTAAACCAAGCAGATACAAGGTGAACAGTTGCCAGGAAACTTTTCTGGTCACAGCCTGCAAAAGCATCATTATTGGCTGTATTGCTACGGGAATCTTGGTTTTCATGCTCATGGTTATCGGTCGGCTTTTAACAAAGATAAGCGTCCTGCCTGCCTGGCTGCATAGCGCCATTTAATCAAAATGCCCTCCCCGGGATCTTAATCGATGAGACATAAGCGTTTGCTTTAATTGCCAATATTCTGCTGACAGCGACTATTTTGGCCTATACTCGAAGCTGCTAGGAGCCTGTCGGACTTAAGCGTCCGTAGCGAGGATTGCGAGAAATTGAGGATAAAAATTTCTGATTCTGAGGAGAATAGCAGGGCTGTTTGACGAAGAAGCAGGAATTTTTAGACCAATTTATCGCAACCGCAGTAGGACAGCCTTAAGTCCGACAGGCTCCTGGTCCTCCGATAACCTGTCTGCTTTTCTGCAATCGCCCCGGCCAAAACTTATGCGTTGACAATCAGAGTGCTACAACGCTTCTCTAAACCTTCTTGAGAAACCCTGATAGCGCTCACCATGCATCCTAATTGGCCATGGCATTCAGATGTTTGATGGGAAATTCTTACTCGATTAGACGTCAACACATCCCTAACTCGAAACATCTGGAGTTTGATTCATGCGTTTCATCACTCCCATTAAAACGCCAACTCTGTTCATAATCACCCTGTTGCTGGCTGGCTGCGCCAGTGATGGTCACATCAAGCGATGGGGCCAATGCGCCCTGATCGGAGCCGGTACCGGGGCCCTTGTTGGTGCTGCAGGCAACAGCGAAAGCGCATCCAAAAGTGGTCAAACCGCAGCTTATGGTGCTATTGGCGGAGCCCTGGTCGGTGCCGCTCTCTGTGCACTGACCGGCGGCGACAGTGATCAGGATGGCGTTCCTGATAAAAAAGACCGCTGTATGCACACCCCCAAAGGCGTAAAAGTCGATAACAGTGGCTGCCCTGTAGACTCAGATGGTGATGGGGTTCCTGACTATATGGATAAATGTGCCAATACCCCTAATGGAGTAGCAGTCGATGCTAACGGTTGTCCCGATTCCGACGGCGATGGTGTCCCGGACAACATGGATCGCTGCCCCAACACCCCTGCCGGTGTAGCGGTTGACCAGTCTGGCTGCCCCACCGACAGCGATGGGGATGGTGTCCCCAACGGAATAGATAAATGCCCCAACACCCCCAAAGGCGTTCCGGTCAATGCAGATGGCTGCCCACTCCAGAGAGATTTGGGCATTGTTTACTTTGGGTTCAATAAAACCGATATTGACCAGTTGGGCCGCCAGGTTCTGGACCAAATTGCTGAAGTTGCCAAACAGCATACTGGCATCCGTCTGACTGCCGTTGGTTACACCGATTCAACCGGACCGCTGGAATACAATGAGAAACTCGCCCTACGCAGGGCTGAAAGTGTCAAACAATACCTGGAAGGCCAGGGAGTCAGTGGCAATCGAATCACAGCGGCTGCCGGTGGTGTCATGGAGTTAGGCGATCAAACCAGCCAAGGCCGCAGAAGCAACCGTCATGTTTCCATCACCATTGAACAACCTTGATCGGGTATATACATTAAGCTTTTCATAGGTAACTACAGAGGGTTTTGCAAAAGGCTTAAATAAACAAAGAACCACAAAGACACAGGATTTTTCTGGAGCAGGCTGAGCTGCGCGCGGTCAATCCAAAAGTCTCCTTTGTGCCTTTGTGGTCTCTGTGATCGCAATGATTCAACGTTTTGTCTGTTTCTTTTGGTGCCTGTGAGATAGTATTGATAGCGACTCAAACTTACTCTCTCAATGTCTCCAAGCAGTATTCATGTCAGACAATAGCAAAGCCTGTTTCTATGCCCTGGCCACGGCCTTATTGTGGTCGACCATTGCCACCGCCTTTAAAATAGCCCTTAGCCATCTTGACCCATGGCAGCTGGTATTCTGGTCCGTGGCAACTGCCACCCTCCTGCTGACCATCATGGTCATCATTCAGGGAAAGGCGGGCTTAATCTTCTCCCAATTCAAACAATCACCGGGATTATTCCTGGTCCTGGGACTGTTAAACCCTTTTCTCTATCACATTGTATTGTTCGGCGCGTATGATCGGCTTCCGGCGCAACAGGCGCAGGCATTAAACTACAGCTGGCCAGTCGCCCTGACCTTACTCGCCGCTCCTTTACTGGGCAGAAAGTTGTCAATGTCCAGCCTGCTGTGCTGCCTGCTGGCCTACGCCGGTGTATTGATTATCTGTACCCGCGGAGCGTTTCAAAACCTTGATTTCTCCAGTCCCACCGGTGTGCTTCTGGCGCTGTCAAGTACCCTTATCTGGGCGCTTTACTGGATATTCAATACCCGGCGTGCAGGAGATCCTGTCGTTGGCCTGCTGATCTGCTTTATCTGTGGACTGCCCTGGATTATTGGTGCCACCGCCCTTTTCTCCGGTTTCTGGCCCATTTCTGTTAAAGGCCTGGCAGCAGCGGCCTATGTTGGCCTGATTGAAATGGGCTTTGCTTATATCCTGTGGCTGAAAGCCCTTAAACTAGCGGACAATACTGCTATGATCAGCAATATCAGCTACCTCAGTCCGTTCCTGTCACTGATCTTTATCGCCAATATCCTTGGCGAGTCTATCTATCCTGCCACCTATGCTGGCTTGATGATGATTATTGTTGCCGTGCTGGCTCAGCAGCATCTGTCGGCGGCAGCAAAAAGCAGAACGCAAACATCATGACCAGAAACAGCTACTTTGCTTTTAAGCAGTTCAGGATTGAAATCGGGTAAGGGCCGGTCTTTCTCCAGCCCTCCCCACAGCACCCGGCATGCGGGTCCGCACCGGGCGGTTCAACGATGATGGTGAAACCTGATCCATAAGTCTTTCAATGAAACAAGCCCAATTTTCGCGAGGTAACTGTTATTCAGTGCCTGTTGTACCGCATAGGTTTTACTCAGACGGTAATACCCTTTGCTGCTGGCTGCGATCTTGGCGGCGTTAATTTTATCAACGCCTAACCTGACCAGATTCTTAAAACGGGTTTTCGGCTTGCGCCATTGCTTCAGAAAGCAGCAACGGATTCGCCGACGTATCCATTGATCCAGCAGGGGAATTGGTCGGTGATATTCCGATAACCGGAAATACCCCATCCAACCCCGGATATATTGTGCCAATTTGCGTAACCGATGTTGCATTGAGACACCCCAGCGACGACTGGTCAACTTGAGTATCCGGTATTTGAATCGGTCCAGACACTTCTGGGCCCAGCGAACTTTCTTCCCTGTGAAGGTGAAACTCAGGAATTCGCTTTCTGTTGCTTTCACAACTTTACTTTTCCGGGAGTTAATCTTCAGTTTCAATTTGCGTTCAATGAATTGGGTAATGCTGTGCATCACCCGATCCCCTGCACGCTGACTTTTGACGAGAATCACAAAATCATCACAGTATCTTGCAAAGCAATGACCCCGATATTCAAGCTCCTTGTCGAGTTCGTCGAGGACCACATTAGACAGCAAGGGTGATAAAGGCCCACCCTGTGGCATGCCAACCCTGGTCGGGTAGACATTGCCCTCAATCATGACACCGGAGCGCAGGTAGCTACCAATCAGTTTCAGAAGGCGTTTGTCGCGGACCTTACGGGAGACCCTCGACATCAAAACGTCGTGATTAACCGTATCAAAGAATTTACTCAGATCAACGTCAACAGCGTAATGAAGCCCCCGGTTGATCAACTGCTTAACCTGACGGACTCCGTCGTGTGCTGACCGTCCCGGTCGGTAGCCGAAGCTGTTTGGAGAGAAACCCGGATCAAAGACAGGGGTCAGCACCTGCACAATGGCCTGCTGTATGACCCTATCCATCACGGTAGGGATTCCCAGCAAACGCTCACCGCCGTCCGGCTTTTCTATAACATGTCGGCGCACGGGTGATGGCTGGTAGGTTCCGTCCAATAAGGCTTGACGCACTGAAGGCCAATGCTGTTTGGCAAAGTCTGGATAAGCTTCAATAGTGACTCCATCAATACCCGGAGCACCCTTGTTGCTTTTGACCTGTTTCCATGCACTTGCCAGATTAGCCGGTTCAAGTACGCAATTTAGTAGATCATGGTTCAAAGCTGGTTAAAGATTCTGTCGCCAAGTACGGTGAGTCGCCGGACGGCTGCATCGCCTTGAGGGAATCAGTCTCCTCTTTGTCGTCGATGTTCGGCCCTTCGCTAACGACTTCCCATCCGTTAATGGCTTCTGTCGTACAGCTACTATGGCCTCTGCTGACTTCTGTCCAATCACCACGCGGAGTTACCTCTGCTGGCGCTATTGGTTGCCATCGGGTTTGCTCGAACAGGATGATGAGACCTGTTCGCCGAGCCTGTTGTAACCAGTGGCTGAGAACTGGGAATTACCAATCGCATGTTGAACAGATCTCCCCGGATAAGGACATGAACTTTCAGTGCACAACCGCCGCATTTACCGTGTCTCACGAACCATAGGGCTTTGTGATCCTTGGCTCACTCGCCCAGAGACTCAGCCTTATATGCGATTTCTGTACGTCGGCTCGCACCTTTGCACTCAGACTGCCTCCGCACAGCCCCTCGCGGGACTGCACTTGCCTTAAGCTAGTGGTTGTCATCAGCAGGCGTCTTTACCGCCAGTCAGATGTAGGTTCTCCCACAGGGGACTTTCACCCCATCAGTTCATGCCCATGCCGGGCGTACCAAGTAGTAGAGCGTCCATTGTTCATCCCGCATAACGTGTAGCCAGTGCAAAGAGCCCTCGGCCCGCATACCCGTTTCATCGGCTCCGGCAACAGACGATTCCCGCAAGGCGTCACGAATAACCTCTTCAGTAGAAGCCAGATTTTCATAGGTTCTGGCCACAAAATTGGCGACAGTGCCTGCACTTACACTCATTTTATAGAGAGTATTAAAATACTCTGACACGCGCTTAAAAGGCAGGAAATGGTATTGGTTAAGATAGACGGCCATAGCCTGTGTGGCTGAGCCATATTGTGCGGCAGCGGTAACACCTTCCGGGAATTCAGCCTGATTCCGACAACCACAAGTGCAGATTTTTACTTCAGCTCTATGGGCCGTTACTTCAAATTCACCCGGTCTCCCTGGTTCAAACACCTGTCGTTCAATATATTTGACCGGCTCACTATCAAGAAGAGACGCCTGACATTTATTGCATTCTTTAACCGGAAGGTACTCAATATAGTCAGGGATATCGACCTGTTTAAGACAAGTGCCCTGATGCCCTTTCTTTCCACCGGCTTTATTACCAGAAGACTGTCTCAGACTTTTAGGATTGGGTTTTTCATCCGATGGATCGGTACCTTTATCTGCGGAAAGGTCGTCAGAATGATCTGGAGAATTACTGTTTTTACAAGGTTTTTGATAACCATCAGACGATGGCGGCTTGCTGCTGTTTTGACTGTTCTTGCCAACCTTTTCTTCCAATTCTCGACATCGCTCTTCCAGACAGGCAACTCTCATCCGCAGCTCTGCATTCTCTTTCAAGAGAATCTCAGCCGACATAGTTGCGGGTAGTTCTGGAATCATGCTGGCGAATATTGTGGAAAAATGGTGCTTAAGAGGATGGTATAAAAATCAGAAAATTCCAGATTTATGTGGGGGTGCTGAACAGTTACCATCCAGATTACGACATAGCCAGTCCATTCTGGATATTGGCGCGGGCACCGGACTGCTCAGCCTGATGGCAGCTCAGAACGGTAACGGGCACATCACGGCTGTGGAGCTGGATGAAGAAGCGTCACAACAAGCACACAGCAACTTTGCCGCCAGTCCCTGGGCAAGCCAGTTGCAGCTGGTCAATGGCGCTATCCAGACATTCTCTGCAACCTGCCAGCAACGCTTTGACAGCGTCATTTCAAACCCCCCTTTTTTTCAGCAATCCTGCAAGGGAAATGATCAGCGACGAAACATGGCCCGGCATACTGACAGCCTGAGTTTTACCGATCTTGCCAGGGTGATTTCCAGACATTTGGCCATCACTGGTGAAGCCTGGATTCTATTGCCTGTGGAATCTGCACCGCGCTTTTTGCAAGCGGCAGCCCGGGAAGAACTGGTGTTGATAAGACAGATTGGGCTGCGTTCGTCGAGGCAACATCCGAACCACCGCTATATCCTGGTATTAAAACACCAGAACCCGGATGAACCACAGGAAACTCAAGAGGAGACTGTCACCATCTATGACCAGGCTCCGCATTACACCGACAAAACCAGACAGTTGATGTCACCGTATTATCTGGCATTGTAGACCTTATGGTCAGTAATAATGTTCAGACAGCTGTTATCAAAACAGCTATACAGACGATCAGCTGCATGCAATGGGTTATTGTCACGGAACGGCGTAACTGGCTCCACCACCTTGGCCGTTGATTGAACAACCCGTTCCTGCTCTGGCAGCTGCCAGCTTGCCAAATCGACCGACAGGCTCTGTGATGTGTCAATCAGCCAACGGTCTCGGTGAGGTTGGGTCCTGTTCTCTGGCAAGGATGCCCCAGTCAATAATTCGCGCCCCTGATCCTTTTGCGAGCCGGTGACTTCAATAGTGGATGAACTGAGATGATGGGAAAAATAAGGCGTGGCCAAACGGGTTCTCGGCCGGTTGTCAAACTCCAGAACCCACAGCAGAGTGACCAGAAATCCCCCGACAAACAACCATACTGGCTTAATATTATTATTCATAACATTGTCGTCCGGATAAAACATACGCCGGATCAATCATAATACTGATCATTGCAGAATTCACTACTTTCGGTGCTGTGATGTGGCTTTGAAGATGAAGACGATGGAGGGTTTATTCATTGCACGCATCCCTGCGAGGCCGATAGTGCGGGGATTCTCAGCCTGGCATATGGCCATAAAAAACCTGCCGAAGCAGGTTTTTGTGAGTGTGCACAGAGTTTTCAGTGCATTGGACGAGGGGGTAGGGGACGCCTTAATGGTGGCAGTTTTTTCTTCTTCGGTTTTCTTCTGCCCTGTGATGGATTGTCGTTTAACAGTGGATGATTTTTGAGTTCTGCGGGTGTGATGCGCAGGTCTGGGTCAGGCTCAAGCATTCTGGTGAGCAGTTCGGTGACTTGCCCGACATAGTTTGGCGATTCACCTTTTAGGGCTTCGCCAACCTGGCGAGCAATATATTGGGGTGCCTCAAACCCGTCTTTGTAATTCTTCCAGCTAGCGAACCGGTCACCAAAGTCCATGCCCTGTCGCTCATAAAATTCGGGAAATTTTATGGGAGCACCAGTGATCAATTGGAAGAGGGTCTGGCCGGTGGCAAACATATCGCCGGTCCTACTATGGGTGATGCGATTGAGGTAGTGCGTTGTGTCTGGCTCCATGTAGGTTAAGGTGCCTATGCCCATCGGGTTGCACGAGGTTTTGGTTTGGCCATCATAAGCCATGCCGAAGTCGATAAGACTGATCTTGCCGGTCGGATCGATAACAATATTATCGGGCTTGATATCCCTGTGTAGCACCTGCTCTTTGCGAAGATAATCCAATGCACTTGCCATCTGCTTGGCAACGGAGACAAACAGAGGGCGCGAGATTGAGGCTCGATTTTCTTTTGTTGGCACCAGCTTGCTCAAAGAGTGTCCGCCATTTTTCAGAAAATGTATCCCTTCCCCACTGCTCTCCCCCTTCTCGCCGGGCGACGCTTTTATGATGTTGGGATGATCGAGACGACTGAGTAGCGCCATTTCGGCTTTGGACTCTTTGCTGTTACCATTATATAGAGTCTTTTTGACTTCGAGCGGTGCGGCCAGCCCTTTAAATACCAAGTCTGCCCAACCTTCTCCGCCCTTACCCAATTCGCCAAAATGCTGTATTTGCGGCTCTTCAGGATCGGCAAAAAAATTCTCCTGGGCCTTGGCGCGTAGCCAATTGGCCTGAATGAACTTACCCTCTTTTTCACATTCCTGCGCTTTGTTGAGCGCCATGACATCGCCCAGTCTCTTATTGGTGAGGGTCAGATGCTCGATCGAACGTTTGTTTATTTTGGTACCGTTTTTCACGTTCTTGAGTAATTCTGCCGCGCAACTTTTCACCGCCTGTTTGCCCATGCCGGTGATAAAGCGCCCCCACACCTTAGCCCATGCTTTCGGAGATTTTTTCTCTTTTGTTTCCAGCAGTTCAGTCTTCGGGGGTGGGGCAGATGAGGAGATTTTCGGCATTGTTCGCATCCTTGCGTGGCTGACAGAGAGAGTATTTTTTCGTTTCAGCCTAGCATATTGATAGGGATGCTTATCCTGTTTGTAAGCGCACATAGCCAGCTCAATGGCAAACAGAAGCTCACGCTGCTCCAGATGGAGTTCTGGCACAAATCAGGAACCAAATGAATAAAATCAGATTGTTACGTTAAGCCTTTCATTGGCTAACCGGGAAACATCAAAATTCAGTAGGGGTTATAGCCGTTTTCTAAACGCCCGATATACCGAAAAGCCGTCCCTGGACAGTAATGTCTCACAATGGCCAAACGCCTTCTTAATGATAGGCGGGTATCTTAGGAAGCTATTGGCAACAATCCGAAGCTCCCCGCCCGGGCGAAGCATCTGACATGACCGGGCAAGAAACTGCTCTGTCACCTCATAGTGGGTTTTCACCCCCTGGTGAAATGGTGGATTGGAGATTATCAGGTCAAACGGTCCTGTCACTTCTGAGAGACCATCACTGGGAAGCACCGTAAACGACTCACTCCCTGTAGCGTTCATGGTTTTGTCGCTGCTGGCCAGTGCCAGGGCATCACAATCCACCAGGGTAAAATCATGCTCTCCGGGCAGGGTATTGATATAAGCGGAGATCACGCCAGCGCCACAGCCAAAATCCAGCACCTTACCTGAAGGCACTGCATTCAGCGTTTCCAGCAGAACCTGAGTACCCTTATCGAGACGTCCGTGACTGAATACTCCAGGCAAAGAGGTAATATCCATATTGGCCGAGCCAGCAGTGATAGAAAATGTCTCAAACCATGGTTCAAGGGTAAAACTTTCCGGCTTTTTCAACGGTTCTGAAGCTTCCAGAAGTACACAGTGGCGGGCATTATCGACACTCTTAACATAGCCAAAACTGTTCTTCAGCCGCTGTTTCCATGACTTGATCCCTTCATCATTCTCACCCACCAGCCAAATGGGGGCATTGTCTGGCAAAAAACTCAGAGTCATCTCCAGCCAGAAATCCATCAATGGTTTACTTTTCTGAAGAAAGAGCAAAACCCCATCAACCGGACGGGTAAAGTCTGCCGACAGGATTGGAGCAAAACTCAGGGCCAATCGCCCCCCCGGATTGGCCTGAAGCGGCTTTAGATGACGATAAGCACTGTAATCCCGGGTCAGTGCTGTGATATAGCCAACCCTGTCACTCAACAAATGCGATACCAGTTCATCTGCCGACAACCCAACCACCACAAGATGCTCAAGTTCAAAATATTCCTGATTACGAACAATCAACTGCCCCTGATTGGATAACTGTGGAGATAAAGGAAGGGATGTCATAAGTATCAACGCTGGTTACACGGTTCTCGAAACCGAAACTTATACAGGAATAGTCCACTGTTTTCCATGCCACTGTTTTCCATCCCCATTTTCCATTAAAAGCTTCATGGAAATACGGATTTACAAGGTGGTTCCACCGGCATAGCATTCCCCGCCAGTTACCATCCGTATGGAGTTTTCTGATGAGTGAGCCACAGGGTAACCTGGTTCTGCGCACACTGGCCATGCCTGCCGATACCAACCCGAATGGCGATATTTTCGGGGGCTGGATCATGTCCCAGATGGACATTGCCGGTGGCCTGGCTGCCAAAAACCGCTGCAACAGCCGGGTTTCTACCGTTGCCGTAGAGTCCATGAGCTTTATCCATCCGGTCAAAGTTGGCGACGTGGTTTGCTGTTATGCAGATATCACTCACGTCGGCAACACCTCCATGCGCATTAAACTCGAGGTGTGGATACTGTCCCACCCATTCAAATCAGAAGAACGTCATAAGGTTACGGAAGGCTTCTTCACCTACGTTGCTATAGACGACAACGGAAAGCCTATCCCTGTAGACAGAATCTGACAACTGGACTCATCCCATGAAACAAAAAACCATTCTCGTCGGAATTGCCGGCGCCTCCGCATCCGGCAAAAGTCTGCTGGCAGAAACACTGGTTGAAGAGCTCCAGTCAGAGCACCTGTGTGTTATTTCAGAGGATTCCTACTACAAAGACCAAACTCACCTGAGCATGGATGAGCGGGTTCGTACCAACTATGATCACCCGGATTCCATGGATCATGATCTGATGCTGGAACAGATGATCATGCTGAAAAACGGTCAGGAAATCGACGTCCCGCTCTACGACTATACTCAGCACAATCGCCAGAGGGATACCCGCAAGATTAACCCTGCACGCGTGGTGATCTATGAAGGAATACTGCTCTTCACCAACCCGAAAATACGGGAAACCTTTGACCTGCGCTTCTTCATGGATACACCGCTGGATATCTGCCTGATCCGTCGTATGAAAAGGGATATTCTCAGTCGTGGCCGCGATGTTGATTCCGTTATCCGGCAATATCTGGAAACGGTTCGCCCAATGTATATGCAGTTTATTGAACCTGCACGCCAGCACGCTGACCTGATCATTCCCCATGGCGGAAAGAACAGAATTGCCATCGATCTGATCAAAACCCAGATCCGCAATCTGATTGATTGACCCTCCTGGCCTGTCCATCCTTGCAGCAATACACGGCAATTGACAGGCACTCTTCACCCTTTCAACGATCGCCTTTTCCTTTCCCTCTTTTATTCCAAAGCACGCCCGGGTATACTTCAGCCGTATAAGCGTCAAATACGCCCATTTTTTTCGTCCTTAAAAAAGATGTTGGGTCCGGCGCAATCTTCGTGTATTCGAAGATGGGTCTACCCAGATCATCCAGGCTGTCCGGCCGCTTGTACATCAAACTTCCACAAACCAACGTAGTTGCACGTGTTTTCTGCAGCACTGATCCCGGGATCACTATGCCCTGAGCACGGCAAGATGGCTATTAAAAAGTTACTATGCGTGTAGAAGCTGATATCAAGCTGGGTTTCAAAGACGTTTTGTTCCGCCCAAAGCGTTCCACCCTGAAAAGCCGTTCACAGGTAAGCCTGGAGCGCACTTTCCGATTTGTTCACACCGACCAGGAATGGACCGGTGTGCCCGTCATTGCTGCCAATATGGATACCGTTGGCACCTTCGCCATGGCTCTCGCTCTGGCTGAACACAAAATGCTGACAGCCGTTCACAAGCATTATACCGTAGAAGAGTGGAAAGCCTTCCTCGACAATGCCCCTGAAGGTATTGAAAACCACATCATGGTCAGCAGTGGCACTTCCGACAACGATTTCGGGAAGATGTCTGAAATCCTCTCCCTGAACGACAAACTCCGCTTTATCTGTATCGATGTCGCTAACGGTTACTCAGAGCATTTTGTTGAGTACGTTTCCCGTGTTCGTCAGCGTCACCCCAACAAGGTGATTATCGCCGGAAACGTGGTTACCGGAGAGATGGTTGAAGAGCTGATCCTGAAAGGTGCCGACATCGTTAAAGTGGGTATCGGCCCGGGCTCCGTCTGCACAACCCGGGTTAAAACCGGCGTTGGCTATCCACAGCTGTCCGCTGTTATTGAGTGCGCCGATGCGGCTCACGGCGTTGGCGGCCAGGTAATCTCTGACGGCGGCTGCACCTGTGCCGGCGACGTTTCCAAGGCATTCGGCGGTGGTGCCGATTTCGTCATGATTGGCGGCATGTTTGCCGGTCACGATGAGTCCGGCGGCGAAATGGTAGAAGAAGAAGGCAAACAGTTCCGCCTGTTTTACGGCATGAGCTCTACGACGGCCATGGATCAGCACGCCGGCGGTGTCGCCAACTACCGTGCCTCTGAGGGCAAGACCGTAAAAGTACCTTACCGCGGCCCAATCGTTGAAACCGTTCAGGACATCCTGGGCGGCGTACGTTCAACCTGCACCTACGTAGGCGCTGCGCAACTGAAAGAACTGTCCAAACGAACCACCTTTATCCGGGTTCAGGAACAGGAAAACCGTATTTTTAACTAAGACGCGCCCGGCCACAGCAAAGAGGCCGATGAATGTGCCTGCATCATCGAACTCTTTGTCGACCTCTTTTGTCGACCTCTTTGTCGTCAAGAAATCAATAAGCCGCTGAAATCCCCCGCTGATCAAACTCTGCCTTGATCGCATCCAGCTGTTCAGTTGACGGTGGTCGTACTGTTTCCAGCTCATAACGCTCTTTAAAGGCATCCCATTTATGCACCCCCAGGCTGTGGTAAGGCAGGATTTCCACCTTCTCAACACAGTCCATTTTCTGCACCATATCGGCCAGCATGGCGGCATAGAGCGGATCAACGGTATACCCCTCCACCACTACATAGCGGATCCAGGTTGGCTTTTTCAGCTGCTGCAGATACATGGCAAAATTACGGGTGTACTTACCAGTAACATACGTCAGCTTCTGGTGCATCTCTTCATTCATATGCTTGATATCCAGAAGCACAAGATCAGTGTATGACAGCAAACGCTCAATATCCGGGGTGATGTGCCTGGCAAATCCATTCGTATCCAGACAGGTATGAAAACCATGGGCTTTAAGCGCCTTGAAAAGATCAGCAACAAACTCTGCCTGAAGCAGTGGCTCCCCCCCCGTCACGGTGACACCACCGGTCAGAAAGTTCTTCACCTTGAGGATCTTTTCCAGAACCTCCTCATGACTGAGCACCTCTCCGCCTTCACGCAGATCCCAGGTATCCCGATTATGGCAGTAGCGACAGCGCATATGACAGCCCTGCATAAACACCACAAAACGGATACCCGGCCCGTCTACCGTGCCAAATGAGTCCATGGAATGGACACGACCAAGGGACATGGCGACCCTCCTATTTACCCAACGTGTCTCTGTAAAAAGCAGATCACTGTCTTTTACAAAAAACCTGAATGCCATTAGCAAAAAAGGCCAGCAGAGCTGGCCTTTTAGAGATTAATACTAGCGCTTATATTACAGCGAGCCAGTAAAGGTACGGGTGATAACGTCACGCTGCTGCTCTGGTGTCAGAGAGTTAAAGCGCACCGCATAACCGGACACACGGATGGTCAGAGAAGGATACTTCTCAGGGTTCTCCATGGCATCTTCCAGCATTTCACGGTTCATGACGTTTACGTTCAGATGCTGACCGCCCTCATGGCCTTTGTCGTTATGGAAGTAGCCATCCATCAGACCAACCAGGTTCTTGCGACGACCTTCATCATCCTTGCCCAGCGCCTTTGGCACGATAGAGAAGGTGTAGGAAATACCGTCCTTCGCATAGGCAAATGGCAGCTTGGCAACAGAGCTCAGGGAAGCAACCGCACCACTGGTATCACGACCGTGCATGGGGTTGGCACCCGGGCCAAATGGCTGACCTGCACGACGACCGTCTGGAGTTGTACCGGTCTTCTTGCCGTAAACCACGTTAGAGGTAATGGTCAGAACAGACTGGGTCGGGATCGCATCGCGATACATCTTGTGAGAAGCGACCTTCTTCATGAAGGACTCAACCAGCTCACAGGCGATGGTATCAACACGCTCTTCGTTGTTACCAAATTTCGGAAAATCACCTTCAATTTCGAAGTCGATGGCAATGCCGTCTTCATCACGCACCGGTTTGACTTTGGCGTATTTGATGGCAGAAAGAGAGTCAGCCGCAACGGACAGACCAGCAATACCACAAGCCATAGTACGAATAACATCACGATCATGCAGGGCCATCTGAGAAGCCTCATAAGAGTACTTGTCGTGCATGTAGTGAATACAGTTCAGGGCAGTCACATACTGAGTTGCCAGCCAATCCATGAGCTTATCAAAACGCGCATAGACATCGTCATAATCCAGGTATTCAGAGGTGATCTTGTCGGTTTTTGGACCAATCTGAACTTTCAGTTTCTCGTCAATACCGCCATTAATGGCGTAAAGCAATGTCTTGCCCAAGTTGGCGCGAGCACCAAAGAACTGCATCTGCTTGCCAACGATCATGGGCGATACACAGCAGGCAATTGCGTAATCATCGCTGTCCATATCAGGACGCATCAGATCATCGTTTTCGTACTGGATAGAGCTGGTATCGATAGACACCTTGGCACAGTACTCCTTGAAGCCCATGGGCAGCTGCTCAGACCACAGAACCGTGATATTTGGCTCTGGAGATGGACCCATGGTGTACATGGTATTCAGGAAACGGAACGCGTTCCGGGTAACCAGTGTACGGCCGTCAAGGCCCATGCCACCGATGGACTCAGTTGCCCAGATTGGGTCGCCAGAGAACAGCTGATCGTATTCAGGCGTACGCAGGAAGCGAACCATACGCAGCTTCATCACGAAGTGGTCAATCATTTCCTGGGCATCAGTTTCAGTGATCTTGCCCGCTTCCAGGTCACGCTGGATATAGATATCCAAGAAAGTAGCCGTACGACCAAGGGACATAGCCGCGCCATTCTGAGACTTGACCGCTGCCAGGTAACCAAAGTAAGTCCACTGCACTGCTTCACGAGCAGAAGTAGCTGGACCACTGATATCACAATCGTACTTGGCCGCCATCTCCTTGATCTGCATCAAGGCCTTGATCTGCTCCATGATCTCTTCACGGAGCTGAATAGTGCGCTCAAGATTTTCGCCAGAGGTCAGGGCATTATCCAGGGACTTATGCTGGGCTTTCTTGTCGACAATCAGTCGGTCAATGCCGTACAGAGCGATTCGGCGGTAGTCACCGATAATACGACCACGTCCATAGGCATCAGGCAGTCCCGTGATAACACCAGACTTACGACAGTTACGAATGTCCGCAGTGTAAACATCGAAAACACCAGCATTGTGGGTCTTGCGATATTCAGTGAAAATTTTGTTAACCATGTCGTCCAGCTTACGGCCATAAACTTCGCAGGACGTTTCCACCATACGGATACCACCGTTGGCAATAATGGCACGCTTTAATGGTTTCTCAGTCTGCAAACCAACGATGGTTTCCAGATCTTTATTGATGTAGCCAGCATCATGAGAAGTAATGGTGGATGGCAGATCGGTATCGAAATCCAGAGGCGCGTGAGTGCGGTTCTCTTCCCTGATACCTTCCATAACATCAGCCCAGAGCTTGTCTGTTGCTTCAGTAGAACCGGCCAGGAAGGAACTGTCACCCTCGTAAGGGGTGTAGTTTTTCTGGATAAAATCACGAACATTGATGTTTTCTGACCAGTCACCGGAAGTGAATCCTTCCCATGCTACTGGCAGTTCGCTGGTGGTTACAGTCATACTAAGAGGCTCCTGCTAAGTTGGAGAATTCTTTGGGAATGCTGCTCCCGGGTCAGTCAGACTGCATATGGATATTGCGGTGACACCAACTTGATCTGCATCAATGTAAGAAAATCATTGTCGGCGTATTGTTTGCCCATCTCGCGGAGAGATTAAACTGTGACAGCACATCATCACAAAAGTCTCTCGCCTTATATGGTCATACCGCACGTGTAAAGCTGGCCAACCCGGTGAATAAGAAATAATTGCCATCAAATTATCGCATATACGACAATTCCACCATCAGTGCTAATACCTATTAATCATAAAATTAAAAGAACAAATTCCAACATGAATTAACAAAAGAGATATAGCAACTTAATTTTATTAAGTATCCCTTAATTAGCAAAAAATAGTTATTACCAATAGTCCAACATTCAAAAAAATTATGAAATCAATCAACGATCTATTTTTATGAATGCTATTCTATGTTTCTATTAATTCTATTTCAATTCGCTTTTTAAAATAATTAACGACACTAACATTATACTGTTAACGTTTGTTGTCGTTCCTCAAGAGAGTTTTAAGTAGTGTTACCTATTCATACCGAAAATGGGTTTGTCTAACATCGTCAACCAAATAAAGACATTTTATCCATTTCTGGGAGAGGATTAACAGGAGGTAGTTATGAGCAAATATATTTACACAACTATTTACGAGCAATTCACAGGCCTGAAGCCACCCGAGCCAAAAGATCACAAACCACGTCGCCGCAGAGGTTACGGTCATCCTTACCGTATGCGCCTGAATATGCAGGAAGGTTCTGCCCAGAATAGTGAACTACTTTCTGACCGGGATTCGGACAGGGACATGTATGAGGTGCCTGTTGCCGTTTTTCAGCCATCGGTGACAAAGCAGTCTGTACGCAGGTTTTCGTCCAGCGGTCAGAGCTATCGCAGCGGTAACAGCAGCTCTTTAGGCGGTTCCATGGGTAGCAGCTCAATGAATAGCACTATGAACTGCAGGTCAGCTGCGCCTGAAGAACGCCATAGCAACACTGAACCCAAGGTAACTTACAAAAAGCGCCGCCAGTATGGGCCATCAAGCCTCAGTATTGGCTCAATGAGCAGAGACAGCAACGACAACTCTGATTATTGAGTTTCCTTTTTCTATTGGTTGTTTTTGAATACTGACACTACCCACTGAGTTTACCCAGCCGAGCTTGTCCAGCCGAGCTTATCCAGCCGAGCTTATCCAGCCGAGCCGATTTACTATTTTTATCGGATTGTTTTAACCAAAGGCCCATGTTTCAGGGCCTTTGCGCTTTCTTTGAAAGCATAAAATCACAACGTTCTTTGCTGTAGATAGCTGTCATAATCCGGAATATGTCGGTTATGTGGCTGACCAAGCAAGTCTGACGAGAATATGTAATCCGCAGAGCTCTGGTTACAGGCAACCGGAATATTCCATACCGCAGCGATTCTTAACAACGCCTTCACATCCGGATCATGGGGCATTGGCTCAAACGGGTCCCAGAAAAATACCAGCAGATCCAGTTTGCATTCAGAAATCAATGCACCGATCTGCTGGTCTCCACCTAACGGACCACTGATAAACTTGGTGACCGGCATGGATAGCTCTTTTTCAAGAAGACTTCCTGTGGTGCCGGTGGCAAAAAGGTCATGACCCAGCAGTTTTTCTTTATGACGCAGACTCCACCGCACCAACTCCCCTTTCTTATTATCATGAGCGACCAGCGCAATGCGCTTTTTAGATGAAACACTGTATTCTTCTCGACTTTAGAGTCTGTATAAAACGATAATTCGGTCAGCTTTTTATAGTGAAGCAAGCCGAAATCAGTGAACTGTTTTTCCAAGTTCGTTATTACTTCCGTTTTTTGCCTAAAAGCCTTTAGTTATGCTGCTTCTGAATTATCCGGTATTAACTGGTCGATCAGATCGCGAAAATTGAACTCATATTTTTGCTTATATCTGTTCCAGCCCTTGCGAATAGAGAACCTCGGAATAATTCCTGAAAGAGCAATTTTCATCATGCCTGCAGTGGTTGTATCCGGGCTTCTCCAGGGTATCCGAGAAATATTCAGACATGCCTGATTTTTACAAACGGTTAATAACTGCAATAATGCATAGCCTGCCATTTTCAAATGCATCCATCGAAGCAGTGTTCGCAATTTCTGCTGCCATAAATGGCAACAGCCAAAAGCATGTTTGAGTTGGTGAAACATTGGCTCTACCGGCCATCTCCGGGAATAGGCACGAAGCACCTCCAGTCCCTCAAGTTCCGGATTGGTCGAGATGAATATTCTGCTTTCGGTCAGACCTTTGTCATTTTCAAAGCGACTCCAGACGACGCGTACTTCACGACCTTTAAGGAATCTGGCGCGACAGATCAGGGTACGATAACGTATTTTGCGAAATTTGCCGTACATCCATACTGTTGCTTTTTCTTCCGGCAGTTTCTTAACCTGTTCTGTCGTCATCTTGATGCCGTACTTTTTTGGGCGCCCTCGCTTCTTTACGGTGGGTGCTGGCGGCAAAGCATAGAGGGCCCGATTTGAAGGTATCTGACCAACAACTTCTATGTTCATTTCCAGAGCTGGCTTTATCAGTGTCCAGTTCATATACCAGCAATCGGTTAGCAGGCGTAGCACTCGATCCTTCACTTCATTGCGTACCACCCTGAGCATGGCCACGGCAATTTTCAGTTTGCTGGTGTTACCTGAAGCTGGTGTCGGAAATGAGATCACCGGTATGGCGGTAAATACTTCATCTGCAGCCCGCTCAAATATGATGGCCAGGGAAACCCAACACTGCCCCCAGATGTACGTCGGCCGATTACGTTTCTTGCTGTGTTGATGATGTGTACGACAAGCAGGGGCTTTGTCGGAAAACCGTTCGATTACCCAGTCATCAAGCCCCAGGACCACAGGTTGATTCTCAGGAGCTTTGGAGCAGACCAGACGGATCAAGTGGCGTGCCAAGTTCTTCCATTGCCACTTGCCCTGAGATAGCCAGTGGTGGTAGCTGCTCCACACACAATGAAAATCAATTGTTAACAACGCCTGTGTAACAAAGCCGTCGGCTGAAAGCATGCAACCGAACAGCAGTTCGCAGAACGTTGGTACTGCAGTTGATGATAGCGCTCCAGCAAGAAAGGTTGTATATGAAGCGAGCTCCCTGAGGATTACTTGATGATCTGAAGTGAGCATGGCAACCATCTCGAATTTCGTCATTGGGGATGGTTGCTTTTAGCAGATTATGCGCCGGAACTATTGTGCTCTTAAAACTCTAAAGTCGAGTATTCTTTATAAAGCATGAAGTACTTCTCTACTTTTTCAGCGAAAAAATATAAAAATGAAAAGCGCTATATTCTCATTGAATAAAAAAAAATGCGACGACTTCTCTCGAAATCATCGCATTAGCTTTTTACTACTATTTTTTGACAGAAAAACATCATGACAGGTATTTAATCATCACCCCCGCTGCTACCGCTGAACCAATAACACCTGCCACGTTGGGCCCCATGGCGTGCATCAGCAGGAAATTCTGTGGATTCGCCTCAAGCCCCATTTTGTTAGAAACCCTGGCAGCCATGGGTACTGCTGACACCCCGGCCGAGCCAATCAATGGGTTAACCTTGGTAGACGACACTCGATTCATCAGCTTCGCCATCAGAACGCCACTGGCAGTACCGATACAGAATGCCACAACCCCCAGCGCCAGAATCCCCAGAGTTTCCAGCTGCAGAAACTTGTCGGCACTCAGCTTTGAACCAACGGACAACCCAAGGAAGATGGTGGTGATGTTAATCAGCGCATTTTGTGCTGTATCAGAAAGGCGCTCAACCACGCCACACTCTCTCATCAGGTTACCAAAACAGAACATCCCCAGCAGTGGAGCCGCATCGGGCAGTAACAGGGCCACCAGCACCAGCAACAAGATCGGGAAAACCACCTTTTCCGTTTTATTGACCGGTCGCAGCTGCGTCATCACAATCTTGCGCTCCTCAACCGTCGTTAACGCTTTCATAATCGGTGGCTGAATCAGAGGCACCAGCGCCATATAAGAGTAAGCAGCAACCGCAATGGCGCCCAGCAGGTGAGGAGCCAACACGCTGGAGACATAAATCGCAGTCGGGCCATCGGCACCACCAATAATACCGATAGCAGCGGCATCAGCCAGACTGAAATTCATAAGCCCCATTGAACTCAATACGATAGCACCAAATACGGTGGCAAAAATACCGAACTGAGCAGCAGCACCCAGAAACAGCGTTTTTGGATTAGCCAGCAACGGACCAAAATCCGTCATGGCACCAACCCCCATAAAAATCACCAAAGGAGCAACGCCACTGCCAATGGCCACGCTGTAAAACTGATAGAGGACACCGTTAACGTACCCGGCATCCGCAACAATATTACCCACTAGCGTCCGGGTTGCTGCATTTGCTCCATTGTACAAGTCATAAAGCTGATCCGGGGCAACAGAAGCACTGCCCAGCGCTTCAGCCAACGCCTGCATCACCACAGGGTTAGCCATATGAAGCGCCTGTTCAATGGCTGAAAACGCCAGACCAGCCTGGGGAATATTGGCCAGAATACCGCCAAAACCAATAGGCACCAGCAGCAAAGGCTCAAATTGCTTGCGGATGGCCAGATAGAGCAACCCAAAGCCCACCAGAATCATGACAGACTCTCCGGCGGTAAGGTTGTATAACCCGGAGCCCTCCCAGAGCGTTAATAGCTTTTCCATGGCATTTTTTCTCTACAAGACCTTTTTCTTCATAAGAGTTCTTCACAAGAGTTCTTTATAAAAGTTCTTTATAAGAGCTCTTGATAAGGAGCCTCCAGCCGAGGCTTCCCTATAGTTTTTATTAAGCCAGGGTAAGCAGGGTATCACCCACCGCTACGCTGTCGCCTTCATGTACCTCAACCGACGTCACCTGTCCGGAGCGAGGGGCACGAATCTCCGTTTCCATTTTCATGGCTTCGAGGACAAGCAGAACATCACCTTCCTGAATACACTGGCCCGGCGCCACATTCACCCTCCAGATATTACCGGCCAGCGGAGCAGGCATTGGCTCTCCGGCAGACACTGGTGCACTGGCGGCTTCCGGTTGACTGGCAGACGTTGAAACAGGAGCCAGTTGAGTAACATCACCCCCCTCTGAAACCTGAACGGTATAGGCATTACCATTCACCCGAACGGTGTATACAGCGTTGTCTGCGCCGGTTACCTGAGCGGGAGCAGCAGGCTTAACTTCTGGCTCAGTACCCGGAGCAGGCTCGAAGGCGCCCGGGTTACCGCGATTCTGCAGGAATTTCAGACCAACTTGCGGGAACAGGGCGTAGGTCAGAACATCATCCACCGGCTGATCAGCCAGCCTGATGTCTTTCTCTTTTGCAAGGCCATGCAATTCAGCCGTCAGTTTCTCAAATTCAGATTCAAGCAGGTCAGCTGGACGACAGGTGATCGCTTCCTTACCATCAAGAACTCTGTCCTGAAGACTTTTGTTGAAGGGCGCTGGCGCAGCACCGTACTCACCTTGCAAAATCCCCCGGGTCTCTTTAGAGATGGTTTTATAGCGTTCACCGGTCAATACATTAAGGACCGCCTGGGTGCCGACAATCTGGGAAGTGGGCGTTACCAGGGGAATCATACCCAGATCTTCACGAACTCTTGGGATTTCCTGCAATACTTCATCGAACTTATCACTGGCGCCCTGCTCTTTCAGCTGGCTCTCCATATTGGTCAGCATACCACCGGGCACCTGAGCGGTAAGAATCCTGGCGTCAACACCGCGCAGCTGACCTTCAAATTTCGCGTATTTTTTTCGCACTACCCGGAAGTAATCAGCCACTTCTTCCAGCTTGTGCAGATCAAGACCCGTCTCACGCTCAGTACCCTGCAGTGCTGCAACGATTGCCTCAGTTGGAGAATGGCCATAGGTCATGGACATGGAGGAGATGGCCGTATCAACCCGATCCACACCGGCTTCAATCGCCTTGAGCAATGACATGGAAGAAAGGCCGGAGGTTGCATGGCAATGCAGCTGAATGTCCAGGTCCGTTTCTTTCTTGAGTCTGGAAACCAGCTCATACACGTCAGTGGGCGTAATAATACCGGACATATCCTTGATACACAGAGAATCTGCCCCCAGATCCTCGATCTCTTTGGCCAGAGAAACCCAGCTATCCATTGTGTGAACAGGGCTGGTTGTATAAGAGAGCGTACCCTGAGCGTGAGCGCCCTGCTTCTTCACCGCTTTCATTGCCTGCATCAGGTTGCGGGGATCGTTCATGGCGTCAAATACCCGGAACACATCCATACCATTGGCAACGGCACGCTCAACAAATTTGTCCACGACATCGTCAGCATAGTGACGGTATCCCAGCAGATTCTGCCCTCTTAACAGCATCTGCTGAGGGGTTCTGGGCATGGCTTTTTTCAGCTCACGCAGTCTCTCCCAGGGGTCTTCACCCAGAAAGCGGATACAGGCATCAAAGGTAGCCCCGCCCCAGGTTTCGAGAGACCAATAACCGATCTGATCCAGCTGTTCAGCAATCGGTAACATATCTTCAATACGAAGACGGGTGGCAAACAGTGACTGATGGGCATCCCTCAACACCACATCGGTAATACCCAGTGGCTTTTGTTCAGCTAATGGCTTTTGTTCAGCTAATGGCTTTTGTACGTCAGACATAACCCTTCTTTATCCCCCGGTTATTGGCGTTTTTCTGCTTGAGCTTTTTTTGTTCTGTGCATCTGAATGGCTGCACTGATGACAGCAACCAGTTCTCCCTGATCACTGGATAAAACTGGCTGACTGGTAACTGGAATGCGATTGGATACACCCGATGGTGCCGGTTCCCGGAAATACCGATCGATGATTTTTGACATCAGGCTGGTTACCAGCACCAATAGCGTCAGGAACAGAAAAACAAATCCCATTCCGTAGAGCATCAGGCTGAAGCCTTCTGAAATAAAGTCCGATGGGTTCATCAAGTAAGTCCTTTGTTTTTTTCAGGCTTGAAGGTCCGGTCAATCACCACAAGCAGATTTACCCTACCGGAACCATTCTTGATTATTAGTTAAAAGAAGTTTGCCTCAGTCCGGAAAATAATTCACCGACGTAAATCAATGAAAGCCGACCAACCGGAGAGATTAGTCGTAAGATGCCAGGTCGCACAGAGGATTTCCAGAATGGTATCTGCCTCACGGAGGGAGCGGATTCGTTCAAACAGATTCTGAGCTTCCGGATACGCTTTACGCAGATAGTTGAGCCACTGCTTCAGGCGGGAAGGATGGTATTGCCATTTGCCATTTTTACGATCTCTGTCACTTAACTGCAGCATCAGCTGCAGCACTGAATGCCAGCTCATCGGAGTGACTGATTCCCGAATCATGGTGGTGATATTCGGCGTTACCAGCGAAGGCCGTCCTACCATAAGGTCAGAACAGCCTGAAGCTTCCATACAGCGCCGGGCGTCGTCATGATTCCAGACCTCCCCGTTGGCAATTACTGGAATCCTGAGGTTTTCACGAATTTTGCCAATGTATTCCCAGTGAGCAGGGGGCCGATAGCCTTCGGCCTTGGTGCGGGCATGCACTGCCAGCTCCGAAGCGCCTGCCTGTTCAACCGCACGGGCGTTTTCCAGGAATAACGACTTGTCTTCATAACCCAGACGAATTTTGGCCGTCACCGGCAGTGCTGCAGGAACCGCATTCCGAACAGCCTTGACGATACTGAACAGCTGATCCGGCTCCCGGAGCAAAATAGCACCACCCCTGTTCTTGTTGACCGTTTTTGACGGGCAGCCGAAATTAATATCCACTCCCGGCGAACCAAGCTTCACTGCACGCTGCGCATTCAGTGCCATATATTCCGGGTTACTGCCCAGCAACTGTAAACGAACAGCCGTACCATTCGATGTTTTTGCCCCCTGCAGCAGCTCCGGACAGGTACGGTAAAAGACCCGGTTTGGCAACAGTGTATCGGTTACCCTGACAAACTCGGTAACACAGAGATCGAAGGTATTAATGCTGGTGAGCAGATCCCGCATATCGTGATCCATAACGCCTTCCATCGGCGCCAGTATCAACCGCATGGCATGCCTCTTGAGTGAAAACCGCCAATTCTACCGTTATCAGGCCTGATAACAAAATAAGGAGCACTCCCATATAGACTATAATCTCCCACAGATCATCCTTGAGGGTGCTTCCTTTAATATGGTTTTCGTCGTTTACTTGAACGCTTCAGGAGGTATGTTGTGAACGATACGGTTGACAGTATATGCCAGTTGCAACCGGAACAGATCATCACCTGTATGGTTAACGCTATTGACCGGAAGCAGTGGTCCGTGGCCAGAGAACTGTTTACGGATACCGTCCTTGTTGATTACTCCAGTCTTAACAGCCAGCCCGGATCAAACGTCCGCTCATCAGATCTGGTCGGCGGGTGGCAGAAGCTGCTTGATTCCGTTTCTACCCACCATATGGTATCCAACTTTGAAGTCACTATGACCGGTGACAGGGCTGAGAGTGAATGCCATGTCTATGCCTGTCATCAGGCTGAAGGTATCGCAGGCTGGGACTGCTATGGCCGCTACCTGCATGCGCTGGAACACATTGACACAGCTTGGAAAATTACCGAAATGACCTTGATCGTGCATGGTCAGAAAGGCAATCTTTCCTTCCTGCAGGATATTGCCAGCCAGAGTAACCAGTGAGGTGTTTATGGAACGTATTTCTTTTGACAGCGATGGTAACCACCTGGTCGGCAACCTCTTTCACCCACCCGGTTATGACCCTGCTCAAAAATACTCAACCGTTGTCGTTTCCGGGAGCTGGACCACGGTTAAGGAACAAATGGCCGGTCTCTATGCACAGCGCCTTGCTGAACACGGGTTTATCTGTCTGGCTTTTGACTTCAGTAATTTTGGTGAAAGTGAAGGCGAACCCCGTTTTTATGAGCACCCGAGCCAGAAAGTGCTCGACATCAAAAATGCCATCAGCTGGTTGCAGAGTCGTAACGAAGTGGACGCAGCACGTATAGGAGCTCTGGGCATCTGTGCCGGCTCCATGTATACCCTGATGGCCACCTCGGAAGACCCTCGTATCAAGGCGGTAGTCACTGTCGCCTCCTGGCTGCAGGATGCCGAAGCGGTCAAACTGATTTATGGGGGCGAAGAGGGTGTTAGTGCCAAAATTTCTGCCGCCCGTGCGGCAAAACGACAATACGCCGAAACGGGTGCAGTAGCGTATATTCCCAGCGTCTCTGAGACCGATTCCGGTGCTGCCATGTATGGTCCTTACGATTACTACCTTAACCCGGAGCGAGGTGCCGTTCCTAACTGGAGCGCCGATAAATTTGCCGTCATGAGCTGGGAGGACTGGCTAACCCTTGACCCGATGCCATCCGCCCCGAATCTGAACGTGCCGCTGTTGATGGTTCATTCCGATGGCGCCGTGCTGCCCCTCTATACCCGACAATACTTCAATCGGGCCAATTCAAAAAATAAACAGCTTTTCTGGGTAACTACCGATCTGGAATCCCCGATGCATCAGTTCTGTTTTTACGATCAGCCAGCCGAAGTAAACCTTTCTGTTAAACAAGCTGCCCGCTGGTTTAAAGACTACCTCTAATCGCAAAACAGCACTCTATACCGTCATACCGCCATACCGGAGTCTTTCTCATGAGTGATACCGCACTGCTGCTTATTGATCTTCAGTACGATTATTTTCCTGAAGGTGCCTATCCCCTCTGGCATGCTGAAGAAGTGAAAGAGCGTATTGTTACAGCTATTAGCCAGGCGAAAGCCAAGGGCATCCTGCCTGTCCATATTCAACATATTGCCGATCCTGCCCAGGGACTCTCACCTTTCTTTAACGAAGGCACGCACGGGGCAGATATTGTTGCCGATATCAAGGCTGCGGCCCCCGATGCGCCAGTGGTTATAAAACACTATGCCGACGGTTTTTATCAAACTCAACTGGAACAGGTGCTCTGTGAGCACAACATCAACAAATTACTGGTCTGCGGCATGATGACCCAGAACTGTGTTACCCATACTGCCATATCAAAAGCAGCGGAGAAGTATGAGGTGGCGATCATTAGCGACTTATGTACGACGGTCACAGAATTACTGCATTTGATCGCCCTGCATGCCGTCTCTACCCGCATGAAGCTAGTAACAACTTCAGACATTTTCTGATGCCGGTTACACTCCGGGTTTTTCCCGGGGAACATCCCGATCAAACCTTTCGATTCCCAACCCTGCCGAATTAAATATTTCCCGCTTATGCCGGTATCAAGCACAGCGGGAACCAATAAGCTGTGCTGTGGTCCAAGACGATCGGGACGAATCAAAAGCAATGCTGCTTACCTTTGCCTGCAGTCCTCTATCGAACGGATAAATTCTACCAATGGTATGGGTCCACAATTTCTATTAGTCATTGTATAAACATCTTAGGCTCTATTTTGATTACGAACTGCTCTACAGTGAAAACTGACTGTAGGTCACGAAAAACAAGGATTGAGCAACATTACCGGACAATATGCTGACAACCTTTGTAGATAAAGGGCTTCAGCAATGTTCAACCCAGTAGCAGTCTGAAATCCTACAAGAGCCACATCTTATAAGAGCACGTTATGGACAGTATCAACAAGCAATCACTTTCCCCGGGCACCTTAGATCCAGAGCAACATCAGCCGGAGCCGGCACATCAGGACCTCCCTGCAAACGCGGGATTTGCAGGGCATAGCGTCAACGTCGGTGCTGGCTCTGCAAATATGCCCGCACCACCCCCTTATTCGCGGCACGACCCACTGCGCCCTGATTACGCTTGCCCTCCCCCTGCTTATACTCCGGTTGCCTGCACCCCGGGCCTGACGGTTCGAGACAGTGACATCCCTGCAACCCTGAAGAATTGCTTATTCAGTCTGGATCAGGCCTACCATACTGACTTTACTGAACTGGCTGATACACTAAGCGGTTTCAGAGAAAGACGCGCAGTAAACTGTCTATTCCCCTGGATATTCAGAGAAGTTCTTGACCCTGAGTTACTGGCAAAAGAAAGCAGCAACCGAAACCTCCAGCATCTGGCGCAATCAATGCGTTCATTGGTCAGGGCCGAATATGATTTTGTCAAGAGACAATCCAATTTGGTACTTCCTCTGCAACAACCCTATTCAAAGCTAAGTCAATTGACCGTCGTGATCTGCATGAACTTCCTTGAACAAAGGATCAAGTCCGAATATCAGGAGTCACGCCAAAAGAGCCCTGATGACAAGGCTAAATCCGGGGAGGCATTAAAAGACTGTGAACAATTGTTGCCTGCAGTGGTCAGAAAAACCTTTATCCAAAAGTTGTTATCTGCTGCTGAGCATAGCGGCAGATGGGACGCTAAAAAAGCCATTAATACATTTGTGAATAACAACGAGTCAGGCTTAAAGGAAGATATGGATTTTGAGTACCCTGTTAGTGGCAATCTGAATTTTTCCAAACTGCTTTACCAGGATATTCCCGGTGCTACCATCTCAAAAAAATACATTCCCCAGCTTGAAGCCTATGGCCGTCAATACAACATTGATCTATCCAGTCTGGTAGAGGCATTAGGTCAAACGCAATGCAGGTCGATATACATTGATGACCCCCTTGTGACCGTCATGAAAGAAGTTGCCAAGAAATCACACAATAGAAAACTGCTTCCGGTGAATTTCTTCGATGACCAGACGGAGCCCTTCCGGAACCGAAATGCGAGATGTCTTTTGGAATTAATGAATTATTGTCAAAATCAGGTTTTCAGACCGGACAGCAATACACCAAGCCGGTATGCTGGTGAACCGGTTGGAGAATCCAATGATACCTCTGGCCCCCTTCAGGAATCGTCGGCTGACAACCAGCGGAACATTCAGGCTGTGACAGATAAGCTTAGTGAATTACTATTAACCAGCAGTACTGGGCTTGTACATTCAAGGTTAACCGCGTTTTTTCAAATCAAACAATGATGTTGAAGCGATAGTGCAATAAGCTACTTGGCACTAGTACATACCACTTTACCCGATAACTGGCACTTACTATGCTTGCAACGTTAATCGCCTGATACTGAATATTGAAATAGAAAACCGTGTCTAATCGCCAGCCAAACCACGTAGAAACGTGTCAAACCAGCACTGCTGACATCCTGTGGGAGAATGACCTGCCAATCTCCACCCGGTTTAATGATGTCTACTTTTCCCGGGCCTCGGGTATTGCCGAATCACGGCATGTTTTCCTGGAACATAATCATCTCCCTAGACGGTTTCGTGAACTGAAGCCCGGAACAACGTTCACTATTGGTGAAACCGGTTTTGGCACTGGTCTGAACTTTCTCTGTGCCTGGCAGCTCTTTCTGGACAATGCCCCTGATAATAGCTCTCTGTTGTTTATCAGTACGGAGAAGTATCCACTCCGGCAGGATGACCTGAAAAAAGCACTCAATGGGTTTGAGGAGCTGAAACCTCTGGCCAGCAAACTGATCAGCGCCTATCAATTCAGTGAGGGAAAAATTGACCTGCGGTTTTCAGACAGCACGTCAGGCACACACGTCAGTCTTCATATATTAATTGGTGATGTACTCGATACACTGCCTCATATCAATAAGAAGATTGACGCCTGGTTTCTTGACGGCTTTGCTCCGGCCAAAAACCCCGACATGTGGCAACCACAGCTGTTCCATACGCTTAAGGCCAAAAGCCGTGATGGTGCAACCTATGCCACCTTTACAGCGGCGAGGATGGTCCGGGATGGACTGATGGAGGCGGGCTTCTCGGTAACCAAGCAACCGGGCTTTGGCCGCAAACGGGATATGATTGCCGGGCAGCTTATACCTGCATCCGGTTTACCCGTCACCAAACCCTGGTTTGCGCCTGCTGATCACAGAGACCCTGAGCAAAAAGCCATCGTCGTCGGTGGTGGTCTGGCGGGCTGCAGTGCGGCCTGGTCGCTGGCTTGCCGGGGCTGGCAGGTCACAATCCTGGAACAACATCAGGCCCTGGCCAACGAAGCATCGGGTAATCCACAAGGTGTTCTCTACGCCAAACTCTCGGCAGACAATACCCCGCTCAGCCAATTTATCCTGAAGGGCTATCAATTTACCCTGGATACACTAAAAGCGCTGGCGATTGAAGCGTGGCAGCCATGCGGTGTTATTCAGTTAGCCATTGACGCCAAAACCGATCAGCGAAACCAGGCCCTGAACAGTCAGCACCCGGACTCACTCCTGCAGTACCTGACGAAGGAGCAGCTCGCGACGATTGCCGGGTTGAGAATCCACTATCCGGGGCTCTACTTTCCACAGGCAGGCTGGGTGAGTCCACCCGCACTCTGCCATGCCTTGTCCGGTCATCCCAACATCCGGGTGATGACCAACACAGTAGTCAATGACATTGTGAAACGTGAGCAAGACTGGTTGATTAAAACCAGTGATGACAAGTTGTTCAGTAAAACCGTTATCGTTGCCCGGGGAACGGCCAGCCATCAGTTTGCACCGTTAAACTACCTGCCTCTAAAAGCCATCCGGGGCCAGATCACTCTGGTGAAGGCAACCACCGAAAGCCGGAAGCTGGCGTCCTGTGTCTGCGCAGAAGGCTATATAGCACCCGCTATCGATGGCGATCACACCCTGGGAGCAACGTTCAGTTTTACAGACAACGGCACAGAAATCCGGGAAGCTGACCATCTGGAAAACCTGGCCATGCAGGCCGAGTATTTTCCAGCCATGTACCAGGCACTCGGCGGCACTGATGCACAAGTGACCGGGGGACGAACAGGCTTTCGCTGCACAACACCGGACTATCTGCCCGTGGTAGGCCCTATCGTTGACGTTAAGCAGTTTGTTGAAGCGTATGCCCCCCTCAGAAAAAACAGCAAGCTTACCATTGATGCACACCCCGGGTATCTGGATGGACTCTACGTTACCGCCGGACATGGCTCCAGGGGGATAATCTCCTGCCCTGTTGCCGGCGAAATCCTGGCTAACATGATCACCGGTGGAACCGATGACGCTAACGGTCTATTGATGCCGACAAAACTGCTGGAGGCCATTCACCCTTCCCGCTTCCTTATCAGAGATCTGATCAGAAACAACATTTAGGTGATTTTTTTGCAGTAGGGCAGACTATTCTCGGTCAGCCTGTTGCACCTCGTTCCCACGGTCCCGAGGCTGTCGCAAAACCCTGCGGACACTCTGGACATCTCGTTCCCATGCTCCGCGTGGGAATGCATACCTATCCCGCCACAAATACCATACTCGCATGGAGCCCCGAAACCCCTACCAGGCAGTGGCTCTTTCTCATGCTGCCAGATCCGTATGCGTTCCCACGCAGAGCATGGGAACGAGGGGTCTGGCTGTATGGGCATTAGCGCCTTTCCGCACTAGGTATATGCCGCAGTAAAACAGGTAGCAATACTCAAAGCGGAATCAACAGCTGCTATCTATCTTATCCTATGTGAATCAGGCGACACGCTGTTGCCTGCTCATGAAGCTCCTGTTTCAATCCATTCAGCAAACTGCGTCCAGGCAGCCTGATCCTACTCTTGGTTGCCTGTTTTTTTCCTGGTCAACTTTTGTCAGATCAATAAGTCCATCCCTAAAGTTAACCAAGACAAACGCCTGTGCCTTGCAAGCCACAGTAACCGGCGGGATTCTTTGCCAGATATTGCTGATGATACTCTTCTGCGTAATAGAACGGTGGGGCCTCTCGAATTTCTGTCGTAACCTCTGAATACCCCTGTTCTCGCAGAGACTTTGAGAATGTTTTCCTTAAGCTTTCAGCCAATCCAGCCTGTTCATCTGAGGTCGTATAAATGGCTGAACGATACTGAGTACCTACATCATTACCCTGCCTCATTCCCTGGGTAGGATCATGGGATTCCCAGAAACGTTTTAGCAACGCCTGTGTTGTGACCTTTTCAGGATCATAAACCACCATCACCGTTTCTGTATGTCCGGTTGCTCCGGTGCAGACTTCTTCATAACCCGGATTTGGCGTGTAACCGCCGGCATAGCCAACAGCCGTTGTATAAACACCGGGTAGTTGCCAGAACAGCCGCTCAGCTCCCCAGAAACAGCCAAGGCCAAGATAGATCGTCTGCAAGCCATCAGGAAATGGCGGTATCAATGGATGCCCATTCACATAATGCCGGGTTGGAACCGGCATGCTCTCTGTGCGGCCCGGAAGCGCCTCTTCTGCAGATAAGGGGGGTTGGATACTTGGGTTTACACCATCAACAGTCATAAAAAACTTACCTCTTGCTCCCATTTAAGAGATGGAACTTTTTAATCTATGAGCAATCATAATAAAGGAGCATAGAAGTGTGCCTCAAGAACGCAGTGCATTTCGCATTTCGACTCGACAGTTTTGGCAGATCAGTGCGAAGCAAATATGGATCCACTTAGGAGCTGTCCTGAGATAATTTCCAATTTCTGAATATCAAAACTTAGTTCGTCCTGAGCCTGTCGAAGGGCGTGAACTCCGGCCTCGTGTATTGTGCCAATCACCCTTCGACAAGCTCAGGATGAACGGAAATCGAGTTCAAAATGTGGAAATTATTTCGGGACAATTCCTTATTGCCTCCCAAAGGAACACCCGTGATACCGACAGAAACAATTGCGTCAGCTATTGGTGAATTCAAATCAATCAAGGATTACGTATTTTCAGAAAGATACAACCCTAAACGCCCGATTTTTAACCACAAATGGCTTATCACCTGCCCTACCGACGGGAGTGTCAGCCGCTTTCTGGTGCCGGATATCACCCGATATATCAGTAAATATCTGTCTTTTTCAGATTTTATTCGCTTTAGCTCGATTAACCGGGAGAATTACATTGCACTGCGCCAAGACCAGAAGCTGGTAGCCGAGGTAATTTGTCATGACCCCGGATTCTGCCGGTATCGATTCAACAATTTCAAGACGGTATCTGCCGAGAGTCAGGCATCTGAGTGTCGTGCGTTAACTAATCTGTTTAACGGAACACATACTGTCTCAGATTCGCTGTCGATTTATCGAACCGACAGAAAAGGCGTTAAACGAGAGGATTTAAAGGTCGTCAGGGTGGAAAGTTCCCATATTAGAGACCACATCCACACAGGCATTCTGAGTGACGGCAACCACTTTGTTTTTATTGATGGTACATTTGACTATACCGACAAGAAGACCATACGTTTTCACTTGGGCTTTCTCAATACTTATATCGGGAACTCGCTCAAGGACATCATAAAGTATATTAAAAAAAACCGATCCGATGATGACCTTGCAAAGTGCATCGACGGTATCGTGGTTATACAGTACCCCGAAAAGTGGCATACAGGAACTTGTCTTAAGGAGGCTACTGACCAATGACCAAAGCGACAAGTTTCCGCCAGCAATAGCCCCAAGCCGGCTAACCATCTCCGGTGGTTAGCAAAGCAGGGTCCAGCCGTTGGTCAAACCAGTTGTAACGCCAGTCCAGGTGTGCACCGGTAACCCGCCCGGTAGCACCCACTTCGCCGATGATGTCTCCCCGTTTGATGGCCGCGCCATTTTTGACTGATACTTTGCTGAGATGAAGAAAACTGGAAAAAAGGCCGTGGCCATGGTCAATAATGATGGTTCCCCCGGAATAGTAAAGATCAGCATCAACCAGTCGCACAATACCATCAGCCGGGGCTGCAACCGGTGTTCCGGTGGGTACGGCAATATCCAGACCATAGTGTGGGCGCCCCGGTTTACCGTTATACACTCGCTGACTGCCGTAGACGCCACTGATGCGACCTTTTACCGGCCAGCCAAAGCCGTTAAAAAAATCCTCCAGATCAGTATCAGGCACCCTGGCTTCACGCACCTGCTCAGCTTCTCTGCGGATACGGGATAACACCCGCTCATCCGGCGATACATATTTTCTGGCAATACCTGTCAATCGCTGAATATCATATTTCCGTGGCTTAAGGGTTAAATAAAAGGTCTTCAGTTCGCCACTGGCAAAGTGCTCTGTATAGGACTGCTCAAGCTCTGCATCACGCCCGAAACCAAGAATAAAGCGCCCATCTTTCGCTACCCGGACTTCCTGACTGCCATAAACAATCCGACTCCCTGGGGATGCATGACCAACCAAAATGCCGCCGGGGGTCAACTGACTCTGCAAGCCATCAGCATTCACTATCTGAGAAAACAGCAGAAGAAAAAAAACGGTAGCCAAATGCATCAAACTCACTCCTTTTATAATCCTGACCGGTAATAATTATCGGCATTTTGACTTTTAACAACGCAGTCGCGTAGTCTGGGAGACTCACCGGGTGCGCTCACCCAGCTGACCCCGTAGCGAGCATGGAAGAAAATTGAGGATAATAATTATGGACTTGATCATTCTCGGAACAGCCCTTGTTCTGCCTGTGACCTATGGCTTTGCGATACTCCTGTTATTAAACACAGGCAAGAGCCCAAACTTAACTGACATCCGCGACTGAGTTCTCTGCCACCAGGACTTTCTACTCGTTCTCAGGATACCGAATAAGGCTCTTATTGGATTACAGACTGTTCCCAGATTGAACCTGGCTGAAGCACTTATCATTAAAGGCTCTCAGAGCTTTGCTCGGCAATTTGCCCTCAAGCCTTACATTGCGTGGTCCACATCCAATTTTCACTGCAGAGCAGTTCGGAAATCAAATAGAGCCAAATCGATAACGGCCACCCTATGATGGCCAAAGTAACCGGCACTGGTTGTACGGCAACTGCCATCATTGGTGCCTTTCTTGCTGTCTGCGATACACCGCTGACTGCTGCGGTATCTGGCCTTGCCTGTCTGGGAATTGCAGGGGAGTTAGCCAGCAGAGACTGCCCCGGGCCGGGATCTCTGCAGTGGCGCATGCTGGATGAGCTATACCGCCTTGATCAGGCCACCATAAAAAAATTGGAAAAAGTGAGTAATATGAGAAGGAGTTGTCATTGAGCCTGATGCCATCTTTTAGACTGCCTCTTCCAGGTATTAACCTGCGGGAGCGATTCAAAAAACCGGGTATTGAGTTACTGGGCCTGCCGGTAAAACTCTTACCATCCGCCGTGGTCAACAAACCATTGACCAAAGCGATCAACCAGATATTCCACGTGCCGGTAAAAGAGGGCGATTTTGATTTTCTGGAAGATCGCTGTCTGAAAATCCAAATTACCGATATCAACGTCAGCTTCTATATCAGCTTTGATGGCAGACAGCTGTCCGCTACCACGCCACGACGCTTTGACGTTGACATTCATGATGTTGAATTCCAGGGCGACAGCAAATCATTCCTGAAACTGGCCAGCCGCCAGGAAGACCCGGACACCCTGTTCTTTCAGCGAAGCCTGATGATTGAGGGTGACACTGAACTGGGGCTTGGGGTAAAAAACCTGCTGGATAGCCTGGAGTTAGAGCAGTTGCCCATTCCGGTGCAGAAGCTTGCCTGGCTTGGGCAACAGCTGCAGAAAAAAATACAGCCAATCCCGGCCCACTAAATACGCTTCGACGTTTATAGCCTGCTCTTATCCCGCAAAAAGAGCGGGCTAAAACACCTCGTCCTTCTTCGAGTTTGTGAATACATAATCGTTATAAAATAAAGTTCTTAAAAATTATACGACATTCCCTAGCAAAATCTTAATACCACTTCTAAGCTTGCTCACATCAATAGAGACGACACTGTCTTTTCAATAAACACTGCTAATGAGATGACTTAAGACACAGAGTGGCTGATAAACCAACTGCCTGCTTTCAACTGTTAATCTGACTTACGCTTTGCCACAAAATGCGTTTTGCTGTTTGGCTGGCTTGCGCCAATGCCGAGGGTTTCTTTTATTCTTTTTATGACTGAAACCTGAGACAGCTAAAAAGAGGATTGGCGGTAGCGTTGTTTTTTTGCCTTAAAAATTACAGAACTCAACTTAAGTAGTTAAAAGTTTGCTTATGGATATTTTGATCGTACTATCAGGCAGACAAAGAAAGAGATCCTTAATCTATTATAAGTGGGTCTTGAACTAAAACGTCCCCAACCTATGAAGTATGTCAATATCACTGATGAAGCTGTTGTATTAACTTTGAAATACGCCAAGCACTACGGCCCTCTGAGGTGTATCAGGGAAAGAGCTCATGGTCTTCTATTGAGTAATCGAGGCTTTACCCTTGAGCAAATTGCAGAAATCCTTGAGATTAAATATCAGACCGTTTCCCAATGGATTGATGATTGGGAGGACTATGGTATTCGTGCATTGTATAAGAAACATGGTGGTGGAAGATCTTGCATATATGATGAATCTGAAGTGCAACGCATAAAAGAGTTAGTAGCAGAAGAGCCTCGTCGTTTATCGTATGTAAAATCCAAAATTGAGGATGAGACCGGTAAATCCTCATCAAAACTTACTCTGGCCAACATCGTAAAAAAGTTAGGACTGGTTTACAAAAGACTCCGTAAATCGTGCAAACATAAACGGGACGAAGAGCATTTCCAGCGTTGTAAAACTGCACTGAAAGACGCCCAGGAACCCCCTGTGTCAGCATAGTTGTCGCCTCTCCTGAAATTAGAAATCTCAACAGGGGGCGGTCTATGAGTAATCAATGGCCCGCTATTCAGAAGAGTTCAAAGAGTCCATCATTCAGAAGATGATGCCACCCAATAATGTGCCAGTTTCGCAGTTGGTACGTGAGACTGGTATCTCTGATGTGACCCTGTACACTTGGCGAAAGAAAGCAGTATCTAAAGGAGTGCCTGTGCCGGGCGACGGAAAGAATCCAGATCAATGGACAACTGAAAACAAGTTAGCCGTAATCATTGAAACGGCTGCGTTAAATGAAGCAGAAATGGCTGAATACTGTCGTAAAAAAGGTCTGTTTGCTGAACAAATTCAGCAGTGGAAGGCTGCCTTTATTAACAGTGTTTCTGTCCAGCCTGAAAGTCAGTCAAAACAGCGTAAGGCGCTGTCTGACGAACACAAAAAAGATAAGAAAACCATCAAAAAGCTTGAGCGTGAACTCAATCGCAAGGACAAGGCGTTAGCAGAAACTGCTGCCTTGCTGGTACTCACAAAAAAGGCCCAAGAGATCTGGGGGGCGCCAGAGGACGATTAGTCTCTCTCCCGGATCGACAAAATGCTGTTAGCCTGATTAAACAGGCAGTTAAAGATGGGGCTCGTCAGTCAAAAGCCTGCAAAGCCCTTGGTCTTACAGAAAGAACTGTACAACGCTGGATGCAGGGTGATGACGTGCGCGCAGATAATCGCAAAAATGCTGACAGGCCAGAACCGGTTAACAAGTTTTCTGAAGCTGAGCGACAGGCGATTGTTGACGTCTGTAACAGCGAGCGGTTCAAAAGCCTTCCGCCCAGCCAGATTGTGCCCACATTGTTAGATGAAGGTCTCTATATGGGGTCTGAAAGGACATTTTACCGGGTGTTGGAGGAAACAGGGCAACAGCATCATCGGGGCAGTGCTGCCAAGCCAAACAGGTATAAGCCAACGTCCTGGTGTGCTACCGGACCCAACCAGGTCTGGTCCTGGGATATTACCTATCTGCGCTCTCCGATACGGGGGCAGTTTTATTACCTGTACCTGGTGATAGACATCTTTAGTCGTATGATTGTTACATGGGAAATTCATGAAACCGAATCAGCTGAGCATGCATCAGAAATGATCACTAAAGCCTGTATCAAACAGGGAATTGCAGCCTTGGAGTGGCCACTGGTTCTGCACTCAGATAATGGTAGTCCCATGAAGGGTGGCACTATGCTGTCAACACTGCAGCGTCTTGGGGTCGTGAGCTCATTCAGTCGTCCCCGGGTCAGTGATGATAACCCCTTTTCCGAGGCCATATTCAGAACCCTGAAATACCGCCCTGGTTATCCGCGCACGCCATTTGCTGATCTTGAAGCAGCACGTAGCTGGGTGCATGGTTTTGCCCAATGGTACAACGAAGAGCACAAGCACAGTGGGCTGAAATTTCTGACACCCGGGCAAAGGCATCGTGGTGAAACCAAGGTGCTTATGGCTAACCGCAGAAAGGTTTATGAACAAGCCAAAGAACGTCACCCAGAGCGCTGGGGAAAGAGGTCAACAAGGAACTGGGATCTGGCTGATGAAGTCTGGTTGAATCCCGACAGACCTGCTGATGATCAACTAAGCAAAGCCGCTTAAGTTGAGGCGACAACTATGTTGACAAACACCGGGAAGCTGAGCGCAAAGGGTTAATAAACTTGTTTTATTTTGATGAGTCCGGATTTACTCAAGAACCTTGTGTGCCATATGGCTGGCAGGAAAAAGGAAAGCAGCTCAGAATTCCATCAGTCAAAAGTAAGCGCATCAACGTGCTGGGCTTTATGAATCGGAGCTGTGAGCTGTTTCATTACCCTGTTGTGGGCTCTGTGAATAGTGATACAGTGATTGCAGCCTTTGACGACTTCGCAGAGAAAATGGAGGATGAAAAATACAGTTCAAATGACCGCTACACCGTAGTTATGGTGGACAATGCCAGTATTCATACCAGCAAAAAGTTTCGTGACAGAATCGCTGACTGGACTCTTGAGAAAAAGTTACTGATCTGCTTTCTTCCAACATATTCACCTGAACTCAATCTGATTGAGATCCTGTGGAGGAAAGTAAAGTATGAATGGCTCAATCTATTGTCAATCAAGAGTTTCACGGAATTTGAAAAGGAAGTTGAACGAGTGTTCGCTTCATTTGGAGAGAGTCATATGATTTCGTTTGCAAATACTAAATAATCGTTCAGTCAATTTATCCGAAAGCAAATTATCAACTACGTAATTTCTCAAAAACTGCTGGCAGCACCACACGGAAGATGACGTGAAGCCTCCTCAATCAGGTTACTCAATCTCGGAAATAACCCATCGCCCATTAGTCGGCTTTTCAGATAATCCCAAAAAGAGAGACCATACAGGCGACACGTTTTTTTCAGGCTGGCAAAGGTGTCGCGACATTGCCGCCCCAAATCGCTTCGCGTCCCACTACTGATCTTTCGTCGTTTAACATATTCTCGTATCTGACTCTCGCTCAGGTTGTTGTGCAGCGGTAAGCTCGGGTCATCCAGAACCAGTAATAGCTCTTCCTTGATTACAGCCAACCCTGACAGAGCATCCTGAAGAAGCCCACTGCACGTTTGGGTTTGGATCAGCGCCTGGAACCCCTGTCGTACTTTTATTGCCTTTTTTTCAGTTGGCTCTGTCTTGAAGTCTTTAAGGTCATCGTAAATGGCCCAGAACCATGTCCGAAGCCATTTCTGAGCCATGGCCTGCTGATCATTGACCGGATGAACTTTTGCCAGCCCTCGCTCTGCATGTATCCAGCACTGGCTGTGTTTGAAAACGTCGAACTGCCTTGCCCCATCACTGAAGGTGGTAAGATGTCCTGCTCCATGCTGTATCAGGCTGCCATAAATCATGGCTTCACTGGCCTGCTGGCGCCGTCTACCAGTTAGTCTCAGGTCTTTCATACATTCTTCCCAGGCTTCATGGCTCAGGAAGGTGACGCCTCTGTATGGATTAAGAACGCGTAGCCACTTTTTGGGGTAATCCAGTTTTTCCAGATAGATCAAGGCATCGTCGGTGAACGTGTAAGTTGACCATGGGCGGTGCAGTAGGCTTACGAAATTTTCCCGGCTTTTGCTGTCTGTGCTCTCGAACCAGGCAAAGGACTCGTTATTGATGATGGTGCAGTAACCGTTCTTCCCCTTATGCCTTGTTCCCGTGTCGTCTGTCTGGATATAACTTGAACAGCGAATACCTGTAGTCAACAGCTCATCTTTCTCAGCATGGAACTGCTCGTGTCCTTTCGTCAGAAGCTGGCTGAGTTCCCCGCTGGAAATAGAGATTCCAATGTCCCATAGCCAGTCCAGCAGTTCTGGCTGGGTAACGGAGCAACCATGATACTGGTGCAGAACGTAGGCCTGCAGCATTGGCCCGTAATGATGTCCATGAAGGCTGGCTGGCGGTTTGGCCGTAATGGTTTGTCCATCGGGTGTCACCCATTGCTCTAAAAGATATTCAATACTGGATGTTTGTATTGTCAGTTCCTGAACATGAAAAGGGGTGGTTCCATTCCTGATTGATCCCTCCGGAACATCAGTGGCAGCAATGGGTATGGATTTTTCCGCCGATGGCTTTCGGGGCTGTTTACGCTGCTTTCTGGTTTTCTCGTTGGGCTTCTTAACCTTCTGCTTTGACGAGGTGTCTGGGCTGGCTCCATCGTTACCCTCAGGAGCGGATGGATCTCCATCAGGGCTGCCGGTGTCATCATCGGGAGGTTTGGTGTTTGGTTTGATGTCAGGCTTTGCGGGCAGTTTTTTTAGACGACGAATCTCTGCTTCAAGCAATTCTATCTGCTCTTTGAGCTGAATGATCTGCTCTTGCTGCTGAGTGATGAATCTCAGTAGATCTTCAGGTTGTAACTGCTGGTGTTCTAGAAAAGCCATGGTGAGAGGATAGACGACTGACCGAAATTATCCTGCTTCCAGCACTTTTTGAGAAATTACTCAACTACTTAATAACAATAATAACAATAATAACAATGATAGGGTTGATTCCTGTACTCGACTTTAGAGTTTTAAGAGCACAATAGTTCCGGCGCATAATCTGCTAAAAGCAACCATCCCCAATGACGAAATTCGAGATGGTTGCCATGCTCACTTCAGATCATCAAGTAATCCTCAGGGAGCTCGCTTCATATACAACCTTTCTTGCTGGAGCGCTATCATCAACTGCAGTACCAACGTTCTGCGAACTGCTGTTCGGTTGCATGCTTTCAGCCGACGGCTTTGTTACACAGGCGTTGTTAACAATTGATTTTCATTGTGTGTGGAGCAGCTACCACCACTGGCTATCTCAGGGCAAGTGGCAATGGAAGAACTTGGCACGCCACTTGATCCGTCTGGTCTGCTCCAAAGCTCCTGAGAATCAACCTGTGGTCCTGGGGCTTGATGACTGGGTAATCGAACGGTTTTCCGACAAAGCCCCTGCTTGTCGTACACATCATCAACACAGCAAGAAACGCAATCGGCCGACGTACATCTGGGGGCAGTGTTGGGTTTCCCTGGCCATCATATTTGAGCGGGCTGCAGATGAAGTATTTACCGCCATACCGGTGATCTCATTTCCGACACCAGCTTCAGGTAACACCAGCAAACTGAAAATTGCCGTGGCCATGCTCAGGGTGGTACGCAATGAAGTGAAGGATCGAGTGCTACGCCTGCTAACCGATTGCTGGTATATGAACTGGACACTGATAAAGCAGCTCTGGAAATGAACATAGAAGTTGTTGGTCAGATACCTTCAAATCGGGCCCTCTATGCTTTGCCGCCAGCACCCACCGTAAAGAAGCGAGGGCGCCCAAAAAAGTACGGCATCAAGATGACGACAGAACAGGTTAAGAAACTGCCGGAAGAAAAAGCAACAGTATGGATGTACGGCAAATTTCGCAAAATACGTTATCGTACCCTGATCTGTCGCGCCAGATTCCTTAAAGGTCGTGAAGTACGCGTCGTCTGGAGTCGCTTTGAAAATGACAAAGGTCTGACCGAAAGCAGAATATTCATCTCGACCAATCCGGAACTTGAGGGACTGGAGGTGCTTCGTGCCTATTCCCGGAGATGGCCGGTAGAGCCAATGTTTCACCAACTCAAACATGCTTTTGGCTGTTGCCATTTATGGCAGCAGAAATTGCGAACACTGCTTCGATGGATGCATTTGAAAATGGCAGGCTATGCATTATTGCAGTTATTAACCGTTTGTAAAAATCAGGCATGTCTGAATATTTCTCGGATACCCTGGAGAAGCCCGGATACAACCACTGCAGGCATGATGAAAATTGCTCTTTCAGGAATTATTCCGAGGTTCTCTATTCGCAAGGGCTGGAACAGATATAAGCAAAAATATGAGTTCAATTTTCGCGATCTGATCGACCAGTTAATACCGGATAATTCAGAAGCAGCATAACTAAAGGCTTTTAGGCAAAAAACGGAAGTAATAACGAACTTGGAAAAACAGTTCACTGATTTCGGCTTGCTTCACTATAAAAAGCTGACCGAATTATCGTTTTATACAGACTCTAAAGTCGAGTTCCTGTAAAAGAATATTGGATTTGGCTCTTGTAGGATTTCAGACTGCTACTGGGTTGAACATTGCTGAAGCCCTTTATCTACAAAGGTTGTCAGCATATTGTCCGGTAATGTTGCCCAATCCTTGTTTTTCGTGACCTACAGTCAGTTTTCACTGTAGAGCAGTTCGTAATCAAAATAGAGCCTTGGATTTTAACATCACAAATATTCGATTCCTAACAAGATGCAGCACTTCGTGTTTTCACCAAAACTTAGACCTAACAAATGAGGTCATATGTTCAGAAATGCCTACCATGAACTAATTGAAACCTATCGAAAAAAAAATCTGGTTATTAATCTCGCATGGGATGACATTAAAGTACGTTATGCCCGATCAGTAATAGGTCCCTTTTGGCTGGTAATGACCACAGCAATCAGCGCCTTAGGTTTAGGTTATGTCTGGAGCATACTCTTCAATCAAAACAAATCGACTTTTATTCCAGCGTTATGTATAGGCCTGGTTATCTGGCAATTTCTTTCGTCGTGTATAATGGAAACTCCGAACTGTTTTATCGTGAACACAGCTATTATCCGGAATACCATAAACCCGATATTGATTTATCCACTGGTGGCAATCATCAGAAATCTAATTATTCTGGCACATAACTTTTTAATTATATTTATTGTGTTTTGTCTATATCCACCAAACTTTGGATATAACACCTTTTTGATCATTCCGGGACTTATACTGGTTATTGGAAATTTAATTTGGATCTCAGTCATTCTTGGATTTTTAGGTGCGAGATATCGAGATCTCTCACCAGCCATCACATCAATGATGACAATCCTGTTCTTTCTAAGCCCGGTTATCTACAAACCAGATCAACTGGGTCTTAAAGCAATGGTTATATGGTTAAACCCGTTTACTTATTTGATCAGTGCAATCCGGGACCCGCTTACAGGTCATGCAAGCCCATCATTTTCCTATGTTGTGATGACAAGTACCTTGATAATCGGATTTATGGTTATGGCAATCATGATTGAAAAATACCGATATCGAATCCCTTACTGGCTTTAGGGAGCAGGAATGACCTTTATCAAGCTTGAAAGTGTCTCTCTGGAATACCCTCTATACAATACAGAAAGCACTTCAATAAAGCATCATTTGCTACGTATGGCTACAGGTGGACGGATAGCCATAAACTCACGAAAAAATACAGTAGTTAGAGCACTAACTAATATCAATTTGGATATTAGAAGTGGTGATCGCATTGGCATAGTTGGTCATAATGGAGCTGGTAAATCGACCCTGCTTCGATGTATAACCGGAATTTATCAGCCAACCTCCGGTACGATCAAACGTCAAGGGTCAATTGCTCCATTAATAGAAATTGGAGCAGGTATGGAGCCTGAATTATCAGGTTACGACAATATAAAACGCTTATTGCGACTGCAAAATATAACAGATAATGAATCCCAATCATTAACCCAAAGTATTGCAGAATTTTCAGAGCTTCAGGATTTCTTATCACTACCAATTCGTACTTACTCATCAGGAATGTTGATGCGGTTAATGTTTTCAGTATCGACTGTAAGTACGCCTGATATTTTAGTAATGGATGAATTTTTTAGTGTGGGTGATGATAGCTTCAGGAATAGAGCAGAATCAAAACTAACTGAGCATATAAATAATTCTTCAATTTTAATTTTTGCATCCCATAACATGGAATTATTAAAAAAATTTTGCAATAGTTTTGTAAGACTTGAGTGTGGAACTATAGATATTTCAGACTTATGATAAAACTTGGAATCATATCATCATTCAATATAATGTGTGGGAATGCAACTTACACTAAAGCAATAATTGATGGGATTCAGGAATATTATGATATAGAGCCCATAGAAATACCTGTCAGTCTACAGAAAAATCATAATTCAAAAAATATCAAAGAAATTATTGAAAAATTAAAATCATTTGATGCTGTTAACCTACAGCTTGAGCTGAGTCTATATGGACCAACACCAAAATTGGCCACAGCACTTGTCCAAAAAATGATTAATACAAATAGAATAAAATCAATAACAATGCACCGAGTTGAAGAGGAAACACCTAACATAATAAAAACAATATATCAAAGCTATAAAATCCATGGTTTCAAAAATCTTACTGATAATCTTTTAATGAATTATGTAAAAAAAAACATTTATAAAAGTTACAAAGAAATAATAATTACAGCATGTAAAAAAAAAATTGTATTTATTGTTCATACAAATAGAGAGAGAAGTAGAATAGCAAGAATTCGTAGAGATGCTAAAGTTTTTGTGCATCCAATTTTATGGCCAGAAAATATCAAATCTAAGAATAATATCATACTAAAAGAAAGGTTTAATAATGATAACAAGGTAATAGGCGTTTTTGGTTTTGTATCCCATTACAAAAACTTTCTACAAGTGGCGAGAGTTGCAAAAAGGGAAGATTATAATTTAGTAATAGCCGGATCAACCCATCCAACGAATCAAGGTTATGGTAAATTAAATGATAAAAATAATGCTTCATGGTTAGTATCTAATGAATTATATGGTAAAGATACACACTACAAAGGTTATTATATTTTAACTGCACCCGAAGATGATATTTTTCTAACATTAATAGAGAATGTTGATTTAGTAATTATCCCTTATTTGGAAACAGAACAGTCAGGTAGTGGGATTGCCAGCCTTGCTATCCAATATGGTAAAAGGGTTATTTTTTCAGATACAGCTCTAATCACAGAATTAAACTATTTCTTAAATAAAAAACCTTTTTTATTTGATGTAAACTCAGATGCCAGCATGGTCTCTGCCATTAAAGATGCACTGTACTTTCAAAGTGCATATGAAATTAAGTTTGAAGGTTATAGTTTTTCTTCAAATATCAAAACTTACATTGATTCTCTTGGCATAAATGAGGTACCCATATGACCAGGGTGCTTATTACAGGTATAACAGGCATGGTTGGTTCTCACCTGCTTGATTATTTAATTGATCAAACAGACTGGATAATATATGGGGTTTTACGTTGGAGATCTTCGCTAGACAATATACGTCAACATATTAAACGTATAAATAACGGTGATCGCATACATCTGCTATATGCAGATCTTCGAGATAGCATGTCCATAGACCATGCTGTTCAAATTTCACTTCCGGATTATGTATTTCATTTAGCAGCCCAAAGTTATCCGAAAACTTCCTTTGATAGCCCACTGGACACAATGGACACCAATATTCAAGGAACGGAAAGATTGCTAGGTGCACTTAGAAGACACAGCAAAGAGGCTATCATTCATATTTGCTCAAGTTCAGAAGTCTTTGGTCGCGTCTCCAGTGACAAGCTACCAATTAATGAAGAGTGTACATTCCACCCTGCTTCTCCCTATGCCATTTCAAAGGTTGGTACAGATCTGATTGGCCGATATTATGCAGAAGCTTATGGTATGTGCGTAATCACAACTCGAATGTTCACACATACCGGGCCGAGAAGGGGAGATATATTTGCAGAGAGTAGCTTTGCGAAACAAATAGCAATGATTGAAGCAGGCATGATTGATCCTGTTGTTAAAACTGGCAATCTCGACTCACTAAGAACATGGGCAGATGTAAGGGATGCTGTTCGTGCTTATTATATGATGTTAACTATCAACCCTACTCCTGGTGAATATTACAATATTGGTGGTGTTTTCACACTCTCAATACGTGATATGCTCTCAAAGCTGATTGGCCTAGCGAAATACTCTCCCATTGATGTGGAAACTGAACCTGAAAGATTGCGGCCAATCGATGCGGACCTTCAAGTACCTGATACTAATAAATTCAAAAATCATACAGGTTGGGAGCCAACAATAAAGTTTGAAAAAACAATGGAAGACCTACTTAACTATTGGCGAGAGCAGGTAAATCTTAAAAAATACTTTTTAACAAGGTGATAAAAAATTGAAACATATACTGGTTCTTACATCAATTCACGGTGAGCAACCCGTCTTAGATAAGATTCGTACCGGAGTTGAAGCAAATAATTGGCAATGTGTTATTGCAGGAGACACTATATCAAAGCCAATACGCAGTTCCGAATCATTAACATTTTACTCAATTATTGATCAGCTATCTAGCAGTTACTCTTATGCGAAACTGGCCCCAACGAGAAATTATTGCAGAAAGAATCTGGCTTACCTTAAAGCAATGGAAATGGGAGCAGATGTTATTGTCGAAACAGATGATGATAATTTACCATACGATATTTTTTTTAAAGATCGCGAACATACATTTGACGTTAGAATGACTCATGAAAAAGGGTTTATTAATATTTATAGGTATTTTACGGAAAACCAAAAAATATGGCCGCGTGGGTTTAGCCTTGAAGATATCCAAAGAGATCTCACTGATTTCAATTATTTAAATATTGAAAAAAAATATTGTCCTATCCAAAATGGACTAGTTGATGGGGAACCAGATGTGGATGCGATATACAGGTTGATATTAGATCTTCCATTTCAGTTTGAACACAAAAATAGAAAAATAGCATTAAGCAAAAATTCGTGGTGTTCATTCAATACTCAAAACACTAGTTTCTTCAAAGAATTCTTTCCGCTGATGTACCATCCTGCAACACCAATGTTTAGAGAAGCTGATATTGTCCGATCTTTTGTTATTCAACGAATCTTAAAAGAGTTTGATTTATCAATGATGATTCATTCAGCCACAGTCTATCAGAGTCGTAACTATCACTCTTTGATAGATGATTTTCGCCAAGAAGTGAGATTGTATTCTTACATCAAAAAAATATGCCAAGAGCTTAACGAAACTGAAATACATAGCAAAAAGACAAAGTTTAAAGAAAGCATGAAGAAATGCTACCAAATATTCAAACCTTATAGAATCGTAACTGAATCAGAATTCAGTTTAATTGATGCTTGGTTTGATGACTTAGAACTAATAGGTATAGTATGAAAGAAACATCCGATGAGATTAATTGTTACAAAATAAAATATAATAAAATAAACAATATAAACGTTTTAATATCAGGTGAGTTTTCATACACTCCTTTGGGGAGACACACTTTATCATTTCTGCATACACTTAAAAACGATTCATCTATTAATATTTTCTTGGATGTGATAGTGCATGAGTCTGCTGAAAATGATTATTTAACTTTGATGAATAATCGTGAATTCAAACCTGCTAACAGCAAAGATTTTTATTTTCAGTATGATTTTGTGTTTTATACACACATAATTCCAAATAACTATGATGTATGCCAGTATACACGACTAAATTTTTCAAAAAGGAATGGACATATCCGAGGTTACTATTGCGTTTATGATGGCACAATCCCACCTTTGCACTGGATTGACTTCATAAATAATAAATTCGATATATGCCTGACTCCATCAAGATTTATTGCCCAATCATTAATCTACTATGGCGTTAAAATATGCTGTTTTGGACTTCACTGCTTAGTTATAAATGAAGATTACCTATTATACTCTAAGAAAATCAACAACCGTGTATTTAAATTTGGTTTTATCGGAACTGTGGACTTTAAAAAAGATGTACCACTTTTGATTAATGCATTTTCTAATGAATTTAAATCAAATGAAGATATCGAGCTACATCTTCATCTAACAGGAATACCAGATTCATTAATGCGTAGAGAGATAAAATCCGCTATAGCTAATTCGAAGAAATCAAAATCATGTATCACCATAACTGAAGGCCATCTTCCACAAAATGAAATAGAAGATATTTTCAAATCATTTGATGCTTATGTATTCCCACAAAAAATTACAGGATATTTTACTACAATAGCTGAAGCGCTTAGTATAGGGTTACCAGTGGTAACATCATCAATCCCACCTCTTCTTGAAATTCTTGATTATATAGACACTAAAAATAATATATTTTGGGTTGATAGCAAGAATTTTGCGCCTTCATTCCATAGTTTCTCTCATTATATGTTATTAGGAGCTTGTTTTGAGTCTTTGCAAACAGACTTACAGAAAACATTAAGAAATGTTTTTAACAATCGAAATTATCTTTTAAACGATAAATTAGTTCAAAAAAGAAAAAAAGCAGGAAAAAAACTATCTGAAAGTCAGCTATCTTCTGTGTGGATAAAATTAATAAAACCAGAATCAATTGGAGTCACTATTTCCTATTTTGATTTATACAATAACATACTATTCTTAAATCAAACTTTATTTGACAAGTATAAAAAGATTTATCCCACAATAGAAATCAATGATTGTCTTGTTACTAGAAGAGCCAAGGAAAATTCATTTTGGTATTTGAATACTAAAGAACATGACTTAATTGAGAAAATATCTAAATATCATCAATCCCTAATACTCTCTATGATTAATGATTCGAAACATAATAATTTCTATGAGCGATCAATAGAGAGAGAGCTTCTATCTATTATAAAACGTTTCTTGTTTTTAATTTGCAAACTATTATCATCAAAAAAAAACATCGAAACACTCTCTAAAAAAATATTCAAAAGACTGAAGCTTTTTATTGCATTAAACTAAGAACAACCTCTTATCAATAATCTACAAATACACTCGTATACTGATTTTTTTATATAAGGTATAAATTGAAAATGATGATTAAAAATAGGAAGATATTATTAACTGGATCAAACGGTTTAGTTGGCTATAACTTATTAAACTTACTAAGTAATAACGGATGGAAAAATATTGTCCCGATTGAAAGATCTCAGTGCGATTTGACAAAGCAAAAAGAAACATTAGAGCTGTTCCAATACCATAAGCCTGAATATATATTCCATTGTGCAGCAAAAGTCTATGGCATCATGGGCAATATGTGTAACAAAGCTCAGTCATTTTATGAAAATATTATGATTAACACCAATGTTATTCAGGGAGCACATTTGGCTGGTACTAAAAAGATAACCGTTATGGGAACTGGTTGTGTCTACCCTTATCCATCTCCTTCACTTCTATTAAAGGAAGATATGATTTTCAACGGACGCCCTCACGAAAGTGAAAACAGTTATGCCCAGGCCAAGCGGGCAATGCTTGCCATGTGTGAAGCTTATCAAGAGAGTTATGATCTGGATTGGGCATACGTGGTTTCCTGTAATTTGTTTGGCCCCAATGACAGATTTGATACAGAATTTGGTCACGTTATACCTTCTCTTATTAAAAAATTCTACGACGCGAAAATACAAGGTAAGTGTGTTGATGTTTGGGGTGACGGTAGTGCTAAACGTGACTTCCTTTACGTAAAAGACGCAGCCAGGGCTACCATTGATATAATGCAGAATCTTTCAGGTCCGGTTAATATTGGCAGTGGTTCTGTATACTCAATTAAACAAATTGTTGAATACATTGCTGATATTGCAAACATGAAGAATTCTTATCAATGGGACAGGAAAAAACCCAGCGGACAAGATTATAGAAGCTATAACTTGTCAAAACTAGATAGTATTGGTTTTAAGCCAAAATGGAGTCTAAGGAAAGCTCTCGAAGAAACATGGGATTGGTATTGTGAAAACCAGGATCTTGCCAGAAAAAACTCGACTTTAGAGTTTTAAGAGCACAATAGTTCCGGCGCATAATCTGCTAAAAGCAACCATCCCCAATGACGAAATTCGAGATGGTTGCCATGCTCACTTCAGATCATCAAGTAATCCTCAGGGAGCTCGCTTCATATACAACCTTTCTTGCTGGAGCGCTATCATCAACTGCAGTACCAACGTTCTGCGAACTGCTGTTCGGTTGCATGCTTTCAGCCGACGGCTTTGTTACACAGGCGTTGTTAACAATTGATTTTCATTGTGTGTGGAGCAGCTACCACCACTGGCTATCTCAGGGCAAGTGGCAATGGAAGAACTTGGCACGCCACTTGATCCGTCTGGTCTGCTCCAAAGCTCCTGAGAATCAACCTGTGGTCCTGGGGCTTGATGACTGGGTAATCGAACGGTTTTCCGACAAAGCCCCTGCTTGTCGTACACATCATCAACACAGCAAGAAACGCAATCGGCCGACGTACATCTGGGGGCAGTGTTGGGTTTCCCTGGCCATCATATTTGAGCGGGCTGCAGATGAAGTATTTACCGCCATACCGGTGATCTCATTTCCGACACCAGCTTCAGGTAACACCAGCAAACTGAAAATTGCCGTGGCCATGCTCAGGGTGGTACGCAATGAAGTGAAGGATCGAGTGCTACGCCTGCTAACCGATTGCTGGTATATGAACTGGACACTGATAAAGCCAGCTCTGGAAATGAACATAGAAGTTGTTGGTCAGATACCTTCAAATCGGGCCCTCTATGCTTTGCCGCCAGCACCCACCGTAAAGAAGCGAGGGCGCCCAAAAAAGTACGGCATCAAGATGACGACAGAACAGGTTAAGAAACTGCCGGAAGAAAAAGCAACAGTATGGATGTACGGCAAATTTCGCAAAATACGTTATCGTACCCTGATCTGTCGCGCCAGATTCCTTAAAGGTCGTGAAGTACGCGTCGTCTGGAGTCGCTTTGAAAATGACAAAGGTCTGACCGAAAGCAGAATATTCATCTCGACCAATCCGGAACTTGAGGGACTGGAGGTGCTTCGTGCCTATTCCCGGAGATGGCCGGTAGAGCCAATGTTTCACCAACTCAAACATGCTTTTGGCTGTTGCCATTTATGGCAGCAGAAATTGCGAACACTGCTTCGATGGATGCATTTGAAAATGGCAGGCTATGCATTATTGCAGTTATTAACCGTTTGTAAAAATCAGGCATGTCTGAATATTTCTCGGATACCCTGGAGAAGCCCGGATACAACCACTGCAGGCATGATGAAAATTGCTCTTTCAGGAATTATTCCGAGGTTCTCTATTCGCAAGGGCTGGAACAGATATAAGCAAAAATATGAGTTCAATTTTCGCGATCTGATCGACCAGTTAATACCGGATAATTCAGAAGCAGCATAACTAAAGGCTTTTAGGCAAAAAACGGAAGTAATAACGAACTTGGAAAAACAGTTCACTGATTTCGGCTTGCTTCACTATAAAAAGCTGACCGAATTATCGTTTTATACAGACTCTAAAGTCGAGCAGAAAAAACTAAATAAGTTCAATTATAAACTACATCAACTATTTGCTTTTTTATTGACTTAAAATCTTTCAATTCTTTTATTTGCGCTGTGTCAGGCCCTCCGTGTCAGGATAGCTGTTCCCGAAAGGGTAATATCGATATGACCAAATTAGTAAGATCCCGAGCACCGTTAAGATTAGGCATCGCTGGAGGTGGAACAGATGTAAGCCCCTATGCTGATGTTCATACCGGTTATATTCTAAATGCCACTATAGAACGTTATGCCTACTGCACCATTGAAGAAATAGAAGACAGTAATATTAATTTTGTTGCAACGGATCGAGCTATTGATGTATCAATACCGCGAGATCTTTTTCCATTTCCAATGGATGGTACCCTGAATTTACATAAAGCGGTATATAATCGTACGATTGGTGAATTCAATAACAACCAGCCCATTACTGTAAAGGTTACTACCTACTGCGATGCCCCTGTTGGCTCCGGTCTCGGCGCTTCATCAACTTTGGTGGTTGCCATGATCAAGTGTTTTGATGAGTATTTTGGTACCGGCCTTGATGACTATCAGATCGCTCATCTGGCCTTTTCCATAGAACGGGGAGATTGTAATTTACATGGGGGCAGGCAAGATCAATATTCAGCCACTTTTGGTGGTTTTAATTTTATGGAGTTTTATGCAGATAACCGGGTGCTGGTTAATCCGTTACGGATCAAAGAGTGGATTGTTTGTGAGCTTGAGGCATCACTGATCCTGTACTACACCGGCCAGTCCAGATTAAGCGGTTCGATTATTGATCAACAGGTTGAGAAGATCCAGAATGGTGAAACCAAGTCCATTGAGGCCATGCACAGTATCAAAGAATCTGCGCTAACCATGAAGGAAGCCTTGCTCAAAGGTGATTTCAATCAGTTTGTAGACCATTTGAATTTAAGCTGGGAGAGCAAGAAACAAACGGCTCAGTCTATATCAAATCCGATGATTGATTCCGTATTTCAGTCAGCCATGGAAGCCGGTGCCCTGGGTGGAAAAATTTCCGGTGCAGGAGGGGGAGGTTTTATGATGCTCTTTGTCAAACCTGAGCGTAAAAATGCGGTGGTTGAGGTGTTAAAAGAAAATGGTGGCTGGACCAGTAACTGCCAGTTCTGTTATGAAGGCTCTCAATGCTGGACGATTAACCAATGAGTATTGATTACATTTCACAGAGCCTTGCCCAACATTATTCCCTGATTGCTCAAATACAGGATGATGAAGTGCTTATTCAGGCACTAAACCTGGCAGTGGGTAAAATCATTCATTGTTTTGAGCATAATGGAAAAGTGATGTTTGCAGGAAATGGCGGCAGTGCCGCCGATGCACAACATATGTCTGCTGAATTTGTATCACGTTTTATGTTCAACCGCCCTGGCCTACCTTCCATTGCATTAACCACAGATACTTCTGCGTTAACCGCTATTGGCAATGATTATGGGTTTGAAGTTATTTTCTCACGTCAAATTGAAGCCGTTGGTAACCCGGGTGATGTACTTATAGCCTATTCCACCTCTGGAACATCCCCCAATATTTTACAAGCCCTGGATGTTGCCCGCGCTCGAGATATCTTTTGTATCGGCCTTACGGGAATAAAGCCTGAAAGTAAGGCAATGGTTGAACGGTGTGATATTACTTTACGAGTCCCTCATGATTCGACTCCCCGTATTCAGGAGGGACATCTACTATTAGGTCATATTTTATGTGGCGCTGTGGAAGCTAAGATGTTTGATAAAGATAAATCGTTATGATTTCTGAAGCTATTATATTAGCTGGGGGTTTAGGCACCCGTTTACGATCAGAGATTGGGGATATTCCAAAGCCAATGGCTCCCATTTCTGGTAAGCCATTTCTTGAAATTTTGATCCATGCCCTTGAGTCTGAGGGAATTCAGCATATTATCTTATCTTTAGGGTACAGGGCCCAGGCTATCATTGATTATTTTCAAAACAAGAAATTTTCCCCATCACTCTCTTTCGTTGTTGAAGATAAAATATTAGGTACTGGTGGCGCCATTAAGCTTGCTACCCAAAAAATGTCTACAGATTATGCATTGGTGATGAATGGTGACAGTTTTCTTGATATGGATGTAGATGCCGCCTCTCTGTTCTTTGATAAATATAAAGCACCCGTTATCTTTGGTTATGATGTAGATAATACTCACCGCTATGGTCGTATTGAGTATGAAGGTTCCCTGATAACAAAAATTACCGAAAAAGGCAAAACTGGCCTTGGAACAATCAGTGCGGGTGTTTACATATTACCTAAAAGAATGCTGGATCGATTTCCTCCTGATAATGCGTTTTCTATTGAGTATGATGTTTTTAGCACTTTAAGTAGAGAAGATAATTTTCGCCTGTTCCATTCACAGCAATATTTTATTGATATTGGTACACCTGAATCCTATAAACTGGCACAAGTTGAACTTAAGAATCATTTCCCACATCTATTTAAAACCTGAATTTCAGTTTTCGATGTAGCGGTTATGAATGTATTACATTTTTTTAAAACCTATTACCCTGATAGTTATGGTGGAGTTGAAAATCTGATCTTTCAGTTGGCGGAGAATGGGCTTAAGCAGGGTGTTCAATCCGAGGTATTGTCATTAAGTTCAAATGGATGTGCAAGAAATCAGAGAGTTAATAACCATCTGGTACATCGCTCTAATCTTGACTTTTACCTGGCGTCGACGGGTTTTTCATACTCAGTCTTCAGTGACTTCAGAGAGCTTGCTGATAATGCTGATATTATTCACTATCATTTTCCCTGGCCATTTATGGATGTTGTTCACTTTGTTAACAGGATAAAAAAACCGACCGTAGTTACCTATCATTCCGATATTGTGAAACAAAAATATCTTTATTTTTTCTATAAACCATTAATGTACTTCTTTCTCAAGAGTGTTGATCGAGTCATCGCTACCTCTTCAAATTACTTAAATACCAGCTGCGTACTGAAAAATATAAAAAAGAAAGTTGATGTTATTCCGGTAGGCATAGATGATCATGCTGCAATTCCTGCATCAAATCTCCTAAAACTCAAGTGGCAACAAACTATCACCTCCCCTTTTTTCCTTTTTATTGGCTCCTTCCGATATTACAAAGGCCTCCATATTCTTTTGGAATCTATGAAAGGTGTTGATTTACCTGTTGTTCTTGTTGGCATTGGTTCCCTTGAAAAGGAACTGAAGATACAAGCACAGCAGCTAAACCTGAAAAACATCTATTTTTTGGGTGCTTTGCCTGATGAAGATAAATGTGCCTTGTTAGAATTATGCTTAAGCGTTGTATTCCCCTCTCATCTTAGGTCAGAGGCTTTCGGCATCACCCTGGTTGAAGGTGCTATGTATGGCAAGCCTCTTATCTCCAGTGAAATCGGCACAGGTACTACTTATATCAATGTTGATCATGAGACAGGCCTGGTCGTTCCTCCCTCTAATCCCACCGCCTTAAAAGCGGCAATGCTCACTCTCTGGAATAATCCAGTTCTGGCTTTTCAGCTTGGTAGAAACGCCAGAGTTCGTTATGAAAAGCTGTTTACTGTCGACCGGATGGTAAAGCAATACGCACATATATATTATTCGCTGTTATCTTAAAAAATTACCAGAAACTCGGAGTGATGAATCTCAGTAGATCTTCAGGTTGTAGCTGCTGGTGTTCTGAAAAAGCCATGCTGAGAGGATAGACGGCTGACCGAAATTATCCTGCTTCCAGCGCTTGTTGAGAACTTACCCCGTGTCTATGTCTCCGGAAAACTATAACTACTCCACAAACAAAAAAGGGGGCTTTTACAGGTTGGCGGATGAAAAGTGAGGGGTTGCAACAGAAATAGCCTTCAGAGGAAGATTGATTTGTAAGGATCAAAACTTCTGAAGGATCAGACATGTCTGCAACCCCATCACTTCGTCCTATGTTCGCATTTCCTGGCTGGGTAATCGAGCGAATTGATATTGACTGGAATATCAAACATGCCTTTGTCCATCTCCGTCGGGATGGCCGTATACAACACGTCAGATGTAGTAAGTGCGAAACACCTATGGGGCAGATGAAGACAAACGATCGAAGCGTTCAGGATCTGCCACTGGGGACTCTGCGTATTCTGGTTAACTTGAACACCTATTCTGTTTCATTTGAACACCCTGAACTCCTTACACATTGCCCAGTGTGATTTTTAGACCAGGTGTTCAACTGCGTCCAATTTTCCAAGCTTTTTGCGCATGGATTCGCCTTTGAGTTCAATCCGGTGGGCATTGTGCATAAGCCGGTCAAGAATGGCGTCGGCCAGAGTTTCATCACCAATGCTGGCATGCCACTTCCGGGTGGGCAATTGACTGGTAACCAACGTGGAACCTTGCTCGTGCCTGTCATCCATGACTTCCAGCAGATCGTTCCTTTGTTGCTGCGTCAGTGGTTCCAGGCCCCAGTCGTCCAGAATCAGCAAGTCTACTTTTGCCAGTTGTTTCAACTGCCTGCTGTAGCTGCCATCACCGTGGGCAAGGATCAGTTCATCCAGTAGCCTGGACATCCGATAGTACCGGACACTGTAGCCTTTCAGACAAGCCATGTGCCCAAGGGCGCAGGCCAGGTAGCTCTTACCGGAACCACAAGGTCCGGTGATCAACAGGTTCCTGTACCGGTCAAGCCAGCCTCCTCCAGACAGGCTGGCCATCTGGTTCTGTTTGAGACCTCTGGGGTGTTCATAGTCAATGTCGTGTATCCGGGCAGCCAGTTTAAACCGGGCGCTTCTGAGCAGCCGAGCCAGACGTTTATTGTTTCGCTCTGTTTCTTCCTGCTCAGTAAGCAACGACAGTCGTTCTTCAAAGCTAAGGCTACTGTAGGTGCCCGGCTGGTCCAGCTGTTGATTGAGGGCATCTGCCATTCCGGTCAGTCGCAGTGACCTAAGGCGAGCCAGTGTTTCATTGATCATGTTCGCCTCCGGTTATTGATAGCAAATAGCGCCACGAATATTTTCGTGATCATCATGCAAGGGACCTGTCGTTTGTTTTAACTGTGGCTCCAATGGCATCAGGTCTTTGCCTGACTGGAGGATTGATCGGACATTTTTTAACCGATAACCCCCGATGTTCCTGGCATGGGCGCAGGCGTTGTTGAGTCGTTCAGTTCCATATTCCCGCTGCAGGTTTAGCAGCCCCAATGAAGCTCGATAGGCTTGTTCAGGATGCTCCTTGCTATCCAGCAGTGATTGAATAAAACAATAGACTTCCTGACCAATGTCGTTAGCCCAGTTAAGTAAACGCTCAGGCGTCCAATCCTGATGGTGACGATGTCGTTCCGGCATATGAACTGCTAACGTCGTAAATCCACGTGTGTGCTTGCGAGCGTGGCTGGCCACCACTTTACCGTTAGCGTAGATCGTGACGCAGTGCTCAGTCGCCTGTACTTCTACTTCCTGCCTGGCAAGCTGATGGGGAACCGAGTAGGCGTGCCCCTTGCAGATAATATGATAATCCACATTCACCCGGGCCTTGATAAACTCAGCGAACACAAAAGATTGCTTCGGCAGTGGCTTGAGGGCTGGTTCATCCAGTTGTTCAAACGCACTACGTCGCGTTCCTGGCAACTGCTTAAAGGGCTTCAGGTTCAGTTCGATTAACAGCTCACGTATCCGCAGGTTCAGCTCTGCCAGGGTAAAGAACATTTCATGACGAAGCCTGGCCAGTATCCACCGCTCCACTACCTGTACACCGACTTCTGCTTTGGCCTTGTCTTTGGGTTTGTAGGGGCGTGCCGGAATGACTGCCACCTGGTAGTGACAAGCCAGGTGCTGGTATGATGGGTTGAGATCCGGCTCGTACCGACAGGCTTTGATAACTGCGCACTTTGGGTTGTCTGGCACAACAATTTCTGGCACCCCACCAAAGAACTCAAAGGCCCGTTCATGAGACCCCAGCCAGTCCTCTGTTTTTTGTGACAGAGTCGCTTCAGCGTAGGTATAGTTGGACGCTCCCAGCACTGCCACAAATATCTGGGCATTGTGGGCAATTTCGCCGGTGTCCGGGTTGATGATTGGCATGGTTGGCCCGGCATAATCAACAAATAACTTTTCACCTGCATTGTGCAGCTGTCGCATAGATCGCTTTTGACAACCACGCCACTGATTGTAACGGTGACAGTACTGGGCATAGCTGTAGGCATTGAGGGGGTGGGCCTGACAGTATTCTTCCCAGAGTCGTTGTTTGGTCACTTCCTTGCGCTTCAGTTCCTGATGCACCTCAGCCCAGTCAGGATCAATCAACCCTTTTCGATTGGCTATCGAGGCATCGGGAAACAGCGCCTGAATAAGCTCAGGCTCAGATATATCCTCTGCCAGGGGCCAGCTTAATTCCGATTCCTGAAAGGCCTTAACGTAGTTGGATACCGTCCCCACACTGACCCGTACACTGCGGGAAATTTGTCGGAAGCTGAGTTGGCTGCCAAACCGCATCCGGAGTATTTCTAGTAGCTTACGCATGGTAATCCTGTTTTCTGTCATGGCCGGTTCCCTCTCTTGGTACAGATAAGAACGGCCAAAGTTATGGAAAATCAATGCATAAGAAGATATTTGTTAGCTGTATTAGACCGGTTTATGGTCTGTTGAACAGCGTTTCTGGAAGCTTGAACGGTGATTCTGGAAATCATCAAAAAGTGTTCGTAACTATTCAGCACTGAGCAAAGGCATATTACAGTAATTCCGAACAGCTCTATGAAGTGATTGATATATGTCCATTCCCTGTTTTCTGGCAGACGACAAATAGCTGCGAATCCGTGCAAACATAGAACCACCGTCTGCACTCCTGAAGCAGCCTGAGATTTTCTGCTTTAACTTGGCCATTCGAACATCCCGCTCACTGCCATTGTTATCGAAGGGAATGGTAAAATCTGACATGAAGCGCAGTGTCTCAGCCTTGAACTCAGTGAGTCGTTTGAAGAGATTGTAAGCTTTAGTATTCTTGACTTTCTTGCGCTTAAGCTCCTCTCGTTGCTTCTCCATATAGACGACTTCTTTCATTAGAGCCCGCTGAAGCAACCGGTCATAAATCTTCTCGATTCGTTCACAGACAACACTTGGCATCTGTAGCATACCTATGGTCTTAAAGCCCTTGCAGTAATGCCAGGAAAGCCTCAGTAGCTTCATCAATCGCAACGCCAGTTGATTGCTGTCCCTATCAACAACACCCAAAAGCTCCCTCAGGTGATGGGCATTGCAAAGTACGTGAGTTGCCGCATATGCAAAATAGGATTTCCAATGATCATGAACCAGAACGCCTGCAAATGTTAGCAGTATGCCCATCGTGTCCATGGCCTCACGACCTCGCTTTTCAGACAAGTAGTAGAGCGTCCATTGTTCATCCCGCATAACGTGTAGCCAGTGCAAAGAGCCCTCGGCCCGCATACCCGTTTCATCGGCTCCGGCAACAGACGATTCCCGCAAGGCGTCACGAATAACCTCTTCAGTAGAAGCCAGATTTTCATAGGTTCTGGCCACAAAATTGGCGACAGTGCCTGCACTTACACTCATTTTATAGAGAGTATTAAAATACTCTGACACGCGCTTAAAAGGCAGGAAATGGTATTGGTTAAGATAGACGGCCATAGCCTGTGTGGCTGAGCCATATTGTGCGGCAGCGGTAACACCTTCCGGGAATTCAGCCTGATTCCGACAACCACAAGTGCAGATTTTTACTTCAGCTCTATGGGCCGTTACTTCAAATTCACCCGGTCTCCCTGGTTCAAACACCTGTCGTTCAATATATTTGACCGGCTCACTATCAAGAAGAGACGCCTGACATTTATTGCATTCTTTAACCGGAAGGTACTCAATATAGTCAGGGATATCGACCTGTTTAAGACAAGTGCCCTGATGCCCTTTCTTTCCACCGGCTTTATTACCAGAAGACTGTCTCAGACTTTTAGGATTGGGTTTTTCATCCGATGGATCGGTACCTTTATCTGCGGAAAGGTCGTCAGAATGATCTGGAGAATTACTGTTTTTACAAGGTTTTTGATAACCATCAGACGATGGCGGCTTGCTGCTGTTTTGACTGTTCTTGCCAACCTTTTCTTCCAATTCTCGACATCGCTCTTCCAGACAGGCAACTCTCATCCGCAGCTCTGCATTCTCTTTCAAGAGAATCTCAGCCGACATAGTTGCGGGTAGTTCTGGAATCATGCTGGCGAATATTGTGGAAAAATGGTGCTTAAGAGGATGGTATAAAAATCAGAAAATTCCAGATTTATGTGGGGGTGCTGAACAGTTACAAGTGTTCAAAAGAAACCAGAATAGGTGTTCAAGTGTTACCAGAATGGGTGTTCAAGTGTTACCAGAATGAGTGTTCAAGAGTTACCAGAATATGCAGACTCTTCAGGTAAATCTTCTCTTCACTGCATTTCAAGGGCGTTGCTCTCGTTGCGGTAATATAGAAACAGTCACGCCTCCGGGGCTTGCACCTAAAGCTCAAGCAACAGAGCGACTTAAAAGGCATGTCAGCCATCTATGCCGCTATATGCCATGTGACAAGGTTCCTGAATTCATTGCTATCTCTGGCGGCACCGCTCGTCGCTGGGATAAAGAGATGCTCATGAAGATGCTGCCTGCACCCAAGCGGGATGGTATTCGCGCTCTTCTTATCGATGAAAAATCCATTGGTAAGGGGCATCATTTTTTAACCGTTGCTCTGAATGCTGATACCGGTGAAACGCTGTTCCTTGGTGAAGGAAAAAAGAAAGAAGTTCTGGATCGGTTCCTTTCCAGTCTGACAGAAGAACAAAAAGCAAGCATTGAATGCGTTGGTATTGACCGTGGTGGAAGCTATCAGGCTTCAGTGAGAGAGCATCTGCCAAACGCCGATATTGTATACGACAAGTTTCATATTATTGCCAATTACAACGATGTGATTGACCAAATCAGGCGCAGGGAGTGGCGACAGGCAGAAGAAGAGGACAAGCCGTTTATCAAAGGGCAACGCTTTAACCTGTTCAGAAATCCTGAGAATTTAACACCAAAAGGGCAAAGTAATCTGAAGGAGTTGTTAGCCATGAATGAGGATCTCAATCAGGCATATATCCTGAAAGATATGCTAAAACAGCTATGGACGTACAAATATAAAGCCTGTGCCAGAAAGTGCCTGGACAACTGGATAGCACTTGCCAAAGAAACAGGGATATCCGAGTTAAAGAAGTTCGCCAAGGGGTTAGACAGAGCTAGAGAAGGGTTACTGTCATACTGCCAGCATCGTATAACCAGCGCGAAAATCGAAGCCTTCAATGGGGTTATCAAACGGATCATCTATAAAGCATGCGGTTACAATGACCTTGATTACCTATATTTGAAAATTAGACAGGAGGCTCTGAAATGATCAGCCAACCTGTAAAAGCCCCCAAAAAAGCCCCACCAAAGGCAGGGCTTGAAAAAAGCAAAAACTAGAAATCAGTCGTCACTGGAAGCACCCAGCAGGTGAAGCAGTGCCGTGAACAGGTTATAAATATCCAGGTAAAGTGAAACAGTGGCCCGGATATAGTTGGTTTCTCCACCATGAATAATACGACTGGTGTCAAACAGGATAAAACCAGACATCAGCAGCACAATCAGGGCGGAAAGAGCCATACTGGCAGCGGGGATGTTAAAGAAGATCAGGGCGATACTTGCAACTACAGCCACGATCAAACCAACCATCAGAAAGCCACCCATGAAGGAAAAGTCCTTACGGGTCGTCAGAACATAGCCGGAAAGCGCAAAGAAAACCACGGCTGTTCCACCTAAGGCCTGCATAATCAGGGATGGACCGTTAGCCATACCCAGGTAATGGTTAAGCATTGGCCCCAATGCTGCACCCAGCACACCGGTAAAGGCAAAAACAGCGACGATACCCTTGGCAGAATCAGCGGTCTTGTTAACGACAAACAATAAGCCAAAACCAACCAGAGAAAGAATAAGCGCCGTCATCTGGCTGATCTGCAGAGCCATGGCAACGCCGGCAGTGACAGCACTGAACAGCAGCGTCATGCCCAGCAGCATATAGGTATTGCGAAGCACCTTGTTGATTTCAACGCCAGCGCCCAGGCCAGTGGAAGTAGCGGTCATTACGGGTTTGCGATCCATCTTTATCATTCCTCTGTAATAGATGTAATACAGAACATTATATCAGACCAATTTACTGGGGCTATAGTTTTAACCATTCCTGACATTTTGCATACCTCAATATCATTCACTATCTTTCAGATTCCCTGAGCAGGGAGCATAGAAAAAGATTACCGTTTATCAAGGCGTTGACAGAATTCTGATTTCAGGTAGTATTTCTCTCGTCGCGGAGGGATGGCTGAGCGGTTGAAAGCACCGGTCTTGAAAACCGGCGTGGGTTAATAGCCCACCCAGGGTTCGAATCCCTGTCCCTCCGCCATATCAGCATAATTTCTTACGCGACCCGCGAAAGAAAAAAGTCCTGTGGAGGGATGGCTGAGCGGTTGAAAGCACTGGTCTTGAAAACCAGCGTAGGTTAATAGCCTACCCAGGGTTCGAATCCCTGTCCCTCCGCCATTTCTTATTTTCCCTGTTTGACAAATCATCATTGTCTGATCTCCTACCTTGAAAATGACCGGTGAAACGGTCAAAAATTTCACCACGGTGAAACTTCTGCCCAAAACCATCGTTTTATAATCGCCCTTTTTTCTTTTCCTGATAGACAATTACAATGGCCTGCGGAACAATCGTACGGTGAAATTTTGCTGTTTTTGGCCCTTCCTGACCAAATCCTAAACACTGTCGTTTACTAGCTCTGAAAATGGCACCGTGCGTTCATACTTTTTACTGCGCAGATACATACGGGTTGTCTTCACATTATCATGCCCAAGATTCGTCGATGCGGCCTCTACCCCCACCTTCTCCTCCACCAGCGTCGCGTGAGTGGCACGGATATCATGTTCATGAAAACGCTCAAGCAACGGACCTTCCTCAGCAGACAATGCCTTCGCCATACTCTGCTTCCAGCGATCGCTGAACGTTCCTTTTTTTAATGCCAGACCATCTCGGCCACACATCAGGTAATCACTGTCCACCTTATTGAATGAACGAATTCTCGCTACCACTGAACGGAGGTGGTCCGTCCAGGGAAAGAAAAGCCGTTTACCGGTTTTTCCCGTTCGCACCCGAATACCGTCATCAAAGAAATGCTTTTTCATGTTGAGATTCAGCAAATCCTCCTGCCGTAAGCCGATCTCCAGTTTCAGCTCCGTATAGGCAGCAATGAAAGGCGAAGCATGGTGTTTAAAGACCTCCAGCTCAGCCAGGGTCGGCAGTCGCTCCCTGGGCTTCAGTTGATGCCGGATAATACCATCCACCGGATTCGCACTATTCATCATACCCCAGACTCTCGCACGTCTAAGTGCCTGGCTCAGAGTACTTGCTTCCTGGTTCGCCTGACTGGGACTGCTCTTACCCCGCAGGTCCACATAAGCCTGCACCATGGCCGTTGTAATCTGATCCGGCTCCATATGACCGAAACTGCGCCACAACCGCTTCAGGTGTTCCTTCTTATCCTTTTGGGTGCGGGTTCCCAGTGTCGGCACTACTTCCTGCTCATAACGATCAAACAGCCGCTTCATCCCGGTCATCAATCCCGAATTCTTATCAATTCGGTCAAACAGTTCTGCCAGCACCTTCAAAGCCTGATCGTAACTGTTCAGCACCCCCACATAAATCTGACTCTTGATCACATCTCTCCAGCGCTGAACTGCCGGGCTATCTGCCAGGTTTTTACCCGATCCTGCAATTTCGCCCAGCCTTCCCATACCACTAACCAGCCGGGCTGCCCTGTATGCTTTGAATCACCCCAACCACCAAGCCGAGCAATCGTTTGAAGCAGCCAAGTGACTGTTGGCGGCTTATCGGGCAACGCTTTTTTTTCATAGGTTAGCCAGAGAACCTGCCATTCATCATCACTGACCACCTCATTCGCGAGTGTTTTTTCACTCCAAAGCTTTCTGTCTTTGTGCTGCCTGTCATTCGGTAACATTAATGCTTCACGGATTTGCATTAGTCTGACAGCGACAAACATTAATATGACCGCAAGTCGTTCAATGTTATCCGGAGATTGCAGACGAAGCCTTTCTACTCCTGCTCCCGATTTCCAAGCCTTATGGAACTCTTCTATTCGCCATCGGAGCTCGTAAAATCGAATGATAGAGCGACAGTCTTCGAATGTTTCAATATCTTCAGTTGTCAATAGTACCCAGTGCAAACGGTCTTCGGAGTCATTGCCAATCTCTTCAGCCGACACAATATTCATAGTTACCGGTTCCGGCCTGCCGCCTGGCCTTTGCGGCGCCTGTATTGTCATCTTCTTTCTTTTGACCTGCAGCGTTGCCTTTCGCTTCTTTCTACCTCCTTTTTGAGGAACCACTATCGTATATTTCCCCAACACTTCAGTCTGAGCTAAGGAATCAAATAATAAGAGTTCGCCATCCACCAGGATTCTGTTTTGTGTAGCTCTTACAACAAACCGCTGTCGGTTATCCAGTTTGTAGTGCATATATTCGTATATATCCGCCTCCCGGTCGCAAACACTGATGATGTCAGGCATTTTACCCCCCATCCTTTGTTCTGTGTTTTCAGAGGCTCTTTGCCACTTAAAGCTTTCCTTTCCCTCGTAAGGTAGCTGACGACGTTGGTTCTTTTTCCCCCGCTGAACGTCCTCTCTAACCCATCGTTCTTGATCAATAAGCCCAATGCTTCGCTCTGTATCCGCATCAACCAAGAAGACAGAGTGGACGTGGAATCCTCTGGTTTTAGAGCCTTCAGGACCTCCAAGATCACCAAGCTCGGATCTGACAGCATGTTTATAACCCAGGGTTGTTGTATCTTCGAGAGCCAGAAGTAGGCGAGACTGTCTCGCTATTTTGGCAGTTGCCTGAAAGCCTGCCTCAGCTATTGCTTCAGGCTTTACGGCCTCATTCTCAATCAGCCGGTAAGCTCCAGTTACCAGTGCGGTATAACCTTCGCATGAAGATGACAAAGAATTACCGGTATGAGCTGAAAGCTCGGCAGCAACTTTGAATCGGGTAAGGGCCGGTCTTTCTCCAGCCCTCCCCACAGCACCCGGCATGCGGGTCCGCACCGGGCGGTTCAACGATGATGGTGAAACCTGATCCATAAGTCTTTCAATGAAACAAGCCCAATTTTCGCGAGGTAACTGTTATTCAGTGCCTGTTGTACCGCATAGGTTTTACTCAGACGGTAATACCCTTTGCTGCTGGCTGCGATCTTGGCGGCGTTAATTTTATCAACGCCTAACCTGACCAGATTCTTAAAACGGGTTTTCGGCTTGCGCCATTGCTTCAGAAAGCAGCAACGGATTCGCCGACGTATCCATTGATCCAGCAGGGGAATTGGTCGGTGATATTCCGATAACCGGAAATACCCCATCCAACCCCGGATATATTGTGCCAATTTGCGTAACCGATGTTGCATTGAGACACCCCAGCGACGACTGGTCAACTTGAGTATCCGGTATTTGAATCGGTCCAGACACTTCTGGGCCCAGCGAACTTTCTTCCCTGTGAAGGTGAAACTCAGGAATTCGCTTTCTGTTGCTTTCACAACTTTACTTTTCCGGGAGTTAATCTTCAGTTTCAATTTGCGTTCAATGAATTGGGTAATGCTGTGCATCACCCGATCCCCTGCACGCTGACTTTTGACGAGAATCACAAAATCATCACAGTATCTTGCAAAGCAATGACCCCGATATTCAAGCTCCTTGTCGAGTTCGTCGAGGACCACATTAGACAGCAAGGGTGATAAAGGCCCACCCTGTGGCATGCCAACCCTGGTCGGGTAGACATTGCCCTCAATCATGACACCGGAGCGCAGGTAGCTACCAATCAGTTTCAGAAGGCGTTTGTCGCGGACCTTACGGGAGACCCTCGACATCAAAACGTCGTGATTAACCGTATCAAAGAATTTACTCAGATCAACGTCAACAGCGTAATGAAGCCCCCGGTTGATCAACTGCTTAACCTGACGGACTCCGTCGTGTGCTGACCGTCCCGGTCGGTAGCCGAAGCTGTTTGGAGAGAAACCCGGATCAAAGACAGGGGTCAGCACCTGCACAATGGCCTGCTGTATGACCCTATCCATCACGGTAGGGATTCCCAGCAAACGCTCACCGCCGTCCGGCTTTTCTATAACATGTCGGCGCACGGGTGATGGCTGGTAGGTTCCGTCCAATAAGGCTTGACGCACTGAAGGCCAATGCTGTTTGGCAAAGTCTGGATAAGCTTCAATAGTGACTCCATCAATACCCGGAGCACCCTTGTTGCTTTTGACCTGTTTCCATGCACTTGCCAGATTAGCCGGTTCAAGTACGCAATTTAGTAGATCATGGTTCAAAGCTGGTTAAAGATTCTGTCGCCAAGTACGGTGAGTCGCCGGACGGCTGCATCGCCTTGAGGGAATCAGTCTCCTCTTTGTCGTCGATGTTCGGCCCTTCGCTAACGACTTCCCATCCGTTAATGGCTTCTGTCGTACAGCTACTATGGCCTCTGCTGACTTCTGTCCAATCACCACGCGGAGTTACCTCTGCTGGCGCTATTGGTTGCCATCGGGTTTGCTCGAACAGGATGATGAGACCTGTTCGCCGAGCCTGTTGTAACCAGTGGCTGAGAACTGGGAATTACCAATCGCATGTTGAACAGATCTCCCCGGATAAGGACATGAACTTTCAGTGCACAACCGCCGCATTTACCGTGTCTCACGAACCATAGGGCTTTGTGATCCTTGGCTCACTCGCCCAGAGACTCAGCCTTATATGCGATTTCTGTACGTCGGCTCGCACCTTTGCACTCAGACTGCCTCCGCACAGCCCCTCGCGGGACTGCACTTGCCTTAAGCTAGTGGTTGTCATCAGCAGGCGTCTTTACCGCCAGTCAGATGTAGGTTCTCCCACAGGGGACTTTCACCCCATCAGTTCATGCCCATGCCGGGCGTACCAAGTCGTTTTGTACGTCGAGTATCGCCCAAATCAGCACATCCAAAAGTTAGTTCTGACCATGGTTTAGGAGAAAGTGGAAGCATGACCTGTTTTATCAGTGAGAAATGATAGAACAAGGTAGCTATTTGTGATCAAGAGACAGGCCATTAACCGGGGTCAGGCCCGTTACGGTGCCATCTACACACCGGAAGCCTTCTACTTTCGCTACCGGCTGGACGATGCAGAAGAAGCCATCGTACGACAGCTGCTTGGCACGGAACCCAGCGAACAGGACCGTCTGCTGTGGGCGCTGTTTGAGCCGACCCGTTTTGTGGAGCTGGTCTGCCAGTTTGTGCTGTTTGAAGTGGAAGACGGTCGCACCCTTAAAAAGCTGCCCCGTTACCAGCAGTGGCGAGCGGTGCGTAAGACGCTGGCACGGCTCACCAGGGCTGACGGCAACGGTGTGGTTGGCGCGGATGGCAGCGGCGGCGTGGTCTGGCACACCCAGGGCAGCGGCAAGTCCCTGACCATGGCCTACCTCGCCCGCTACCTGCGGGCTGAAAGTATTGGCCTGAATAACCCCAGCATTCTGGTGTTGACCGACCGCACCGACCTGGACCGGCAGATTTTTAACACCTTCACCAATATCGGCCTGCACCCGCTCAAGGCACCGTCGGTGGCGGGGTTACAGCAGATGCTGGGCAACGACTACGGCAGCATTTTCACCAGCACCGTGCAGAAGTTTCAGGAGCGCGACGGCAAACCCATCAAAGCCGCCCGGCACGACCCGGAAGAAGACAGTGCCGACCACCAAACCCGCATCCGCCGGGTAGAAGACGATGGCGACTATTTTATCTGCGAAGACAGCAACGCCAACTTTGGCAAACTGGACGACACCGGCATACCGCTACCACCGCTCTGGCAGGAGATCAGCCGGGAAAAGGTGGATTTTCTGGTGCTCTCCACCAAGCCCAACTTTTATGTCTTGGTGGATGAGGCGCACCGCAGTCAGTACGGCTTTCTGGCGGCGTTTATGCGGGCCAGCCTGCCCAATGCCAAGTTTATCGCCTTCACCGGCACCCCCATTGCCAAAAACGACAAGGACACCCTGCGGGAGTTTGGTGCCGGGGACTATATCGACACCTACCGCCTGGACGAAGCCGTGGCCGACGGTGCCACCCTGCCCATCAAATACCAGGAAGGCATGACTGAGCTGACCACCGATGCCCGGCTGGACAGCGCCTTTACCGACACCTTCGGGCAGGAAGACGAAGGTCGGCAGGCGAAACTCAAACAGGCGCTGCTGAAGAAACGACGCACGGCCAGTGATCGTATCGAGGCCAATACCCGGCATTTGATCGGTCATTTTCTGTCGTCGGTGAAAGCCCGGGGGTTCAAGGGGTTGCTGGTGTGTAACGGTCGGGAGATGGCGGTGCGTTATCAAGACACCCTCGACCGGATCATGGCCCAGCGGGCCGCCAATGGCGAGGAGACCTTCGAGAGCCGGGTGGTGATCTCCCTGGGCACTATCACCGAAAGCCGCACCGGTGCCGATCAGGTGCAGGAAGCCGCTGGCAAATACCAACTGGATAAAAAATCGCTGCAAACCATCGAGGAGCGCATCAAGGCTGAGCGCAATGCCGGTAAGGTGCCGGTGGCGGTACCCAGCGATGAGATACCCGCACTGGTCAACACCCTGTTCAAAAAACCCTACGGCGACGAAAACCAGAATGACGACAATGCGCCCGATGGCCAGGGCATCCGGTTTTGCAATATTGGCCTGCTGATCGTCTCCGATATGCTGCTGACCGGCTGGGATGCGCCCATTGTCAGCACCCTGTACCTGGACAAACCCCTCAAAGAGCACACCCTGCTACAGGCCATCGCCCGGGTGAATCGCACCCGCAAAGGCAAAAATGCCGGGTACATTGTCGACTATTACGGTGTCGTTGAGTACCTGGACGAAGCCCTGAAAATCTACAGCGGCGACGTGCAACCGGAACAGATCTGGACCGATATCAACAGCGAGCTGCCGAAACTGGAAGCGGCGCTGCAAAAGGTGCTGGACCTGTTGCCGAAAAAGCACGACCCGATCCACCAGCCGGAACCCTTCAAGCGCGACGCTGAGCAGTACCTGGACCCGGACGTACGACTGGATGTGGTGGATGACTTTCTTGCGGCCTTCAAGGCGTTTAATGCCCGCCTCGACACCGTGCTCCCCGATGAACGGGGTGCCCGCTACAAACCGTTCTTTCAGGTGCTGGCAGCGATCAAGGATGCGGTGCGCCAAAGCCTGCCCGATGACGCCTATCAGGGCCCACTGAGTCAGCTGGAGTCGGCCCTGCTGCAACAACTGCTGGATGATTACATCGCCGCTGATGAGGTACGCAGCCTGATCGGGCGGGAGGTCTCCATTCTGGATGCCGGGGATATGGAACGCCTGCGCAAGCTCAAGGCCGCAGGCAGTCAGGCGCTGGTGATGAAAAACCAGCTCAAGCACACCATTGCCGTGGGTATGCGAAAGAACCCCGGCTTCTTCGGAAAATTGCAGGAGACACTGGAGCAACTGCTGGCGGACGAAAAGGCCAACCGCATTGAGCAGGCGGAGTTTCTACTGCAACTGGAGCTGTTCTGCCAGCAGGTGCGGGACAAAGCAGCGGGCGGTCAGCAGGCCGGGTTCAATACCCCGGCCGAGGTGGCAGTATTTGATTATCTGCGCAGCCAACTGAACGACGATGGCGAAACCGCCGCCGTGTGGACGCAAGCACTGTTTGCCGATCAGGAGATCAGCCAGACCATTGCCAGCCCGGTATGGCAGGAGAAAACGGAGATTCACAAACCGCTACAAACCTGTATTCGCAAAAAGCTGCGCACCCTGGCCGGTTGGGATATGACCGTGGCTCGTCAGCACGCCACCGAACTGCTACATATATTGCTGAACAACTGACAGGATGCTTACCACCATGCCGCTGTTTGCTTACGGGACAACCACCATCGAGTGGACTTTTCAGGCCGAACCGGGGCTGAAGCGGCATTACATCACCGTCGAGCGCGGTCGGCCGGTGTTGTTGCGGGGCAGAGCCATTCCCGAAGCCGAACAGCGGCAGTTAATCCGCCAGCGGGCCCGCTGGATTCGGGAGCGACTGAAGGAAGTGAACCAGCCCTGCAAGGAGACGTTCGTTACCGGCAGCCGGATTCTCTACCGGGGCAAAACCTGGTACTGCCAGGTGCAACCCGCTGCGGAGCTGAGCCAGCCGCAGATCCGCTTTGCGAACAGCCGTTTCTTTATCCAGTCCCCCCAGGGGGACAGTATTTCCCGCACGGTACTGAAACCGGCGCTTGAGGTGTTTTACCGCAGTAAAGCCAAGGAGAAGCTGCTGCCCCGCGTTCGCCACTGGCAACGGGCAACGGGTTTGCAGGCGGTCTCGGCCCGGCTGTTCAAGTTCAAAGGCCGGTGGGCCAGTTGTTCCGATGACAATATCCTTGAGTTTCACCCCCGCTGTATGGAGCTGGCCCCCTCGGTACTGGACTATGTGATCGTCCACGAGCTTTGCCATACGGTAGAGAAGAGCCACAATCCGGCCTTCTGGCATCTGGTGGAGAAACATTACCCGGACTGGCAGCGGTGCCATGGGGAGATTGAACGGTTGGGGGTGGAGGTGTGATGATTGATGGCACTATCAAAGGAGTAAGGGATGACCATACCTGATCCGGTTCGGCTTTATCGTTTGGTTCATATTGACTGTCTGGCTACGCTGCTGCAACGGCAGGCTCTGCATGCCCCCAACTTTGCCCCGGAAGACGGACTGATTTATAAGACCATTCATGATGTTGCCATCCAGGAGCGCCGCCATCACAAGACGGTGCCCTGTGGTCCGGGTGGGGTGGTTCATGATTATCTGCCCTTCTACCTTGGGCCGCTGTCGCCCATGCTTTATAAGCTGAGTAAAAGCGGTGTCGGGGATTACCATGAAGGGCAGGCGCCACTGATCTACCTGGTCTGCTGGGCTCATGAAATTGCTGATGCCGACGCCCGCTTTGTTTTTACCGATGGCCACGGCATTGCCGCCTTTACCCAGTGGTATGATGACCTGGCCCAGATGGATCAGCTAGACTGGCCTTTGATATTGCACCGTGAGTGGGCCGATACACTGGAAGACAACGACCGGAAACGGCGGAAGCAGGCTGAGTTTCTTATCCATCAATCATTACCCTGGTCGATGGTCAAGGGTATCGCCGTCATTAACGATGAGATGGCAGACAGGGTCAGGGAAACCCTTAACCGGTTCACGGATACCTATTCTCCCCCCGTCCGGGTCGTGCCACAGTGGTATTACCAGAGTTAACAATATGATCAAGCTTACCAAAGGAAATTTGCTGAAGTCTGATGCCGAGGCACTGGTTAATACGGTTAACTGCGCTGGCTATATGGGTAAAGGTATCGCCCTGCAGTTCAAAAAAGCCTTTCCGGAAAACTTTGCGGCCTACCAGAAAGCCTGCAGGCAAAACCAGGTGGTCCCCGGGCAGATGTTTGTATTTGAGTATGATGACATGCTCAATCATAAGACCATTATCAACTTTCCAACCAAAAGACACTGGCGGCACAATTCCCGGATGGAAGATGTGGTATCCGGCCTGGCGGCACTGATTGAAGAAGTACAGTCCCGGGGCATTCGCAGCATAGCCATCCCGCCCCTTGGTTGTGGGCTGGGAGGCCTGCAGTGGTCGGAGGTAAAGCCCAGAATTGAAGCAGCATTTGCCGTCCTGCCCGATGTGGAGGTGCAACTGTATGAACCGGCGGAGGCTCCGGCAGCAGATGACCAGCCCATCAGGACTGACAGGCCAGCGATGACCCGTGCCCGGGCATTACTGATTTTGCTGATGCAGCGTTACCATCGGTTTGATTACCGGCTTACCCTGCTGGAAATTCATAAGCTGGCCTATCTTCTGCAGCAACAGGGTGAAGACCTGAAGCTGAAGTATGAAGCCTTTCACTATGGTCCCTATGCCACCAACCTGCGCTTTCTGCTGCAGAAAATGGAAGGTCACTTTATTTCCGGTATAGGCGACGATGAGAACCCGGAACGGGAAATAGAGTTACTGCCCGGTGCCGTTGATGAGGCAGAAGCCTATATTGGTACTGACCCTGATGCCCTTTCACGACTGGAAGAAGTCTCCAGGCTGATTGATGGTTATGAAACTCCCTATGGCATGGAGCTCCTGACCTCCGTCCACTGGGTTAACCGGCTTGAAGGTATTGTGGACTCGCAGGATGTTATGGCGCGCATCCAGAACTGGTCGAAACGTAAAGGGCAGATGTTTAAGCCTGCTCATATTGAGGTGGTGTTGACGCATTTGGGGCAGTGAGGCTATTCGGGGTCTGGTTTTTAACGGGCAAAAATTCTGGCCTAGCTGATGTTGTAATCACGGATTACCATTAGGAGGCTATGATGACACGCATTCCAACCAATAGAGTGCCCTCTCACCCTGGCGAAATGCTGCGGGAAGAGTTTTTGCTGCCAATGAACATAACCCAGCAAGAGCTGGCTATGGCGATTCATGTCCCTTATCAACGGGTCAATGAGCTGGTCAATGGCAAACGGGGGCTTACCCCCAGCACAGCCCTTCGCCTTGCCCGTTTTTTTGGTATGTCCGCAGACTTCTGGCTGAACCTGCAACAGCGATGGGACCTGTTCAAGGTGCAGCAGGCAGAGCAGGATGACATTGAGCGTATAGAGCCCGTCCAACAAAGAATCTGACCTAAACTTTTCGTTATGCGCTGGTTAACAAGTTGTACAGCGTCTGTCTGCTAATACCATACTCCTGCGCCAGGCTTTTCTTCTGATCACCAATAGCTACCCGCCTTTTCAACTCATCAACCTGTTCAGAAGACAGCTTCGGTTTTGCTCCGATCTGCTTCCCCTGCTTTCTGGCAGCCGCAATACCTTCCCGCTGCCGTTCCCGAATCATGCTCCGCTCAAACTCGGCAAAAGCCCCCATCATCTGGAACATCAGCTTGTGCATTGGGTTACTGTCACCGGAAAAGATCAGGTTTTCTTTATGGAACTGGACGCTGACACCCTGTTCGGTCAGGCTTTCCACCAGTTCCTGAAGGTCTTTAAGGCTGCGGGCAAGGCGATCTATGGAATGCACATGCAAGCGGTCACCTTTACGAAGATGACGCAGGCAGGCTATTAATTGAGGACGGTTGATATCTTTGCCACTGCAATGATCTTCAAAGACAGTATCCAGCTCGATGCCATCAAGCTGGCGGGTAGTGTTTTGGTCAAGACTGCTGACCCGGATGTATCCGACATTCTGGCCTTTCATAAATCTACTTCCATTACTGCTTATTCGAGTAAAGGAAAAACTAGACTCAGATTGACATTATGTCCAATAGGCCAGCAACGACTTTATTGGACACGGAAGATCAGTAGCTCGACTTTAGAGTTTTAAGAGCACAATAGTTCCGGCGCATAATCTGCTAAAAGCAACCATCCCCAATGACGAAATTCGAGATGGTTGCCATGCTCACTTCAGATCATCAAGTAATCCTCAGGGAGCTCGCTTCATATACAACCTTTCTTGCTGGAGCGCTATCATCAACTGCAGTACCAACGTTCTGCGAACTGCTGTTCGGTTGCATGCTTTCAGCCGACGGCTTTGTTACACAGGCGTTGTTAACAATTGATTTTCATTGTGTGTGGAGCAGCTACCACCACTGGCTATCTCAGGGCAAGTGGCAATGGAAGAACTTGGCACGCCACTTGATCCGTCTGGTCTGCTCCAAAGCTCCTGAGAATCAACCTGTGGTCCTGGGGCTTGATGACTGGGTAATCGAACGGTTTTCCGACAAAGCCCCTGCTTGTCGTACACATCATCAACACAGCAAGAAACGCAATCGGCCGACGTACATCTGGGGGCAGTGTTGGGTTTCCCTGGCCATCATATTTGAGCGGGCTGCAGATGAAGTATTTACCGCCATACCGGTGATCTCATTTCCGACACCAGCTTCAGGTAACACCAGCAAACTGAAAATTGCCGTGGCCATGCTCAGGGTGGTACGCAATGAAGTGAAGGATCGAGTGCTACGCCTGCTAACCGATTGCTGGTATATGAACTGGACACTGATAAAGCCAGCTCTGGAAATGAACATAGAAGTTGTTGGTCAGATACCTTCAAATCGGGCCCTCTATGCTTTGCCGCCAGCACCCACCGTAAAGAAGCGAGGGCGCCCAAAAAAGTACGGCATCAAGATGACGACAGAACAGGTTAAGAAACTGCCGGAAGAAAAAGCAACAGTATGGATGTACGGCAAATTTCGCAAAATACGTTATCGTACCCTGATCTGTCGCGCCAGATTCCTTAAAGGTCGTGAAGTACGCGTCGTCTGGAGTCGCTTTGAAAATGACAAAGGTCTGACCGAAAGCAGAATATTCATCTCGACCAATCCGGAACTTGAGGGACTGGAGGTGCTTCGTGCCTATTCCCGGAGATGGCCGGTAGAGCCAATGTTTCACCAACTCAAACATGCTTTTGGCTGTTGCCATTTATGGCAGCAGAAATTGCGAACACTGCTTCGATGGATGCATTTGAAAATGGCAGGCTATGCATTATTGCAGTTATTAACCGTTTGTAAAAATCAGGCATGTCTGAATATTTCTCGGATACCCTGGAGAAGCCCGGATACAACCACTGCAGGCATGATGAAAATTGCTCTTTCAGGAATTATTCCGAGGTTCTCTATTCGCAAGGGCTGGAACAGATATAAGCAAAAATATGAGTTCAATTTTCGCGATCTGATCGACCAGTTAATACCGGATAATTCAGAAGCAGCATAACTAAAGGCTTTTAGGCAAAAAACGGAAGTAATAACGAACTTGGAAAAACAGTTCACTGATTTCGGCTTGCTTCACTATAAAAAGCTGACCGAATTATCGTTTTATACAGACTCTAAAGTCGAGAAAGTCTGAGACAGTCTTCTGGTAATAAAGCCGGTGGAAAGAAAGGGCATCAGGGCACTTGTCTTAAACAGGTCGATATCCCTGACTATATTGAGTACCTTCCGGTTAAAGAATGCAATAAATGTCAGGCGTCTCTTCTTGATAGTGAGCCGGTCAAATATATTGAACGACAGGTGTTTGAACCAGGGAGACCGGGTGAATTTGAAGTAACGGCCCATAGAGCTGAAGTAAAAATCTGCACTTGTGGTTGTCGGAATCAGGCTGAATTCCCGGAAGGTGTTACCGCTGCCGCACAATATGGCTCAGCCACACAGGCTATGGCCGTCTATCTTAACCAATACCATTTCCTGCCTTTTAAGCGCGTGTCAGAGTATTTTAATACTCTCTATAAAATGAGTGTAAGTGCAGGCACTGTCGCCAATTTTGTGGCCAGAACCTATGAAAATCTGGCTTCTACTGAAGAGGTTATTCGTGACGCCTTGCGGGAATCGTCTGTTGCCGGAGCCGATGAAACGGGTATGCGGGCCGAGGGCTCTTTGCACTGGCTACACGTTATGCGGGATGAACAATGGACGCTCTACTACTTGTCTGAAAAGCGAGGTCGTGAGGCCATGGACACGATGGGCATACTGCTAACATTTGCAGGCGTTCTGGTTCATGATCATTGGAAATCCTATTTTGCATATGCGGCAACTCACGTACTTTGCAATGCCCATCACCTGAGGGAGCTTTTGGGTGTTGTTGATAGGGACAGCAATCAACTGGCGTTGCGATTGATGAAGCTACTGAGGCTTTCCTGGCATTACTGCAAGGGCTTTAAGACCATAGGTATGCTACAGATGCCAAGTGTTGTCTGTGAACGAATCGAGAAGATTTATGACCGGTTGCTTCAGCGGGCTCTAATGAAAGAAGTCGTCTATATGGAGAAGCAACGAGAGGAGCTTAAGCGCAAGAAAGTCAAGAATACTAAAGCTTACAATCTCTTCAAACGACTCACTGAGTTCAAGGCTGAGACACTGCGCTTCATGTCAGATTTTACCATTCCCTTCGATAACAATGGCAGTGAGCGGGATGTTCGAATGGCCAAGTTAAAGCAGAAAATCTCAGGCTGCTTCAGGAGTGCAGACGGTGGTTCTATGTTTGCACGGATTCGCAGCTATTTGTCGTCTGCCAGAAAACAGGGAATGGACATATATCAATCACTTCATAGAGCTGTTCGGAATTACTGTAATATGCCTTTGCTCAGTGCTGAATAGTTACAGCCAGCAAATATCCGGGGTATAGTAATCCTCGATATTTTTTTCACCGCTGGCTTTTTTACCGCTGTTATAACCTCCTATACACTGTTCCCTGTAGAACCTAAATCCCTATCAAAAAAGAGCTTCTGGCGTATGATGCAGACGAAAATTGATATGACAGGACTATGGTATAGCTTCTGCCCTCAAAGAGGAAACCCTCATGTAAGAAGGGTCGTACAGCGAATCCAAATCACTCATCCCTAAGTGAAAGGGTTAACATCTGGTTATCAAAAGTACACCAGGGCTTCCAACTGAATAAAACCGATTTGGTTTCACCCTTGGCCAATAAAGCTGTTATAAATCAATCAATTGAAATACGACAGCTCGCTCTTGAAAACCGGCGAGGGTTAATAGCCCTCCCAGGGTTCGAATCCCTGTCCCTCCGCCACTTTTTATTTTTCCTGTTTGACAAATCATCATTACCTGATCACTTGCCTTGAAAATGACTGGTGAAATGGTCGAAAATTTCACCCCGGTGAAACTTCTGCGCAAAACCATCGTTTTATAATCACTTTTTCCCTTTCCTGATAGACAGCTCCTGACTTCTGTTCACTGGATTAACCGGCGTGAAGGTATTGTTGACTCGCTGGATGTTATGCCGCGCATCCAGAACTGGTCAACACGTAAAGGGCAAATGTTTATATTGAGGTGGTGCTGACGCATCTGGGTAATAAGTATTTGCACTTAAGATGTCGTGCTTATCTGTCTTTTCGCAGGTATGATTGCAAAGCACATACAAGGCAGACTAAATACAAAAACACTAACAATAAGGAAACAGAATGAGAAAAAAGCCTCTTCTCATGCTCACCACTGTAGCATCACTGGTTACTTCAACTTTGGTAAACGCCGGGGACAATTACCACTATTCCCATATCACTGTCGGGGCTGGACTTGGGAATTCTGAAATTGATGAGCTCTCCATTGATGAAACCAGCTGGTTTGTTCAAGGGGCTTATGAATTTGATGCCCTACCGCTTATCCTTGAAGCGGGTTATGCCTACTCTTCAGTAAATAATGATGAATTAGTCAGTGATGCCAGCCTTGATGGACACAGCTATTTTGTCGGCAGCAAATTCGTTATCTCGCCAACTGAGCGTCTTGATATTCTGCCCGGCATCGCTGTTGGCAGAACAGATTCGTCTGCAACCCTGGGTTCTGGCGAAGTTAAAACCGAGATCACCTTCTATAGCGCGTCACTCGATGTGCGATTCCAACTTGAGCGGGACCTTTGGCTGACAACAGGCTATGCATATCAGGATTACGATGAAAAACTACTTGATAAGAGCAATGTCTTTAACATCGGTGCCGAATATGTAGTGAATGATCACTGGGCATTAGGCTTGGACTATCACACTACTTCAGATAATAACCTCACCCGTTTATTTGCCAAGGTATTCTATTAAACAATTAACCGGAGGCTGGTATCAAATCAAAATTTCACCAGCCCGGACTTTATCCCGGGCAGTATCAGCATCATTGATTTCCTTATTATTTGCAAAACTGGGCAGACGATACCTTTCCTGTTAAATAATGGTTCTTTAGAAAGGTACCGGGTATTGACGGAAGACAGCATTGATCTCGTCCAGCACCTCTGTTGATAATTTAAGGTGGCAGGCGTCAATATTTTCCTTAAGCTGCGCCAGCGAGCTGGCTCCGATAATCGTTGCAGTAACCCCTTCTGTTTGATATACCCAGGCCAGTGCCATCTGTGCCAAAGATAGCCCATGGCGCTTTGCAACCGCATGGTAGCCTTCAATCGCCTTATGAGTCATCGGGGTATTGCGGAATTGACCATTCCTCTGCTTGACAGACCATCTGGAACCTGCCGGAATCTGGCCATTTCGGTACTTACCAGAAAGTACACCGCCGCCAAGTGGTGACCAGGGCAGATAAGCGACATCGTTCAAAACACAGGATTCCAGTAAATAGGGTGAGTCCTTGGCATGGATCAAACTGAACTCGTTCTGAATCGACACCATTGTGGGCAGATCATACTTCTCACTCAGCCGCATATATTCACCAAGCCCCCAGGGGGTATCATCTGAGAGGCCACAATAGCGAATCTTGCCAGCGTTAATGCAATCCTCCAGTCCATGAAGAATATCCAGCATTTCCGCTTCCTGCTGCGTACGATCCACTTGAGTATGGGGAACCATGCCCGGCCAGTGTCTGGCAAAATGCGGAGAGATCCGGTTTGGCCAGTGCAGCTGGTAAAGATCAATACAGTCTGTATTCAGACGTTTCAACGAGCCTTCCACGGCCTCTTTGATACGTTTACCGCTGATTGGACTGCCATTACGTATCCACGGTAGCCCGACACCGGCAATTTTGGTAGCAATGACAACATCATCCCGCTTGCCGGGATTGGCCCGGAGCCATTCACCAATAAACCGTTCGGTATCACCACAGGTGTTTTCATTAGGGGGGACCGGATACATCTCGGCTGTATCGATAAAGTTAACCCCCTGATCCAGCGCGTAGTCAATTTGCTCAAAAGCCTCGCTGAGGGAGTTCTGTTGCCCCCAGGTCATGGATCCCAGGCAGATCTCCGTCACCTGCAGCTCACTGCATCCCAGTTTGATTTTTTTCACTGACCGACTCCCCGGCATTTTAAGGGTTAACGTGCATTACCAGTAATAGAAAAACACAATCGGGGGAATAATCAAATCAACTCTGTAAACTTATCCCCGAACCGGGCCTACGGACAAAGAGCCGGTTATTCCTCTGCAATCCGATACAGAAGCTTAATGAAAGCATCTGTACTTTTCTGGCTGGCGGATTCAATCCCGAATTTATTATGAAAATAGATGGACAGCTGGCACTCCCGATTGCCCAGAATAACGGTATAGCCGTCATCCAGTGACCTTGCCGTAACGCCTTCCAGAAGATAGCCCTCAGCGACCTGTTCCCCCTTTTCCAATATTCGGGCAAACGCCAAAAGACACTTTTGAATATCGATATGCTTTTCCACTGACTACCTCCTTCAGGACAATCTATACGCTCTCTCTTACGCAATATTCAGAGCAGCATAGAGAAAGCAGTGCAAAATAAACACCACAAGGGTTACCATTGCTCGCATGGACAGATAAGACTTTACACGCCCATCGGCCATAGGCCCGGTATAAATGCACTCAATGATCAGTGTTGCCAGATAGCCAATAGCGAGAACCACCAGCATCTGTTGATTCGCCAGCCCTGCCACAAGCCCGCCGAATACCCACAGCGCAATGACATTACTGGTCAGGAGTTTAATAATGCTTCTGGATCGATTCTCACTGTAAACCACCTGCCCCCATAAGGATCCGGCCATAAAGCTGCAGATAATGACGGAATAGATAATGAAAAGATGCTCTCCGCTAGTCTCAAACAGCGACTGGCCCTTGATTGATAGTGACAGCGAAATAATAAAAGGCGTTATCCCAAGCCAGGCAAGCCAGTACATGAGTCGTTGCAAGCGATCCACTGGTTTCTCCTTCTGATTATCCTTTTGTCTCACCGTTTATATCACCGTTTATATCTCAACAGCGACCCGCTCGTTTCCCGAAGCATTGCCTGATTCCAGGTAATGTAATGATTGACATTTATGAAGCAGGAGGTGGGGTTAAATTTAAGTTTTTCATATATTCTTCTACCAGTTGCTCCACTCCAGGTAACTCTTTACAAGTGAGTATCAGTTGAGTCGCCTGTTTAGACACACTCTCCATGATGAATTGCTTTTTCCACTCAATCTGCCCCAGCAAAAGTGTTAGTTTTTGAACCTCACGTTGCAATTTAGCCCACTGTTTTAAAGATAGATCTTGTGACATCAGCTTGAAGGCATATATCATTGGGTGCATTGGATCACTCAGACTGCTTTCACACTTCTCTATCTTTTCAACAAGAGTGGCCATTTCCTTTTTTTTGTTTTCCAACTCGTTCATTTTTTGCTGTGTTGCCAGCAAGAGCTGAAAATTGGCTTTTTCGATAATTTTGCTCATCTTGTATCGAAAACAAACCATGTATGCAGCAGCGTTGTTGCTAACGGTAATTGGCTCATTTTTTGCTGATTTCTGAGGCACCACTTCAACATCTGAGTCGGCAGAAAAGGGCCTTTTACGGGATTTCACTGCATTTCCAGCTGAAGCAGAATCATCATGACCAGTAATATCACGGGAAGAAAGTCTGTGGGCGGTTTCATGGCACATCAAGTTACTGCTCTTGGGGATATTTTGCTGTGCTTCAGTTGTCTTGGGTAAACAGTTAATGCCATCAACACTGTCCTTGATTAACAGGTTTCTAACGTGAGGGGGAACAACATGCAAATTTATCATCACTGCCAGCCTCCTGGTTCACCCTTCTACAGCCATTTTTCAAATTATCAGCGTTCCGGGCAGTTATTTAATTGGTCCCTGATGGTTAAAACCCTAACCACTCGACTCCAGACAATCACTAACTAGGAGGCTGTCCGAGAACTAGCTATTGAAAAAACGAAAGCTTCAGCATTTTCTTGGCTGATCAAATATTGACCTAAATTTAGCCTGTTTTGGGGTAAAAATTGCGTTTTTTACCCTTTTGCTTGCCTTTATGCTGCCATTTTAAGCCTTTTTGCTTCTTCAAGACGGATTGATCCCGTTGAAACCGATTTGACAATTTTTTTGAAATTATAAGCACTGCAGACCAGTGAAAATTCTCCAGCCACTTTTTCCTTACCCCGGACACTGAACCCTCTGAATCCTGAGTTCTTGATTTGGCCAAAAGGCGGTTCCGCAATCACCTTGCGACGCTCATAAACCGCTTTGGCCTCTTTGGTTTCCATTTTGCGGTTCATCGCCTGGCGTATGGCTTCGTGGCGGTCTGTGCGAATCACTTTCCCCGGGTCTTTGTTGTCACCACTGCACCTTTTACGTAACGGGCAATCCCGGCAGATATCTTTACTGACGCGGTAGCTTTTGTGTTTTGCTTTGCTAGCCGTGTTATAAATCAGCTTCTCACCGGCAGGGCAGGTAAAGCTGTCGTCTGCTTCATGGTAAATAAAATCCGCTTTGACAAACTTTCTGTCAGAGTCTTCCAGTCCCTCTGTTGCAGGCTTCTCCTGTCGATCCGTAGCCATGTAAGCGTCAATGTTCGCATCATCAAACGCTTGCAGGTTGGGCCCTGAGTAATAGCCATTATCCTCACTCATTTTGCCAATGGACGCGTTATCTGTTGCTTCTGCAATGGCTTCAAGTGCAGGCTTTACTTCCTGCTTGTCATTGGCATGCTGGCTGATGTGCTGGCCAACAATGATACCATTATCGCTGTCGACGCTGATCTGGGCGTTATAACTGTACTGATAGCCACTGCCTTTTTTACCCATGATCCTGGCATCATGATCAGCAAAGCTGATTTGCTTTTTGTCGTCTATCGGCTTATCGGGATTCAGGGCCTGTTCCCGTTCTTCAAGCGCTTTTTTGGCCTCCTGGATTTTCTCTAACCGTTCCTGCTTGAATTGCAAGTCTTCAGGAATGCTGTAGCCAGTCTCCTGCTGATAAGCATCGTCCTCTTCACTGTCACTGGTTTCGGCTTTTTTAATCAGGGCCTCAACTTCAGCCATTAATTCAGCTTCTTTGGCCTTAAGTCGTGCGTAGCTCATGGCCTTATGCTTTGATGAGTCGGCTTTGAATTTGGAACCATCAAGAGCGATGTGGCCCAGCGAGGCCATCTGTAGTTCCCGGGCGAGCAGCACGCTCTGTTTGAAACTGCTTTTAAAAAAGGTGGCCTGGTTTTTACGAAAGTCACTGAGCACCCGGAAATTTGGGCAGTGCTGTTTGGCGATATACATGAAAGCCAAGTCCTGATTGCAGCGCCGTTCAATCTCCCTGGAGCTGAACACACCATGGCTATAGGCATAGATCAGGATCGATATAATCAGTCGTGGGTGGTAGGCATTCTGGCCAAGATGGTGATACTGCTTTTCCACTTCAGAGGTGTCGATATGCTTGAAGATATCTTCAAAAACGAAGCAATCATGATCTGGTGGCAGCAGGTCGAAGATGTTCGATGGGAACATCAGGTGCTGGTCAAAATCAGCAGGGTTATCTTTGAATTTGATTGATGACATCCGTTTCGGCAACAACAAAGTGGGCAGAAGATGCCTGATTATACTTAATCAGGCTATTCTCGGACAGCCTCCTAGTTCTCGTCCAAAAACACAACCAATTGAAAACTGTAGATTTTATCCTGAAAAATTAAGTGGAGCCCTACTGCTATCTGGCGACTAAACTTCCCAAGAGCAAGAAACATAAGGGATTGCCAAAAACAGAGGACTCCAAATGCGCAAAAAACGCAACCCGCAGTGTAGTATGGAACTCCATTACGTACCTCATGAAATCTGCTCCCAGCTTTCCGGTATCTCGCAATGGCTTGACGCCCATCCACAGTTCAATGACTGGATTTATGAGGACTTAAGTTCTGGTGATAAACAGAACACTGGGCGGAACGGACTATCAGCAGAATCCGTTCTTCGTGCGGCACTCCTGAAACAGTATTTGAATTGTGATTATGACTACTTGTCGTTTGTTTTGATGGACTCCATGCTCTTTCGAGACTTTTGTCGCCTCGAACCAAACCAGCGCCCCAGTCGCTCCAGTTTGCATGGGCTCATCAGCCTTCTTACTGCATCTACATGGGAACGGATTAATAACTGTCAGCTAATGACCGCTAAAGATCAGGGTATTGAAAAAGGGCGCACTGTGGCTATTGACAGCACAGTCACCGAATCGGATATCAAACCTCCTTGCGACAGTGATCTTTTAAATCCCGGAAGGTACTTATCGAAGCTACTTAGGACTTACGCATTGATGACACCGATAAATTTTGGTAGGAGGTGATCCTTCCCCTTTGCAAAACTCTCAATGAAAGCGCCTATTGTCTCTTTAAACAGCCCCCGTTGGTGCTGATAAATATTCGTAAACTCCTGCTCTATCTGCATTTTCTGGAGATAAACAAAAGCTAAAATTGCAGCAAATATATGGTTTCTGACGGGTCGTTCGCTGCGAACCTGAAAGTGCTCAATATGGCAAACCTGCTTGATCGCCCTGTGAAACTGTTCGATCTGCCAGTGCTGGTCATGGATCTGCTTGAAGTCATTGCGTTCAAAAGGGACTTCCTCTGGCAAGTAAACCACGTAGTGGCGACGCTGGTCTTTTAGCATCGTCCTGAACAACCGGATCTTACCGAAGTCTTTGAGCCATACATCCAGACCATTGTCGGGGATGTCGAGGTGTTGAACCTGCTGCCATTTACCTTTTTCCAGTGATACTGTCCTGTTTTTCTCAACGGCAAACATAAACCCAGTCTGATGGTTTTTAATCGTCTTCAGGTTAGTCGTGCAGCTGTACCAGGAGTCACCGGTAACGAACGCTGGCTTCAGCCCCCATACCAGCACTTCAATCAACATTTCACGGAAGTAGTCGTTTTTTGTCTTGTCTTCCGATTTGTCGTATATCCTGTAATTCACCGGCATATGGCGCCCGGATACGTCGGTGTAATAAAGGGTGATGAGGTTAACTCCCTTAACCACTCGGTGATGTTTACCCGACCAAAAGTGGCCAACCAGTGCCACGGAGTAGCTATAAGGTTTGTCGAGCACGCTGTCATCAACGCTCAGGGTGCCGCCAATAGGGTTTAAACTTTTGACTGCTTCATCGTACATATCTTTGGGCTGATAGTTTTCACGCTTAAGAAAGCGGTTTGCGCTATCGTGAGAAAAGTCGGTAACCTCGGCCAGTCTTGTGCATGTTGATGATTTTGGCTCACTAATCAAAAAGCCAATGTATTTTGCAAGAGTGCATCGTGCAGTGGTCGGTCGAGTGGTAGTTCTCACTTTCATCCCTGAAGACATCTGTTTTTTGGCATTATCAAATTTTAGAGCCTGTTGTCAATGCGTAAGTCCTACTACTGTCACGCTAGCAAACGCCCGTCAGCAGGGGCAGTGTCTCCTGGCTGATGATGCCGACAAGTGGCAGGCCGATGTGGATCACCTGTTACCCCTGGTGGATGCAATAGTCTCCCAGACAGAGCGCAGGGTCTTTAAGGGTGAAAAGGTGCCAGCCCAGGAAAAAGTGGTTAGCCTGTATGAACCCCATACGGATATCATCGTAAAAGACAGGCGGCAAGTACAGTATGGCCATAAACTGAACCTGGTTCAGGGAAAAAGTCGATTGATCCTGGACCTGGTTATTGAGGAAGGTAACCCAGCGGATTCGGACCAATTCATTCCGATGATGGAAAGACAAAAAGAAATTTATGGTCGTGTACCTCGCCAGACAAGCGGTGACGGCGGATACGCGTGTCGCGCTAATTTGGAAAAAGCCAAGGCCATGGGAATCAGCGATGTAGCTTTTAATAAGAAGCGCGGACTTGAAGTCGAAGAGATGACTAAAAGTCAGTATGTGTATAAAACGCTCTTTCGCTTCCGGGCAGGTATTGAAGCGGGAATTTCGTGGCTAAAGAGATGTTTTGGGCTATCACGTTGCCACTGCAAGGGTTCTGAGCGTTTTGATTCTCATTGCTGGTTATCGGTGGTCTGTTACAACCTGGTGATTCTGGCCAGACACCCGGCACCATCCTGATAGCCACCTCCACGCTACATGAAAGTACCTTTCCAGCATGGTGGGAGGATGTTTTCTGCCTGCTTTTCGCGTTTTTCTCCAATATCCGTCCCAGATTAGAGAAAAAAAGGGAAGAGTTTTTGCAGCTCTCTGGAATTTCAGGAAATATCAAAACGAACGTACAATCTAATTATGATTGCCTGATGCGTTTTTGGACGAGAACTAACTACTTTGTCAATTGCTCTAACTCATCAGTTTGATATGTCGCTACCAAGTCGCCGTTTTATTTTGATCATCCCTTAGCATTTTTGCTTATGCACCAAATTCATCAAGATTGTTTTATAGGTGGCTCTGGATTTCGCCAGTGCAGTTAGAAGAGTTCTGACCACTGTTTTTGCCTCGCTAAACGACATCTCAATTTCAGTGTTTCCTGTAAGGCAGTCCACTGGTAATTCGCGATCATTATTAAGTCGGCTTATGTCACAATCGTAAGGTTTCGGTGAACCCATATAGAGTTCCCATTTTTCAAGGGTTGTAGCGATATGGTCATGTCGTACTAAAAATAACATTCCTTGATTCCCAAGGGTTTGCGAGCGCCACCAATGGGTTTACCGAAACCTTACTCACAATCTACCTCTATATTCCACACTTCAGGGTTGATGTGGCCCGGGTGGATGCTGGGGATTACTTCAATCACAGGCTACTTATAGCAACTTTTACCAGTAACGGTTAGCCAAAAATCCCCACAATCAAAAAATGATGGTTATCAGGCCCTCAAATTCTGTACGAACAGTCAGATAAACTGGATCAGGCCATATTATGACTCCGGGTTTATTATGACTGACTGAATGTGTTAGCCTGAAATGGTAAAACAGAGTAATAGAGCCGATAAAATGATTAACCAAACGACTATTATGGTCGGAGTGGCCTACCCGGTTAAAGAGAACTCTGCTCAGCAAATGTGTTGATCGTGAGTGGGAGTGGCCCTACAGGTTGACCTTTGTCAGGGATTGATAAACGGGAGCCTCTGTCGTGTATATTCTTCGGTTGAATACTGCCGGCCAGCCTGTTGAGTGGCTTACCTGGCAGGAAACAGTATGCCTCTACTCAAGAGAATTGGTTCGCTGGAGTCTGGGAGACATTATTTACCGAATCCATGGCGGCTATAACCGATGGCTTGAAGATCGAACCATTATCGAACTTCCCAGTATTGTTGCCTGTGGTGGTAAACGCCTTTTCCCCTACCGAAACAACCCGGCCCTTACCAATTACTCACTGTTTGAAAGAGACAATTACCGGTGCATGTATTGTGGCCACTTCTTCAAAAGAAAAGGATTGACCCGCGATCATATACTGCCAAAATCCAGGGGAGGCATGGATGACTGGATGAACGTTGTAGCTGCCTGCCGACGCTGTAATCAGTTTAAAGGTGACAAACTGCTGGAAAACACTGGAATGTCACTGATCGCCCTGCCCTATCGCCCCAATACTGCCGAGTACCTTGCACTGGTAAACAGTCAGCGAATCCTGTCGGATCAGGCTGAATACCTCAAAACCCAGTTTTCCAAAAACTGTCGATGGCAAAGCCGTAACCACAATAAACCATCCGGAATACTACAACCCCTTTAAATCTCAGGATATGCCAGATCCTGTCTATGAGCAGAGCTCCGGTGTAAAATCCCCGCCTGTTCATTTTTCGTATTGGAATCAGCAATGCCCCTGAATCTCGACAACGATGGCTATCTGGCCAACCTTGACCAATGGAATGCCGATGTTGCCACTGAACTGGCCGCTCTTGAGGGTATTGCGCTCACTGACGCCCACTGGGAAGTCATTTATGCACTACGGGCGTTCTATCAACAATATGAACTGGCCCCAAATCAACGCCCTTTTGTTAAACACATTGCCAATACGCTTGGGAAAGAGAAGGGTAACAGTCTCTATCTGATGCAGCTTTTTCCTGAAAGTCCAGCCAGAGTTGCCGCCCGTATTGCCGGGCTGCCACGCCCAACCAACTGCTTCTGATCTCAATAAACCATCGGATTATTATTACTTATTGATCGTAGCAGCTTAACCTCATAAAGTGGCTGGCCTTCTCATGACCAGTACACATGGTCAGCACACATGACCAGTTCACATGGCCAGTACAAAAGCGTCATGAGTTGTGTCATCAGCCACCGGGGTCGTTAATGAAGCAAACCAATCACTTTGTCGCTGTAGAAGCCAACATTGCTGCAGGGAAATCAACCCTTCTTCCCAAACTTGCAGCAGAGCTCGGCTGGGATGCCATTCAGGAGCCAGTGAATGACCCGGAATTTACACGGCTACTTCAGGATTTCACTGATCACCCTAATGATGCGGCTAAACGCATTCAGTTTCAGGAATACATTACCAATCGCAGAGCCAGTATTGTTGAGCAGCTGCCGACTGACCGCAACTATCTGATTGAGCGTTCCCTCTACTCAGATTTGATTTTTACCCAGGCGAACTTTCTGGGTATGGCAACACCCGATGAGCGCTATATGCTGCATTACTGTGAAATCCAGCGCAGACTGAAAGATTATCCGGTCATCAGCACGGTCATTTATCTCAGAACCGCTCCGAAAATTGCCCACCGTCGTCTGATTGAAAGAGCAAGAAGTGCAGAAGATGGAACTCCTCTAACGTACCTCAGCGACATTCATAACTATCATGAGGCCATTCTGCCACAGATCTGCCGCTCAATGGGCACACCACTGATCACCGTGGACTGGGATGATTTTGGCTGTGAAAAAAATCTGGCAAAACAACTGCTGAAAACAGTTCAACCGGTCAATCCATGATGTGAAAACCGGGTCATTCCCATAAATTCTGCCTGGCCGGTTTTGATGTATCTGGTGAAATATTACTTGTGTGACTGACAATATATCCCCTGACTTATGTATTTCGGACAGCCTACCGGGAAAGCCGACAGGAATAAACCCGTCGGCATAACCAGTCACCTTAGCGCTCAATCCGCCAGGTTGTACCTTCCCTGCTGTCCTGAAGAATGATTCCCCGGGCAGCAAGTTCATCACGGATACGGTCTGCTTCAGTGAAGTCACGGCTCTTTTTAGCATCGTTGCGTTGTTGAATCATGGTTTCAATCATGGCTTCATCGACATCCGCACCCGACTTCAGGAATGCTTCCGGATCTCGCTGCAGGATGCCAAGCATACCGCCCAGTTTTACCAGCAGCGCAGCCAGTGGCAGGGCTGCCGATTCGTCCTGGCTGCGGACGATATTAAGGTGCCGTACCAATTCAAACAATACGGCAAGCCCTTCCGCAGTATTGAAATCATCGTCCATCACCTTAAAGAAACGCTGCTCAAACTCATGATGTTCGGGTGCAGACACGCCTTCCAGACCAAGGCCTTGCAAGGCAGTGTACAAACGTTCAAGACGAACACCCGCTTCTTTCAGGCTATCTTCAGAGTAATTGATCGGGCTACGGTAGTGACTGGAGATCATAAAGTAGCGAACCACTTCTTCGTCGTACTTATCCAGCACTTCACGGATGGTAAAGAAATTGCCAAGGCTCTTGGACATCTTCACATTATCAATACGGATCGCGCCGGAATGCATCCAGGTATTGACAAACCTGGCATCGTTACAGGCTTCACTCTGGGCAATCTCATTCTCATGATGGGGGAATTTCAGGTCAGAACCGCCACCATGAATATCAAATGTATCACCGAGACAACACTTACCCATTACGGAGCACTCAATATGCCAACCCGGACGCCCCTCGCCCCAGGGCGATGACCAACTCGGCTCCCCTGGCTTGGCGGCTTTCCATAGCACGAAGTCCAGCGGATCTTCTTTCTGCTCTTCGACCTCAATTCGGGCACCGGCTTCCAGCTCTGCAAGAATTTTACCGGAAAGCTTGCCGTAATCCGCAAACTTGTGAACCCGGTAATAGACATCCCCATTACCCGGTGCATAGGCAAATCCTTTTGCTATCAGCTGTTCAATCATGTCAACCATGCCGGGCACAAATTCGGTTGCCTTTGGCTCATGGTCCGGCGGCAGATTACCCAGCCGCTGAAAATCTTCCTGCATGGCCGCGATCATACGGCCGGTGAGGGCCAAAAAGTCTTCACCGTTTTCTGCCGCCCGACGAATAATCTTGTCATCCACATCGGTGATATTGCGAACATAGGTCAGGTCGTAACCACGGGCGCGCAGATAACGGGCCACCACATCGAAAGCCGTCACAGTCCGCGCATGACCAATATGGCAGTAGTCGTAAACCGTCATACCACAGACATACATGCGCACGTGGTTTCCATCCAGCGGGGTAAACGGCTCTTTCTTACGAGTCAGGCTGTTATAAATCTGCAGCACTTTATCGGTATCCTTTCTGACGGTTATTACCCATGAAAGCCCATTCAGGCTTTATTGGCCCAGGTATCTTTCAAGCCGATGGTCAGGTTAAACACCGGATGCTCTGCTGAATGGTAACAACGGTCGGCCACAAAATAACCTTCCCGCTCAAACTGGAAGGATTGTTCCGGAGCCGCATTCACCAGTGATGGCTCGACCCATGCCTGTGTCACCTTCAGGGAGTCGGGATTGACATGACTCAGGAAGTCCTCTTCACCACGATCCGGCGCCGGGTGACTGAACAGACGATCATAGATTCTCAACTCAGCCGGTTTACCATGGGTTGCCGAAACCCAGTGTATAACACCCCGTGGACGAATGCCTTCGGGTGGTTCTTCACCAACAGTGCCCGGCACATAAGCAGCATGAACTTCAACAATATTACCGTTGTCATCCCGAATCACGTCTTCCGCCTTGATCACATAAGCACTTCGCAGGCGCACATAGTCACCAATCACCAGGCGCTTGAATTTCTTGCGGGAGAGCGTGGTGTCCTCGGTAAAATCTTCCTGATCAATATAGATTTCCCGGGTAAATGGCAGGGTTCTCTGCCCCAGTTCCGGACGGTTCGGATGAGCCGCTGCCACCATTTCCTGCACCTCGCCCGCCGGCAGGTTCCGGATCACCAGTTTAAGTGGAGAGAGCACCGCCATGGCACGGGCTGCATTGGTATTCAGGTCATCACGAATGGCATGCTCCAGCATCGACACATCAGCGGTACCGTCGGAACGGCTGACCCCCACCATCTCGGAAAAACGACGAATAGCATTCGGCGTATAACCACGGCGTCGCATACCGGAGATGGTTGGCATCCGCGGATCATCCCAACCGTTAACCACACCTTCATCCACCAGTTTCTTCAACTTGCGCTTGGAAGTGACGGTGTAGTTCAGGTTGGTACGGGCAAACTCATACTGACGGGGTCTGGCCGGAACGGGCAGGTTATCCAGGAACCACTCATACAAAGGACGGTGATCCTGAAACTCCAGAGTGCAGATAGAGTGAGTAATATACTCAATGGCGTCTTCCTGACCATGGGCAAAGTCATAGCTTGGATAGATACACCACTTGTCGCCGGTCTGATGGTGAGGCACCTTGCGAATTCGATAGAGAACCGGGTCCCGCATATTCATATTGGGGCTTTGCATATCGATTTTAGCCCGCAGGGAAGCCTTGCCTTCCTGGTATTCACCGGCCCGCATTTTCTCAAATTCAGCCAGGTTTTCGTCGACAGACTGGTTTCTGTCAGGACTCTCAACACCGGGCTTATTGAAATCACCCCGGTTAATGCGCATGGATTCAGCGTCCTGATGATCAACGTAGGCCTTGCCTGCACGGATCAGGTGCAGAGCCCAGTCATAAAACTGGTCAAAATAGCTGGATGCATAGCGAACCTCGCCGGACCACTGGAAGCCCAGCCAGCGAATATCTTCCTGAATGGCATCAACATAGACCTGCTCTTCTTTCTCCGGATTGGTATCGTCAAAACGGAGGTTACATTCTCCCTGGTACTTTTCTGCCAGGCCAAAGTTCAGACAAATAGAAGTGGCATGGCCTACATGGAGAAAACCGTTCGGCTCAGGAGGAAAACGGGTGTGAATACGACTGACCCGGCCTTCTGCCAGGTCTTTTTCAATAATCTGTTCCAGAAAGTTTCTGGCTTTGTCGGTAGCAGTCATTGTCACTGATGCATCTATGAAGGGTTACTGGCGAATATGGGTTATCCACCTACGCCATGATCGGCTGAGACTACCATATCTGCAAATTCTGGAAAATAACTCATTTCCTGCTGACGAAATTGACAGGACAGGCCTTCGGGGTTCATGAACAGCTTTACCAGGCAACCTTCAACCGTGTTGATTATCTGATACGGTTTAACGAATAGGTTTTACACTGGCAGGAGAAACACCTAAAATCCGTGGCTTTCCTGACCCTTTCCGGGTCTGTGAACGTTATTTAACAAAAGTGGTGACCCACATGATGGTTGTATTACACACTAACTTTGGTGATATCAAACTGGACCTTGATGCTGAAAAAGCACCAAAAACCGTTGCCAACTTCCTGGAGTATGTAAAAAGCGGCCATTTTGATTGCACCATTTTCCATCGCGTTATTGATGGTTTTATGATTCAGGGTGGTGGTTTCGAGCCAGGCATGGTGCAAAAGTCAACGAAGATGCCTATTGAAAATGAAGCCGACAATGGCCTAAAGAACGAAACCGGTTCCATTGCCATGGCCAGAACCATGGACCCGCACTCGGCGTCAGCCCAATTCTTTATCAATGTCAAAGACAACCACTTCCTTAACCACAGCGCAAAAACCACTGATGGCTGGGGTTACTGTGTATTTGGTAAGGTGGTTGAAGGCATGGATATCGTTAATCAGATCAAAGGGGTTAAAACCACTTTCCGTGCTGGCCATCAGGATGTTCCGGTAGACGATGTGATGATTGAGTCCGCTGAAATCCTGGCATCAGCTGAGGCTCCTGAGACGGCGGAAACTGCCTGATGAAGGCTCTGTTTATTTCAGACCTTCACCTCACTCCGGAAAGCCCGGCAGTTGCCCGGGCTTTCTGCCATTATCTGGCCGATCGGGCCCCTCAGGCTGATGCACTCTATATTTTGGGTGACTTCTTTGAGTACTGGGTTGGGGACGATGCCATGGATGACTTCCAGTACGATATTGCCAGGCAACTCAGGCACTACACAAACAGTGGCAAGACCCTGTACCTGATGCCCGGCAACCGGGATTTCGCTATCGGGAAAGCCTTCCTGCGTTCAACCGGTGCACAATGGCTGAAAGATCCGACCCTGATAACGATTAATAACCAAAAAATCCTGCTGATGCACGGTGACCTACTGTGTACTGATGACAAGCAGTATCAGTACTACCGGAAAATTATCCGCAACCCCCTGGTGATGGCTCTGTTGCGTATGACACCTTTGTCGTACCGCAAAAATCTGGGCCGTAAAATTCGGCAAAACAGCAAAGCAGCGAAAATCGGAAAAGCACCGGACATCATGGATGTTACCCTATCCGAAGTTGTTGATGCGATGGAGAGATTCCAGGTAGATACCCTGATCCACGGCCATACCCACCGCCCGGACATCCATGACGTTGCCCTGAAAAACAGGGTCGGCAAGCGCTATGTACTGGGGGACTGGACCAATCAGGGCTGGGAGATTGAGCTGGACAGCAATGGCATAACGCTGGATGCCTTCCCGATTAAACATCCATGATCCGTGAGAAAAATATAACTGCCCCTCCCCCCGGAAACCGCTATAAGATCCTGAAGAGCCAACAGAGGCAAAAACACATAAACAAACGACCAATCATAATTTTTTCAAAAATTGAACTTATTATCTCCTGATATTGTCTGTATATAGTGCCAATAAAAATAAACTGAACAATAACGAAGGAGATTCATTTATGATTAGCAGTGCCACCACAGGTAATTCTGTAACATCCCAACCAATCGATAGACAAGAGCCCACCCCCTCAACCTCAGTCACTTCCAAGGTCACTGTCAAGGCTGGTAAATATGCTCTGTATGGCGCTTGCGCGCTGGGTTCTGGATTGGTCAGTGTCTTATGCAGTAGTGCGATTCAGTCTCACTTTGACCAACCTGCCAAAGATTTTGTTTACCATCATTGCCTTAAAAATCTAACTTCCGATGAAAGTGTCCAATATAACAATACGCTTAACGATTATTCCCGTTTGTCCTTTTTTGCCAGTGCAGTGGTAACTGGATCAATCATGCTTGTTACCCATCACCTTTTTAGCGCGGGTAAACAACTACTTTCTTGCAGTAAGTCCCCTCAACCTAATGCCTCTGATACCACAATCCGGCCTGAGAGCCAGTCTGCAGCACAACATAACCAAATGGAAATGAATGAGCTCTCAACTCTGGTCTAACGAAAAATCAGGCACACCACTGTGAAAACGTAAAACCTGGTCGGGTGACTCAATGGCATTTTGTTCAATCTCGCCAAATACTGTCACCCGATCAGCGACAGATGCCCCATTAATCGCTTCTGCCAGTGCCAAATAGTCCTGAAAATGTCGACTTTCAGAACGCAACAGTGACTGGTAGAACGTTTTCAGTTCATCGTCCAGCCAGGGAGCGAGTGCAGTAAAGCGCTCACAGGAGCGGGCTTCAATAAAAGCGCCCATAATCAGGGTATCCACCAGCCTGTATGGCTCAAACGTTCTGATGGCAGTACTTAACCGGCCCGCATAGCGACCGGCTCCCAGGTGATCATAGGGAATATTCCTGCGTGCCATAATGGCAAGCACCTGCTCGAAGTGCCGCAGCTCCTCGCGGGCCAGTCTGGACATTTTGTTTAACAGACTTAACTGATCTTCTGTTTTAAGTTGCAGCCCAACTTTCTCTTCATCGAAGGCATCATCAGAGTGACTGCCGGCGCGATTGCGACCATACGTTCCAGAACGGTATCGACTCATGATTGCCATCGCTGATTGAGCTGCCTTAAGTTCATTATTAGCATGATCAACCAGAATTACAGCCAGATTTTCCGGTTTGCACGCTTCATCAATCCATGCCTCAGGCGTTGGACAGGGTAAGAATTCAAGAATGTAAGAAATATCGGTCATAACTGGCTCACCTGACTGAGCCAGTATGGTAACACGATCAACTTACCGGTAGGAAAGCATTGGAGTGAGGTATCATCATCCTTCTTTTTCTGATGAAGCAGGGGATCGGGCAGGCTCATAAACAACGCTGAAGCAACAAACGTCAGATGCATCAGTACCTACCACCTCACCGGTTCATAAGGGGATATGCCCCGAATTCATAAACACCTTAAGCAGGTGAAATGAGCAGAGGTTTTGCTGCACAAAATTATGAGCAAAATGATAAAAAGCCATGTTGGATAAGAAGAGAGATATTGACTAATTTGAACAGGCACGATCATCACCTTTACCCTCATTCGAGATGGCACTATGAACCGTTTTCTGTTTGCCGCAATTCCTCCCATTCTTCTGTCTCAGGCCTTCGCAGCTCAAGGGGATGTAGCCAACAAGTCGCTTTTCGATCAACAGGCGGTTTCCAGCGAAAAAAGAACCTATATCCAGGTTCATGAGCCTGCCACGGAACAGAGGCTCCAGAGCAGTGAACTGATCACACCAGCCCCGGAAGACGGTGAAGTTCCCCTTACTGACCATCAGAATACGCAGTATTACGGCACCTTCACCATGGGATCTCAAAAGCAACAGTTCACGGGCGTACTGGATACCGGCTCAAGCAATATCTGGACACCGGAAACTAACTGCTACACACCGGGCTGTGAGGGGAAGGAAAAATTCAATCCCAACCTTAGCAGCACTTTCTTCACCGAAGACCAGGAACTCTCGATTCAGTATGGCACCGGAAGTATGCAGGGCTATGTTGGCTATGATACCGTCACGTTTGGTGGCATCACGGTCACCAATCAGGGCATCGGTCTGGCCAGTCAACTGTCCGACGACTTTCAAAACTCACCATTTGATGGCATCTTTGGTCTTGCCTACAAGTCGATAGCCAGCGATCAGGTCACCCCCTGGATGGATAATGCAGTTACACAAGGGCTGATTCCAAAAGCTGTTTTCTCATTCTATCTATCCAACACGCCAGGCAATGGTACTGGTCGTCTGATTATTGGTGAACCGGATCCGGATTATTACCAGGGGGATATCACCTGGCACCCACTGCAACCGCTTGAGACAGGTGGCCCGGTTGATTTTTACTACAACATTGCCTTTGACGGTATTGCCGTTAACAACGACAGCATCCCTCTGAGCTGCCAGTCTCAGGGCAACTGCAGAGCCATTGTTGACTCTGGCACCTCGCTGATCGTAGGCCCGGCCAATGACATTACCAACCTCCAGAATGCCCTGAATATCAATCCGGACTGCTCGAACCTTGATGAACAGCCAGACCTTGTTTTCACCATTGATGACACCCGATACAGCGTCCCTCCCGAGTTTTATGTCGTCAAACAGGTAGACTGGTGGGGTCAGGAACAATGCACTGCAGGACTGGCTCCTGGAAATCAGGACTTCTGGATCTTCGGAGATGCCTTTATGCGGGGCTTCTATGTTGTGTTTGACAAGACTGATAGCCGCATAGCTTTCGCCACACTGGCAGAGGAGCTGAGTGCGCCCGGAGAGTTGAGAAAGCTTTTTGCTTCTCACCCTGCGCCCATGTCAAGCTTAAACCAGTAGTAAAAAAACCGCTGCCAGGCAACTGGTAGCGGTTGTACAGTTAACTTATTAGTCCGGGATTAATCTCAGGAAATGCCATTGTATAACTACAACCTACTTTACTGGCACAGAGCAAACCGCCAAAAAGAACAACCAATGTCGTAAAATATCTTTTGTTACTGTAAATTCTCACCAGACACCCTCTACCTACTCCTAACTGCACAGTATTTTATTGACCGTCGTCATAAAAACATCAGTTACGCTCATGCATGATGGAACGATAAAAAACAGAATATCCAGCAAGAGAGGTAAATTATGCGTAGAATCACCAAGATTCTGGCCGTGGTTGATACCAGAAAGGACCAGCAGCTTGCCCTTGATCGTGCCAGCCAGATCTGCCGGGTAACCGGTGCTGCCCTGCATATTCTTGCTCCAAACCCTAAAGCGGATGGTGAGTCAATGGTTCGCCTGGAAGCACTGGCTGAACCACTGATGGCTGAGGGTCTGGAGGTTTATCTACATGAAACGTGGAATGGCTCAGTTATCGAAACCATTATTCATGTGCGTCAGATGGAGCGCTGTCACCTTGTGGTTAAAGATGCCAAGTTAACCACCGCTCTCCAGAAAGCCTTTTCAACGCCTGAAGACTGGAGCCTCCTTCGTCGCTGCCGGGTTCCTGTCTTACTGGCCCAGGATAATAGCGACTGGACCAATGGCAAAATCCTTGCTGCCATTAATGCCGACCCCAGAGACCACTATCACAGCGTTCTTAATCAGGCGATTCTGCAATACGCGACGGATATCGCTGAAGAGTTTTCATCAGAGCTGCACCTGGCCACCGCTTACCCGACCACCATGCTGGTGATTCAGGATAAGGGTGATGGATGGACTGACAAGGACTATTACGAAAAGCATTGCCGGGAATACGCCCGGGAGTTCAATCTGAATGAAGACCATTTCCATATTGAGCCAGGCCCCACAGAGACAATGATCCCTGCACTGCTGAAAGAAACGGATGCCAAACTGTTGATTCTTGGAACTCACGCAAGAACTGGTATCAGTGCCCTGGCAATCGGCAATACCGCTGAGCATCTTATTTCTGAAGTCAAAACCGATATTCTGATACTGCAGCCTAAACATCACATGATTCCACTGGAGCGCGAACTGGGCAGATAAGCCAACATGATAGCAGCCAGCTCCATGCTGGCAGCTATCGCAACATAAACTCGCTTCTTTGTGTAATGAAACCGGATAAAGCGCCTGAAAACTTCTATAGTATTCTATCAAGGTCTTTCTCCCTTCATAGATTTTTAAAGTAAGAGATACACTTCAGGCCGATTATGTTTCACCACCTGCCCAGGTTTATCCTGAGCCAAGCGAAGCCAGAAGCGAACCCTTGTCTTCTGGTATTTTCTTTCCACATAACTGGTAATTCCCTGAGACTGGATATGAACAAGAAAGAACTGGTTGAGCAAGTCGCTGAACAAGCTAACCTGCCCCGAAGCAAGGCCGAGCTGGTTGTCAATGCCTTTATCAGCAACACACAGGAGACACTGGCAAGTGGTGACATCGTTCAACTTATTGGTTTTGGCACATTTTCAGTAACAGACCGGGCCGCCAGAAAGGGGCGCAATCCGCAAACCGGTGAAGAAATTCATATCCCTGCCTGCAAACTGCCTCAGTTCAAGCCAGGCAATAAGTTCAGGGAAATGATCAAATAGACTATCGCTCGCTGCATTTCTGAAACTTTGCAGTAAAAAGCAAATAAAGCGCCAGTAAGGCGCTTTATTCTGAACGATTTTGCGGGTTCCCTATGCCATTGCTCTCATCACATTGAGAATGGCTCTTTTCTTCATCAGATTCATTCGGTGTAACTGACCGATAATCTCTCCATCCACTTCAGAATCACTGATCACCTCATCAGAACTGACCAGATACTGATTACCACGACCGGTAGCTAGCCACTCGAAAGACACCTCAAGAATTTCAGCCATTTTGCGCAGATTATCAAGACTGGGGCTGCTCATGCTGGTTTCCCACTGGGCCAGCGCACTTCTGGACACACCAATCAAATCAGCCAGCGCCTGCTGCGAAAGCTTCCTGTCTTTACGGGAGCATAAAATCCTTGTTGTCAGGTTCATCCTTGCACACTCACAAAAGGTTCAGACCGATATCCATGCCAGCAAAATACACAAATACCCAACACATAATTCGTTCACTATGTGATTCGGCCATTACTTGAAAAGCGTTAGATTCAGCAGATGAAGTGAAAAACAGGGAAAGGATAGCAGGCCAGGGTTAAACCATGGCCTGAATAAGACAATTACAGAGCCAGCATCAAACCAGCTATGGTTGCACTCATGAGATTAGACAGAGTACCAGCGGCTACCGCCTTGATACCCATACGGGCAATATCCTGACGACGGTGTGGCGCCATAACCCCCAGCCCACCCAGGAGAATAGCAATCGAAGAAAGGTTAGCAAAACCGCACAGTGCGAAGGTGATGATGATCTGAGTACGCTGTGACAGCACTTCAACACCGGCAGCAGCAGCAGCTTCAGGGTTCAGATAATTGACAAAATCCATATAGGCAACGAATTCGTTCACCACCAGCTTCTGGCCAATGAAACTACCCGCAGTCACAATTTCATTCATCGGCACGCCAATCAAAAATGCCAGAGGGCTGAACAGATAACCCAGAATAATTTCCAGGCTTAACTGTGGGTAGTCAAAGAAGCCGCCAACCCAGCCCATAATACCGTTAATCATGGCAATCAGCGCGATGAATGCCAGCAACATGGCACCGACGTTAGCCGCCAGTTTCATACCGGAGGAAGCGCCGGAAGCAGCGGCATCAATCAGGTTGGCAGGCTTTTCGTTGCTACCTTCTTCATCAACCAGTTCAGAATCATCCGGTGTATCCGTTTCCGGCTTGATCATTTTAGCCATCAGAAGGCCGCCAGGTGCCGCCATAAAGCTTGCTGCAATCAGGTACTTAAGCTCAACACCCATACCCGCATAACCTGCCAGGATAGAGCCGGCAACCGAAGCCAGGCCACCCACCATAATGGCAAACAGCTCTGAATTGGTCATACGACCAATATAGGGTCTTACCACCAGCGGGGCTTCCGTCTGGCCGACAAAAATGTTTGCTGTTGCAGAGAGAGACTCAGTACGACTGGTACCCAGTACTTTTTGCAGTGCACCACCCAGAAAGATAACCACCTTCTGCATAATGCCCAGGTAGTAAAGCACCGCTACCAGAGAGGAGAAGAAAATGATAATCGGCAGTACATTAATGGCAAAAATAAAGCCAACCTTGAAGTTACCCAGATCACCAAACAGGAAACCAATACCCTGATTGGCGTAACTGATAACATTACTTACCGCGTTGGAGACACCACCCAGAATTTCCTGGCCTAAAGGAACGTAAAGAACCAATGCTCCCAGTCCGGCCTGAATGGCAAAGGCACCAGCTACCGTTCGCAGGTTGATCGCTTTTCGATTATCGGACAGTAAAAAGGCAAGCGCCAAAAGGCTGGCAATACCCACCAGACTCATAAGTATTTGCATGGGAACAGGTTACCTCAGATGAATGATCACTGGCGACCGGTTAGCCGGTCAGAACTACAGTTAATTCGTGGAATTGTATAACCTGATTTACAAAAACAGAACCGTTATCTGACACCATTGTTCAAAATTAGAACAATATCAGAGCAAAACATTGAGCCAAATCAATGGAGTGACCATTCATTAGATTGTGCCTTGCCTATACAGGGGTTGTTTTTCACATAGCTCGTTAAATGCAGGGCCACCCGGGGCGAAGCGGATACGATACATAAACTCATCGGCAGCCAAACGGGGCTTTTCCGGGTGCTTTTTCCGGTCACCACCGACCGCATCATATACCGGGGAATGGTCAGGTGCCTGGGGAGTCATAAGATGATATAAGAAGTCCACTTTTTCGTTGTCTGGCATACTGGCATTCAGGTTTTGGTAAAAGACGTTAAGGGTTTCGCTGAAACGACGGGCAACCTCGTCTGCTATGTACTTTTCGACACTGACTGAAAACTGTGGTTCAACAACACCACAACAATCAGAACCGCATACTTCTTCATTAATTTTAATGTATCTGGAATTAACTAACGGCAACGGAATTTCATGGGAGATACCATAACCCGCAACTTCCCACCTATCATTGGATCGACCCAAGCATTCGAATACGATCATAGGGGTATAAAAAGGAAAACAGCGATTATTGTAGGTTGACTTGGCAAGATGTTGATTTACTTTTGGACTGTTAACGAAATAATATCCATCAGACCTTGGGGTGGATTGGTCTAAAATTTCGTGTTCACCCTCGGACGTGGTTAACGCATTATCAATGTCCCTCTGAGAAATCTCATCGTCAAGCATGCGCTGCTTTGCTGACTCGGTGAAACGGACCTTTTTCCATACATCAGTCAGAAAAAACACATTGCATTTTTCGCTTGCTTCCAACTGACGGGTGACCTCCTTGCGAACCTGATCGCTCAGTTCTAACGCCAACGGCAATGAAGAGTGCAACTCTCTTTGCTCAAGAGTGTGCGCTTTTACCGGCGTTGCTATGTCAGGTGATTTTGCTGATGCCTCTGAAAGAAGGTTGCAGGGCGCAGCCACAACAGATGCACTTCGCTTAACGCCTCCTGTTCTACAGTAGGAAGAGACTGCTGACACATTATCTGATGTACTTGTATCAGCAGGATTACCGATTAATAAGGAACCGTGGCAGGTCTGAGTCAGGGGCCGAATGCCAGATTGATTATTCATGATTACCTCATCGGTTAACAGCAAATGACACCAATGTAACATCCGGCTTTTTGCCTGATTATTTCGTTATATTCCTAGCCCAAAAAACTCATAAACGCCAGTTATGCCAAAGCTTTTAGCGAAAAGATGGTAACCTGGATCTGCCCGTCTTTTTGGCCACCATCAGCCACTGAACAACCGGGTCAGTTGTTTGCACCTGGTATCGCTCAATTTGCATGGGGATTAGCGCTGCCCTGCATTAATTAACGGGATCATACAGCTGAATAATGCTTGAAAAGTCCTTAGTGCTACCAGTACGAATGGCATGCATTTTGTACAGGTTATCAGCCAGCGAAGCCATGGGCGTTGCAGTCTTGCTACCAGCAGCGGTATTCAGGGCCAAACCAAGATCCTTGGCCATAAGCCCCACCATAAAACCACCCTGATAACCATTACTGGCAGGCGCCTCGGGCATGACGCCAGGCACCGGATTATACTTTTCAAGCACCCAGTTCCCGCCTGAACTTTTGTTCATGATTTCTGCGAGTACTGCTGGATCAAGACCATTATCGATACCCAGCTTAAGTGCTTCCGAAGTGCCGGTCATAAGAACAGCCAACAGCATATTGTTGCAGATCTTCGCTAGTTGCCCCGCACCTGCACCGCCAGCATGGAAGATATTCTGCCCCATTACCTCGAGATAGGGTCTGGCCTGCTCTACGATCCCGGCACTGCCTCCCACCATAAACGTCAGTGTTCCGGCTGCAGCACCGGCTGTTCCACCGGAAACCGGTGCATCAATAAAACTAATGCCCTGCTCTTCTGCCCGTTCCCCGACTTTTTTGGCAACCTCAGCCTCAATGGTGCTGCAATCAATGACCAGAGAACTGCGATCAATGATGTTAAAGAGCCCATCATCCCCCAGATAGAGCGATTCAACATGCTTGCCGGCGGGTAACATACTGATCACTACCCTGGCGCCCTGTGCAGCCTCTCTCATGGACCCGGCCTTTGAGCCTCCGGCTTGTGCCAATTGATCCAGAGCCTCGGGAACCAGATCAAAACCACAAACATCATACCCGGCTTTCACCAGGTTCTGTGCCATGGGGCCACCCATATTACCAAGGCCGATAAATGCAATTTTTGTCATTATTATGATCCTTATGGAAAACAGCCATATTCAAAGCGGCCTGACGCAAGGCTTTACATGCAAAGGCATTTTATAAAAAGCCTTTTTATAAAATGCCTCTTCATAAAAAGCCTCTCCACTTTAATAATTACTCATAATGCCACTCAGGTTTACGTTTCTCGAGAAATGCACTGACACCTTCCTGCTGATTCTTTCCTTTAAACAACTCAAGGAACAGCTCTCTCTCCGTTGGCAATGCCTCTCTTGAGAAACCGGAACGCCCCATCTGCACCAGTTTTTTACACGCTCTCAGAGCGTCAGGACTCTGCTTTCCAGCATCAGCCGCCAGAGCTTTTGCCCGCTCCAGGCTCTCACCACTGCCCACTTTTTCCTCTACCAGTCCGATCTTCAACGCTTTTTCAGCATCCACTTTCTCCCCACAGAGGATCATACGCTTGGCCCGGGCCTCTCCCACTAGCCGGGTAAGATTCTGAGTTCCACCGGCACAGGGTAATAATCCAACAGCCGCTTCAGGCAAAGCCATGATGGCTCCCTCTTCAGCAATACGAAGGTCACAGGCCAGCGCTACTTCAAGCCCTCCTCCCATGGCATAACCGTTGATGGCTGCTATGCTGAGACCCGAAAAATCACTGAGTGCTTCAAAAGCCCTGCCAAAGCTCTCAGCAAAGGGACGGGCTTCATCCGGAGTCAGGTTATCAAAGCGTTTTAAGTCAGCACCTGCACTGAAAAACTTCTTTGACGCCGACGTGATAATCAGGGCAATCACATCGGATTTACGGTTCAACTCCTGAATAATCTGTCCCAGCTCATCCAGACTTTCCGGCGTCCAGGTATTCGCCGGTGGATGATCCAGGGTAAGAATGGCAGTACGTCCTTCAAAGGCGAGATGCAGCTTTTCAGACTTTTCAGACTTTTCAGACTTTTCAGACAAAAACTCAGACATAATCACTGTAACTCCATACCCGTTTGAGAAATGCTTTCAGAGAGCAAACGACGGGCGACAATCAGTCGCATAATTTCATTGGTTCCCTCAAGAATCTGATGTACCCGGTTATCCCGCACATGACGCTCCAGGGGATACTCCTTGATATAGCCATAACCGCCATGAATCTGCAGGGCTTCATTACAGACCTGAAACCCGATATCCGTAGCAAAACGCTTGGCCATGGCGCAGTATGCTGTTGCCTCAGGGTCCTGACGATCCAGTTTGAAGGCAGCCAGCCGAACCATCTGCCGGGCGGCCACCAGCTCCGTATTCATATCTGCCAGTTTGAACTGCAAAGCCTGAAAACCAGCCAGTTCGCGGCCAAACTGCTTACGCTCTTTCATATAAGCACGCGCCGTATTCAGCGCCTGCTGCGCCGTACCTATGGAGCAGGTGGCAATATTGATTCGACCACCATCCAGTCCCTTCATCGCGAAAGAGAAGCCCTGGCCTTCCACGCCCAGCAAGTGGTCTGCCGGAATACGAACATTGTCAAATGAAATCAGTCGGGTTGGCTGGGCATTCCAACCCATCTTTTCTTCTTTCTTACCATACTGGATACCTTCCATATCAGCCGGAACGGCAAAGGCTGAAATGCCTTTCGGCCCATCTTCACCGGTCCTTGCCATGACCAATAGCAGATCCGTACTTCCGGCACCGGAAATAAACATTTTCGAGCCATTAAGCAGGTAATCATCGCCATCCCGGACGGCCCTGGTTTTCAAGGATGCCGCATCGCTGCCAGCTGCGGGTTCGGTAAGGCAATAGGAAGACAACTGGTTACCACTAACCAAACCTTCTCCCCAATCCGATTTAATCCGCTCTGAGGCAAATTCACTGATCATCCAGGTAACCATATTATGTATGGTGATATAGGCGGTTGTTGCCGTACATCCCATGGCCAGCTGTTCAAAAACAATATGGGAATCCAGCCTGGACAATCCCAACCCACCCATGGACTCATGGGTATACAGGGCACAGAAACCAAGCCCCCCCGCTGCCTTGATCACATCCACCGGAAAATGAGCATCAAGATCCCACTGCGCTGCATGGGGTGCCAGTTCAGCGTCGGCAAATTGTCGGGCCAGATCACGAAAGGCAACTTGCTCTTCAGAAAGGTTATAGTCCATATAAAAATGCCGCCTCTTGTATTTTATTATTTGTGAGGCCCGGGGCATGCGGCATTTTCAGGAATGGGTAACGCACTGCACACCGGAATGATTCTCACACGAAAGAACACGAAAGAACACGAAAGAACACGAAAGAACACGAAAGAACACGAAAGGTGTCGTCAGGTACTTTTACAACATCTCAACGGCAATAGCCGTGGCTTCGCCACCACCGATGCAGAGTGAAGCGATGCCCCTGCACCCACCGGTCTTTTTCAGGGCATGCAACAGAGTGACCAGAATACGGGCACCACTGGCCCCCAGAGGGTGACCAAGTGCGCAGGCACCACCATGGATGTTGACTTTATTATGATCCAGATTCAGCTCACGAATGGCCATCATAGCCACCACGGCAAAAGCTTCATTCACCTCAAACAGATCCACATCACAGGCCTGCCAGTCAATTTTTTCCAGCAGCTTGCGAATACAGTCTACGGGAGCAATGGTAAACTCTTCAGGCTTTTGAGCATGGCTCTGGTAGCCAGTAATTCTGGCAATGGGTTGTAAACCCCGGGCTTTGGCATCCTCTTCTCTCATCAACACCAAAGCCGCTGCACCATCGGAAATAGAGCTGGAGTTTGCTGCCGTGACTGTCCCGTCCTCAGTAAATGCTGGACGCAACTTCCGGATTTTCTCAGGCTTGGCTTTTCCGGGCTGCTCATCAATGTCAACCAGTCCTTTACGGGTTACAACAGGCACTATTTCCTCAGCAAAAGCACCCGATTCTATAGCCTTGTTCGCCCGCTCCAGGGAAGCCAGCGCATAATCATCCATCGCTTCACGGGTCAAGCCAAACCGGTCTGCGGTTTCCTGGGCAAAGACACCCATGGCCATGCCCCGGTAGGCATCTTCCAGACCATCGGTGAACATATGATCCTTTATCTGACCATGGCCAAGTCGCATCCCGCCCCGGGCCTTATCCAACAGATAAGGGGCATTGGTCATACTTTCCATACCACCGGCAACCACCAGATCGGCTTCACCGGTTTTCAGCTGAGTTGCTCCCAGCATGACCGTCTTCATACCCGAACCACAAAGCTTGTTCAGCGTGGTTGTGGGTACATGAACAGGAATGCCTGCATGCAATGCAGACTGACGGGCAGGCCCTTGGCCAGTGCCTGCTGGCAATACACAGCCCATTAGTACTTCTGATACATTCTCCGGAGCAATACCAGCCCGCTCCAGGGCTGATTTGATAGCAATGGTACCCAGTTCAACTGCCGCCACAGACGACAAGTCACCCTGAAATCCACCCATTGGGGTACGGGCAGCGGAAACAATAACAATGCTTTCCTGTGACAGGTTGGGAGCAGAAGACATGAGGTAACTCGCTTTTTTGTTATTTATTTTTTCTTGTTTAAAGGACAGTGTTCTCGCAACTGTCACTTTGCATCATAGCTCTATTGGTACCAGAAAACGACATCAGAGCAAAGCTGAAGCTGCCAATCCTTCACCATCCATTAATAATCAGGGACGATTATACGAGTTACTTGCCAAAGTTAGCCCCCTTTTTGAACGACTTAAGTAGCTAACCATATGAAATCATATATTTCTGACTCCTTGTGCCGGCACTCTGCTTCGTTACAACTCCGGTCACATAGCTAGTTCTCGTCCAAAAACACAACCAATTGAAAACTGTAGATTTTATCCTGAAAAATTAAGTGGAGCCCTACTGCTATCTGGCGACTAAACTTCCCAAGAGCAAGAAACATAAGGGATTGCCAAAAACAGAGGACTCCAAATGCGCAAAAAACGCAACCCGCAGTGTAGTATGGAACTCCATTACGTACCTCATGAAATCTGCTCCCAGCTTTCCGGTATCTCGCAATGGCTTGACGCCCATCCACAGTTCAATGACTGGATTTATGAGGACTTAAGTTCTGGTGATAAACAGAACACTGGGCGGAACGGACTATCAGCAGAATCCGTTCTTCGTGCGGCACTCCTGAAACAGTATTTGAATTGTGATTATGACTACTTGTCGTTTGTTTTGATGGACTCCATGCTCTTTCGAGACTTTTGTCGCCTCGAACCAAACCAGCGCCCCAGTCGCTCCAGTTTGCATGGGCTCATCAGCCTTCTTACTGCATCTACATGGGAACGGATTAATAACTGTCAGCTAATGACCGCTAAAGATCAGGGTATTGAAAAAGGGCGCACTGTGGCTATTGACAGCACAGTCACCGAATCGGATATCAAACCTCCTTGCGACAGTGATCTTTTAGCCAGTTCCGTTAAAGAAATTTGTCGGCTGCTGGAACGGGGACAAACACTGACAGCGACACCGCTTTATGAATATACCCATCACAACCGAGCCGTAAAAGATGCGGCCAGAAAATGCATCTACGCTGGCAAAGAAGAGCGGCATCAGCATTATAAAAAACTGCTGCAGTTGACCCGAAAATCCCGGAAGGTACTTATCGAAGCTACTGTCACGCTAGCAAACGCCCGTCAGCAGGGGCAGTGTCTCCTGGCTGATGATGCCGACAAGTGGCAGGCCGATGTGGATCACCTGTTACCCCTGGTGGATGCAATAGTCTCCCAGACAGAGCGCAGGGTCTTTAAGGGTGAAAAGGTGCCAGCCCAGGAAAAAGTGGTTAGCCTGTATGAACCCCATACGGATATCATCGTAAAAGACAGGCGGCAAGTACAGTATGGCCATAAACTGAACCTGGTTCAGGGAAAAAGTCGATTGATCCTGGACCTGGTTATTGAGGAAGGTAACCCAGCGGATTCGGACCAATTCATTCCGATGATGGAAAGACAAAAAGAAATTGGCTCTTGTAGGATTTCAGACTGCTACTGGGTTGAACATTGCTGAAGCCCTTTATCTACAAAGGTTGTCAGCATATTGTCCGGTAATGTTGCCCAATCCTTGTTTTTCGTGACCTACAGTCAGTTTTCACTGTAGAGCAGTTCGTAATCAAAATAGAGCCAAGAAATTTATGGTCGTGTACCTCGCCAGACAAGCGGTGACGGCGGATACGCGTGTCGCGCTAATTTGGAAAAAGCCAAGGCCATGGGAATCAGCGATGTAGCTTTTAATAAGAAGCGCGGACTTGAAGTCGAAGAGATGACTAAAAGTCAGTATGTGTATAAAACGCTCTTTCGCTTCCGGGCAGGTATTGAAGCGGGAATTTCGTGGCTAAAGAGATGTTTTGGGCTATCACGTTGCCACTGCAAGGGTTCTGAGCGTTTTGATTCTCATTGCTGGTTATCGGTGGTCTGTTACAACCTGGTGATTCTGGCCAGACACCCGGCACCATCCTGATAGCCACCTCCACGCTACATGAAAGTACCTTTCCAGCATGGTGGGAGGATGTTTTCTGCCTGCTTTTCGCGTTTTTCTCCAATATCCGTCCCAGATTAGAGAAAAAAAGGGAAGAGTTTTTGCGGCTCTCTGGAATTTCAGGAAATATCAAAACGCACGTACAATCTAATTATGATTGCCTGATGCGTTTTTGGACGAGAACTAGCTACGGCTATGCTCCCTCCGTTGTGCCTCGCATAGTACCAGCCCAAGTAGCCAGAAATATTCGATTCCATATGGCCAGCTACTTACCTGAGAATTACCGATGATTTCCAGATGGAAAAACAACAGATAACTAATATTTTTAAAAAGGCAGTGACGTCAGTCTGCCAGAGGCCAAAGATCCCGAACTACACCTCCGCTTAACCTCTCCGAGTCAAACCTTTCAACGATATGAACTGGAACTAACGCCTGAATTCTGGAATTCTTCCCCTGAACACATAAAACCATTGAAATACGAGAAAAACAATATAGTCATTTCCCCCTGCAATCACATAGAATACCGAGACTTCTGCACCACAAATACCGACAAATCAGCAAAAGCCTTATTAAAATAGAGAGTCGATTTCTGACTGACGAGATTCCCGGATGAAAAGCAGTATCCGATTGAGAGCACTGGAAAAGAAAGATCTGCGGTTTGTGCACTCGCTTAATAATAACCGCAGTATTATGTCCTACTGGTTTGAAGAGCCCTACGAGTCTTTCGATGAACTGGAAGACCTTTATGGTAAGCATATCCATGACAATACTGAGCGCCGTTTCGTTGCTGAGCACACGGCTACTGAGCGTAATGATGCGGAATCTATCGGTCTGGTAGAGTTGATCGAGATTGATTATGTGCATCGTAAAGCCGAGTTTCAGATCATTATTGCACCAGGGCACCAGGGGCAAGGTCACGCACGCGTATTGATTAAATCAGCTCTGGACTACGCCTTTACCATACTTAACCTGAACAAGGTGTATCTGGTTGTGGCCATTGATAACAAGAAAGCCATTCACCTTTATCAACAAACCGGCTTTATTGAAGAAGGCCGAATGGTTCAGGAATATTTCACCAATGGCCAGTACTGTGATGCCTTAAGGATGTACATTCTTCAGCAGGACTATTTGAATAAAACACGTCCCGTAAGCCGTTGATGAATGCTACCCGTTTTAGCAGTTTCAGGCAGCAGTGCTTTAATGGACTGGATACAGGATTGCAGCTCCTGGTACAAGGGGAGTTGATCAATCCTGGCCTCCCCGAATATTCCTGTCAGATATCAATAACCTCAAAAGGCACCAGGGGATTAACATCGGCATCATAATCCACACCATCAATACCAAAACCAAACAGCTTCAAAAACTCCTCTTTGTAGAGAATGTAGTCGGTCAGCTCTGTCAGATTTTCGTTGGTCAGCTGTGGCCAGATCTCCTGACAATGTTTCTGGATATCTTCCCTGAGCTCCAGATCATCCAGACGCAGTCGATCACTTTCATCAACTTCAGGCGCCTTGCCATCTGCCCGATAGAGGCGCTCACGGAACATACGATTGATTTGCTCGATACACCCTTCGTGGACCCGCTCTTCACGCATCTTTTTAAACACCATTGAGATGTAAAGAGGCATTACCGGAATTGCAGAACTGGCCTGGGTCACCACACTCTTCAGAACGGCGATATTTGCGGAGCCATGAACTGCTTTCATTTGATCATCAAGCGCGTGAGCAGCACGATCCAGATCTTTCTTAGCCTCACCCAAAGCACCATCCCAGTAGATAGGCCATGTCAGCTCAGTACCAATGTAGCTGTACGCTACGGTCTTGCAACCCTCCGCCAGGACCCCCGCTTCAGACAGTGCATTTATCCAAAGCTCCCAGTCCTGACCACCCATCACTGTCACCGTAGCTGCAACTTCTTCTTCCGTAGCAGGCTCTACCGTGGCTTCAAACAAGGTATCCTTGTTAGTATCAACAGCAGTGGCGCGATAGGGTTCACCCATCGGCTTCAATACCGAGCGGATTACCTCTCCGCTATCCGGCAGCTTGCGTACTGGTGATGCCAATGAATAAACCACCATATCCACCTGACCAAGATCCTGCTTGATCAGCTCAATCGTCTTCTCTTTTGCCGTGTGGCTGAAGGCATCGCCATTCAGGCTTTTGGCATAGAGGCCAGACTCATGGGCCAGTTTGTCAAAGGCCGCAGAATTGTGCCAGCCAGCCGTACCCGGTTTGGTGGCAGTGGCCGGCTTCTCAAAGAACACACCAATAGTCGCAGCGCCGGAGCCAAAAGCGGCGGTAATACGGGAAGCCAGCCCATAACCACTGGAAGAACCGATCACCAGTACTTTTTTGGGACCATTGGCTACAGGACCCAGTGACCGGGTATAGGCAATCTGCTCCTGCACATTGGCTTCGCAACCTAACGGGTGGGTGGTTGTACAGATAAATCCACGAATCCTTGGTTTAATAATCATCGTTGTCCCCAACAGGTGAAGTTCGGTTCGAAAACCAGGGGCCAGGTACCAGCCATTAGCCCGTCTAAATAACGGCGTAGCTTATCCAAAAGCTATAGTCGGGGAAAGAGATGGTGCGTATAAGTCGGTAGCGTTATGGGTCTGATTGTTATGATTTGTAACGAGCCAGCTATCAAGCTTCAAGTGTCGTTTGACTGAGTAGTTATTGCCTTCCTCATTTTCCCGGATACCAATGGGCAGCATGAAGTGGCTAATGCTATGGAACAGGCCCTGGCCACCTTATAGTTACCAACCGCCGGGTTTATTACCCCTTAATGACCATGTTATTCTGCCCGGGCTTGTTGATCCGTTAAGAAACGGAAGACTGCGGCTGATTCACAGACAGAATGTTAAGTCAATCTGTTCTATAGTAAAGGCCTTAACCTAACGTCATACCAACAGATGACACAGATGTCCCGGAGGTAGTAAACAGAGTGCAGGTACAAATATCCGGGATTGGACGCTGGCAGGGAGCAGGGCTGCTCGCCACTACCCTGCTGGGCACCAGCGTGTTTATTCTTCCTCAGTTCACCATACAACTGGCAGGCTACGGTGCGCTGTGGGCCTGGGTTCTACTCACCCTGACCATTATTCCCGTAGCACTGGTATTTGCCAGTCTGGCCAGCCGGTTTCCCCACGCGGCGGGACCGGCCTATTTTGTTGAGAAGGCTTTTGGCTCTGTGGCAGGCAGAACCATCGGCATTATTTACCTGTGTGCCGTTCCCCTGGGTGCACCAGCTGCCATCATCATGACCTACCAGTTTATCGATGCCCTGTTTATGGTGCCCGACTCAATAGCCATTGCAGTGCAATTAGCCTTCCTGCTGCTGCTCTATGGATTGAATTTTCGGGGCATCCATATCTCTGCCACCCTCCAGCTGATACTGACCCTTTCTATCATCTCGGTACTGGGTTTGATGATGATGGTCTGGGGTGTGGTTGATGTACCTGCCATGCCGCAAAAAGCCACCCCTGGCAACGGCATGATTCTGCAAGCAGCCGGGCTTGCTTTCTGGAGTTTTCTCGGCATGGAAGCGATGTCCCACCTGGCTGGTGACTTCCGAAATCCTGAGAAAGACCTGAAACCAGCCATTATGATTGGCGTTGCCATCGTTGGCTGTATTTATCTGGCCTGCACATGGTTAATACTGTCCATACCGGTGACAACACCTCTGGCAATGGCTGGCGTGTTTGATAAGTTAATGGGTGGACTGGGTGCTCAAGTCATCGGAATCCTCGGGTTGGCAGGTGGTGTTGCAACCGTCAATGTCTACACCGCCAGCCTGATTCGCCTGATGCTTAGCTTCAGTCAGGAGGGTGTGTTACCAGCCTGGTTCTGTCAACAGAATCGTCATGGTGTTTCCGAGCGTGCCCTGGTGAGCGTTCTATTGATCATGGCTGTGATTGTGATCATGACCCACTTTACGGATCAGAATCTGGAAGACCTGGTTTCCTGGGTCAACGGGGTTTTCGTCATTATTTATTTTGCTTCAATGCTGGCCGCCTTTCGACTGTTGCCCGCTAAATACCACTGGGTAACCGTACCTGGCTGCCTGTTCTGCCTGATGCTGGCTTGGGGGCTGGGTTGGAAAATGCTCTACGCAATGGGCCTGCTGGCTGTCACCACCCCTCTCCTGTGGCTTCATCAAGTCAGAACCCATCATAAGAAAGATGAAGTATTCACACCATATAATTGAAGATCAAAAGATACGACAGCCGATCAGGCATTAACCTGCTCAGTGGTCACAGAACAGTCCCGGAATCGGAGTCTGTGTAATATTGTATTTTCCTTCCGGATCACGGTAGACAATGGCACTCCAGATCGTGCCGTTTTCCAGTTGAAACTCCAGGGCGTAATTCACACCATTAACAATCTGGGAATGAACGGCCAGCATTTTTTTCACTTTGGCCGTCTTTTCCATTCCCTTGATCACCAGATTCGTCGCCTTCTGTACCTCTGGAGTGACTTCAGATGTTGTCCAGCCGCCGGGCAGGTTGGCTTTAGCCTTACAGATGGCTTCAGCAGTTTTGTTATCGACTATGGGTTTGTCATCATGCGACTCACATCCCACAAGCATGATTACCGCAAACACCGCACAGATCGTTTTTACTTTCATTGGCAACAGCCCCACCTTGATCAAGACTCAGATCAGTTTACTGCACAAATAACGGGAATGTGTTTGATCTGCTCGAACATTATATCTGCTAACCAGAAAAAGAATGGACTCTTGGCTGAGCCTGGACACGTACTCTCAATCAGGCATATCGCCATTGAACTCTTCTACCGGGGGGGGGTAAGGAATCCTTTCGTTCTCATCAGGTTGAAGAGTTGAATATTGTTGCAGTATCTGTTTGATGCGTAACTCTATTTGTTTGATTTTCTTTTTCTCTGAAGATATCTGCTTATGAAGGTCATCAATGCTCGTTTCAATAAAACCCGGTGTCATCCATAAATCCGGGTGAAATGGAAAGTCAGAAAGGATACACCTGACTTTACCGAGTTCCACATCAGTCAACACAGATTTAAGTACCTTCAGCAAATCCTTTTGCGATTCATAATTTTTGATCTGCATGAATGTTGATAAAGCTAGACGCACTTCACTAAATTCTCGCGGGTATTTGCGGGGTGCTTCTCTTCCAAAAAAATTTCTGAACCAGCTGTTGCTGTTCCGCTGAAGAATTAAATCTATTTCCCGCTGATGGATTATCTCTTTTATGTACGCTTTTAACTCTGCGGCTTTACTGTCAGCATAATGATTGTAACGCTGCAGGTTTACTTGATAACTCCTATTCATCATACGTTGATACACTGCATTTTCTTCCGGAAGATGAGGGATCAGTATCTCCACCGCCTTGCGATGTTTTTCAATTAAATCCTGATGGTGACTGATAAGTTGACGTTGTTTTTGTAGCTGACACCTCAGACCATCCCTGACACTCTCGATGCCATCCCTGACACTCTCGATGCCATCCCTGACGATTGGCTTCAAACTGCTTCCAAGCATGTGGATCCCGGTAACAGCGGCAGCTCCACCGACCATCGCACCAATTACCATGGGATATTCCTTAATGAAACCTTCAATTTTAGCAACCACCCGATCAGCCAGATTGGCACCCTCCTCCAGGGTTTTAACGGTTATATTTTGAGCGATATATCCACCTGCACACGCACCTGCGCCAGCCAATGCGAATGTCGTGGTTCCACAGGGTATTAAATTGGCTTTGGTCCCTTCGACCGCATCATGTCGATAGTAAAAACACCTGAATCGATGAAACAAACCGCTCTTTAATGGACTTGCCTCAGTTGCTGTATGCTGATCCACGACTGATCCTGGGGCAGTCGCATTACTAACCTGCATAACGACACTCCTTGAACTTATCCGGGTAGAATGGCTGGCTGTCAACGTAAAAAGCCAGTGCCAGATAAGACATCCACTTTCCCAATATGTTCCAAACCGTCAGTAATGTTTATCCCGTCCACCAATACGGGACTGGTCAGGCCAGGCTGGACATCCGATGATCAACCTGCTGACTATCAAACACCAGCAACAGATACATTGTGAGGGAAGAGAACTGTTCCGGTTTTTCTTTCAGGAACAAGTTATAAATATAGGACTTACGCATTGATGACACCGATAAATTTTGGTAGGAGGTGATCCTTCCCCTTTGCAAAACTCTCAATGAAAGCGCCTATTGTCTCTTTAAACAGCCCCCGTTGGTGCTGATAAATATTCGTAAACTCCTGCTCTATCTGCATTTTCTGGAGATAAACAAAAGCTAAAATTGCAGCAAATATATGGTTTCTGACGGGTCGTTCGCTGCGAACCTGAAAGTGCTCAATATGGCAAACCTGCTTGATCGCCCTGTGAAACTGTTCGATCTGCCAGTGCTGGTCATGGATCTGCTTGAAGTCATTGCGTTCAAAAGGGACTTCCTCTGGCAAGTAAACCACGTAGTGGCGACGCTGGTCTTTTAGCATCGTCCTGAACAACCGGATCTTACCGAAGTCTTTGAGCCATACATCCAGACCATTGTCGGGGATGTCGAGGTGTTGAACCTGCTGCCATTTACCTTTTTCCAGTGATACTGTCCTGTTTTTCTCAACGGCAAACATAAACCCAGTCTGATGGTTTTTAATCGTCTTCAGGTTAGTCGTGCAGCTGTACCAGGAGTCACCGGTAACGAACGCTGGCTTCAGCCCCCATACCAGCACTTCAATCAACATTTCACGGAAGTAGTCGTTTTTTGTCTTGTCTTCCGATTTGTCGTATATCCTGTAATTCACCGGCATATGGCGCCCGGATACGTCGGTGTAATAAAGGGTGATGAGGTTAACTCCCTTAACCACTCGGTGATGTTTACCCGACCAAAAGTGGCCAACCAGTGCCACGGAGTAGCTATAAGGTTTGTCGAGCACGCTGTCATCAACGCTCAGGGTGCCGCCAATAGGGTTTAAACTTTTGACTGCTTCATCGTACATATCTTTGGGCTGATAGTTTTCACGCTTAAGAAAGCGGTTTGCGCTATCGTGAGAAAAGTCGGTAACCTCGGCCAGTCTTGTGCATGTTGATGATTTTGGCTCACTAATCAAAAAGCCAATGTATTTTGCAAGAGTGCATCGTGCAGTGGTCGGTCGAGTGGTAGTTCTCACTTTCATCCCTGAAGACATCTGTTTTTTGGCATTATCAAATTTTAGAGCCTGTTGTCAATGCGTAAGTCCTAAAATAATAAATGATAAGATACCCTGTAGACTAAGCTCTCCCCTTGACAGGAAGACATTCGACAGGAAGACATTCAGCCTGATCAGCTGATACTATATTTGCACAATCCTATTTCATTTATTTCGATTTACTATTTATTACTGAAACTGTATCCAGTAAAGCTGGCTGCAACATCAGACCAGACAGACAATCGTTTTTTTGCTCAATGACCAATACTGACCTTGCTAATCACACTCCAATGATGCAGCAATATCTGCGCATCAAACAGCAGCACAGGGATCACCTGGTGTTTTACCGCATGGGTGATTTCTATGAACTGTTTTATGACGATGCCAAAAAGGCAGCTCACCTTCTGGATATTACCCTGACCAAACGCGGGCAGTCGGGTGGTGAACCGATACCCATGGCGGGTATCCCATACCATGCCATGGAGGGTTATCTGGCCAGGTTGATCCGGTTGCGTCAGTCCGTTGCCATTGCCGAGCAGATTGGTGATCCGGCAACCAGCAAGGGACCCGTTGAGCGCAAGGTGGTGCGCATTTTGACCCCCGGTACCGTCAGTGATGAGGCGTTGCTGGATGAGCGTCAGGATAATCTGCTGATGGCAGTCACCCGGCGGGAAAACTGCTATGGACTGGCATTCCTTGATATCAGCAGTGGCCGGTTTACGGTACTGGAAGTCGCTGGTGAGGAAGCTCTGCTGTCAGAGGTGGAACGGCTGAGTCCTGCCGAAGTATTGCTGAATGATGACCGCAACTGGCCCGAAATATTGCTCCGCCGCCCCGGTTCCAGCAAACGTCCGCCATGGGACTTCGATCATGAGAGTGCTGTTGAGCAATTAACCCGACAGTTCCAGACACAAAGTCTTGATGGGTTTGGCTGCAGCCACTTAACACTGGCTATTGAGGCTGCTGGCTGTCTGCTGCAGTATGCCCGGGAAACACAACGAACCGCTCTGCCCCATATTCGCGCCCTGTTCCAGGAAAACCGGGAAGAGAGTGTGGTACTGGATGCCGCCAGCCGGAAAAATCTGGAACTGACCACCAATATGAATGGTGGCCGGGAGCACACGGTAGCAGCCGTACTGGATCGCACTGCAACCGCCATGGGTAGTCGTTTGCTGGGACGCTGGATCAATCGCCCACTGCGCACTATTGAGAAACTGCAGGCACGGCAGTCAGCCATCACGGCCCTGAAAGAGGGCTTTCATTTTGAGACCCTCTACCCCATTCTCAAAAATATCGGCGACATTGAACGCATTCTTGCCAGGGTTGCCCTCAAGTCTGCCCGGCCACGAGATCTGGCAAGATTAAGGGATGCCCTGCAGCAACTGCCAGAACTGCAGCAACAACTTGCAACGATTAACAGTCAGTCTATACAGCAACTGGCAGAAGGTATCAGTGAACACCCTGAACTCGAAGCATTATTGACCCGGGCGATCATCGAGAACCCTCCCGTGGTGATCCGTGACGGTGGCGTGATCGGCGAAGGTTTTGATGCCGAACTGGATGAACTTCGTTCTATCAGTGAAAATGCTGGCGACTATCTGGTTCAAATGGAATTACGGGAGCGTGAGCGCACCGGCCTGCCCAGCCTGAAAGTGGGCTATAACCGGGTACACGGTTACTATATCGAGTTGAGCCGTCGGGAATCTGAAAATGCCCCGGTAGACTACATTCGCCGTCAGACCCTGAAGAATAGCGAACGCTTTATTACCCCGGAGCTGAAATCGTTTGAAGACAAGGCGTTATCCAGTAAGAGTCGGGCTCTGGCCCGGGAAAAAGCACTCTACGATGAGCTTCTGGACGGACTGGTGGAACAACTGGGGCCGCTTCAGGAGTGCTCCATGGCGCTGTCTGAACTGGATGTACTCAGCAATCTGGCGGAACGGGCTGAGACACTGAATTTCTGCCGTCCTGAAATTTTGCAAAGCCCCGGGATTACCATTGTTGAAGGCCGCCACCCGGTTGTTGAGCAGGTGCTGGACGAACCCTTTGTGGCAAACAATGTCACCTTCAATGTTCAACGCCGAATGTTGATTATCACCGGCCCTAATATGGGTGGTAAATCGACCTATATGCGACAGACGGCACTGATTGTATTACTCGCCCATATTGGCAGTTTTGTTCCCGCATCTCAGGCCCGTATTGGTCTGGTCGATCGAATTTTTACCCGTATCGGTTCTTCGGATGACCTGGCCGGTGGTCGTTCAACCTTTATGGTGGAAATGACGGAAACTGCCAATATTCTTCACAATGCCACCGACCAAAGCCTGGTGCTGATGGACGAAATCGGTCGCGGAACAAGCACTTTCGACGGGCTATCGCTGGCCTGGGCCTGCGCTCAATATCTGGCTGATTCAGTACGCGCATTTACTCTGTTTGCCACTCACTACTTCGAGCTAACCCAGTTACCGGAAGAATGCCATACGGTCGTGAACGTACATCTCAATGCAACGGAACACGACGATCGTATTGTCTTTCTCCATGCGGTGCAGGAAGGCCCTGCCAACCAGAGCTATGGCCTGCAGGTGGCACAACTGGCCGGAGTACCACGGCATGTCATAAACCAGGCACGACAGAAACTGGCCATGTTGGAACAGCATGAACCAGCACTCTCACAGCCTGTCGCAAAACCATCGGGTAAAGCTGCTTTTACGCCTCAGGCTGACCTGTTTGCCAGTCCTGAACCACACCCGGCTGTTGAGGTTCTGGATAAAACAGACGTGGATAACCTGACACCCCGCCAAGCTCTGGAACTGCTCTATACTCTCAAAGGGCTGACAAGGGGCTGAGCAAATAACAGGTCATTTTTATACCCCGATTACTCTTCTGAGCCCTCAGGGTATAAGGTTATGGTAATCCCCGCTATCCAGCGGGATTACAACTCTGGTAAACTTGCCCGAACTTTTTGTATCGTCATCGTAATGTTTCAGGTCTCATGATGAAATGCTTCCGGAACACTGGTTGTCCTCACGGAAAAAACAGTAAAACCGGACGGTACGTTTTTTAGTCAGATCAAATGGAGTTTAACCACCATGGCTTTCGTAGTGGGTGAAAACTGCATCAAGTGCAAATACACCGATTGCGTGGAAGTCTGTCCTGTGGACTGCTTCTATGAAGGACCAAACTTCCTGGTTATTCACCCGGATGAATGTATTGACTGCGCTCTTTGTGAGCCAGAGTGTCCGGCAAACGCTATTTTCTCCGAAGATGAGGTTCCCGAAGATCAGCAGGAGTTCATCGAACTGAACGCCGTTCTCGCTGACGTCTGGGAAAACATCACCGAGAAAAAAGATCCTCTCCCTGATGCAGCAGAGTGGGATGGTGTGAAGGGCAAGCTGGACCAGCTGGAACGCTGAGTTCAATAGAGTGATTGCTGAGGAACAATGATAAAAAAGCCATGAGAGTTATCCATGGCTTTTTTATTGACAGTGATTCAATACCCGACCATCAATTAAACAGAGACTCCCCTGACAAACCCTGCTTTTCAAGAATAGAGCGAAGCCGTTTCAATGCCTCGACCTGAATCTGTCTTACCCGTTCACGGGTCAAACCAATCTCTTTACCGACTTCCTCAAGCGTACTGGTTTCGTAGCCCCTCAGCCCAAACCGGCGGGCAACCACCTCTCTCTGTTTTTCTGATAGCTCACCTAACCAACGGTCGAGACTATCATTAAGATCCAGGTCCTGTAACAGTTCTGCCGGGTCAGCGCCTTTCTCGTCAGAAATCGTATCCAGAATGGATTTATCAGAGTCAGGTCCCAGTGGCGTATCAACCGAAGTCACCCGCTCATTGAGACCGAGCATCCGCTTGACATCAGCGACCGGCTTATCCAGCAGCTGCGCTATTTCTTCCGGACTGGGATCATGATCCAGCTTCTGGGTTAATTCCCTGGCAGCCCTGAGATAGACGTTCAGTTCTTTAACAACATGAATAGGCAGACGAATGGTACGGGTCTGGTTCATGATCGCCCGCTCAATCGTCTGTCGTATCCACCAGGTAGCGTAAGTTGAAAAACGGAATCCACGTTCAGGATCAAATTTCTCAACCGCACGAATCAGACCAAGGTTACCTTCCTCAATCAGATCAAGCAGTGTCAGACCTCGATTGACATAGCGCCTGGAGATTTTAACAACCAGCCGCAGATTACTTTCAATCATACGGCGCCTGCCTGCTTCCACCCCTTTTCGGGCGAGGCGGGCGTAGTGAACCTCTTCCTCGGGGGTGAGGAGCGGTGAAAAGCCAATCTCATTCAGGTATAGCTGGGTTGCATCGATGGCTTTGTAAAACCCGTCATCTTCTTTTCGACGACTGGCATTTATCGAAGACACAACCGTAGATTGCGGCTTATCGATATCATCGCTCTCGTCAACCATTTCAATGAGTTCACCGGAATTTCCGTCCGGGCTCAATCCATCCTGTCCCTGGATTACATCGTCAGCATAACTGCTTAGCTCTGCGTCATCCCTCTTCGATGCCATAAGAGTTAGTCCTATCCGAAAGTCCCACTCTATGTCGGGCAACCCAAGGCTGCTCCGACACCCGTGAGATCCCTCTACTACAAACAGCCACTGACCTTCGTTATCAGCGCCCTGGCAGGTATCCCATCGGGTCGACCGGTTTACCATCACGCCGAATTTCGAAGTGCAGCTTAGGCTCCGTCGTTCCTGTAGAACCTATTTCGGCTATCTTCTGGCCCGCTTTAACTGAGTCTCCCTCATGCACCAATAGATCCCTGTTGTGCGCATATGCGCTCAGATAGCTACTATTATGTTTCAAAATAATCAGCCTGCCATAGCCGGACAGGTCACTTCCTGCGTACACTACCTTACCACTGGCTGCTGCCTTAACAGGCTCTCCTAATTTGCCGCCAATATCAATCCCTTTGTTAACGGGCATTTGGAGCGAATAAGCGGAAATAATTTTTCCGTCCGCAGGCCATTGCCAACCTCCGCTGGTAAAAGAGGAACTTTTTTGTGCCGGACTTTTCATTGTGTATTTTTTGACCGGAACATTGCTTTTGGCAACTACCTCTTTAGGTTGACTGGCTGGCGTTCCCGAAGGCTTGACAGCCTCATACCGGCGGATAGATAAATTTATTTTCTGACCCGGATAGATGGTGTAAGGGCTTCGAATGTTATTATTTTGGGCCAACTCTCTGAAATCTCGGCTATAAAACCAGGCAATGGCGTAAAGAGTTTCACCTCTTTGCACAATATGTTGACCTGAAGTCACCTTCGGTGGTGATCTCAGGTCAGTAACTATGACCCTGGCCGGATCATGGCTGCAACTCGCAATTAGCAGGCAGGCTGTTAGAAAAAGTATTTTTTTTGAGCAATCACTCAAACTAATCCGAGTGATTTTCATGAAATCCAACACTTTATCAACTCCACTACCCGACATAATCTCAAGAACTTTTTATTAAATAACGTGATATAAAAAATAATTAATAATTTAAAATATTATACAAATATTGGCATTTTTACCTTTACCTGCGTGCCAGCTCAGTGCTTTCTACTACCTTTCCACTCAATTATCGCCACCAAAACAATGGCAAAAATCATCAGTCCAATAGATTCAACCAGATAAGCAGGCTGCCCGGTAATCCCCTCATAATTCATCGGAGAAACATTAGTCTGAATCAGAGGAACCAAATCTCCAGAGCTGTTAACCCGTGATTCCAATGTCACCTTCCATGGCCAAACTTTGCCCAGAGCCCCGAGCATCAAGCCGGTCAGCAATGAAATTGCCAGGTCACGGTGCTTTTTTAAAAGCCATGACAAGACATGGGAAAAGCTGAGCAACCCCCCAATACAGCCGAGGCCAAAGATCATCAGCACAGTGAAATTCAAACTCTTAACGGCATCAATCACCGGGCTATACAGTCCCATCATCAGTAGAATAAAGCTACCGGAAATCCCCGGCAGAATCATGGCGCAGATCGCAATGGCACCGGCAAAAAACAGGATCACCGGCTCTGGCTCAAGACTGTTTGGTGTTAAAACACCTACTGCATAAGCGATCACAATACCAGCGATCAGGGTGAAAAGGGTCGAAATGTTCCAGTGATGGACCTGACGAATCATATGCAGCCCGGATACCAGAATCAGACCAAAAAAGAATGCCCAAAGCATCTCTGGACAGGTAACCAGAAACCAGGTGATAACATGGGCAAATAACAGAATGCTGGTGAGTACGCCACCGAATACACACACCAGAAACGTGCCGTCTATCCTTCGCCATATACCTGCAACACCTTCGTGACCAAGTACTTTTAATAACGATGGGTTTATACTTTTCAATGCATTCAACAGCCGGTCATAAATACCGGTAATAAACGCGATGGTGCCACCGGAAACGCCCGGCACAACATCTGCAGCCCCCATGGCTATTCCCTTGGCTATCAGGGCAAAGTAAGAAGAAAGATTCGACATGTTATGACCTTTGGAGCAGAGGTTAGGTAAAGGGTAATAATAACCATCAGCCATCCCGGACTGACTACTTGTAGCTTGGGTACGTTGAAAAAAAGAACGCAACGTCTTTTGATCAAGTATCAGCCTATAACGCCAGCCAGCAACGGTACAAACCGGACAGCTTCCAACACCTTTCGCTGATACTCATCACCATTTCTGGTCACCAGCACAAGATCCTGAACATCGCTTCCCCCCACGGGAATCACCAGCCTGCCACCTTCTGGGGAAAGCTGGCTTAACAATTCTTCAGGGATTTTCCCGGGTGCCGCCGTTACCACGATGCCATCAAATGGACTTTCCCCAGGCCACCCCATACCACCATCAGTATGACGCAGACGTACATTATTGAGAGATAATCTTGACAGTCTCTGCCTTGCCTTCTCCTGCAATGGTCTGATGCGTTCCACGGAATAGACCTTAGCCACCAGAGAAGCAAGCACCGCTGTCTGGTAACCGGATCCGGTACCAATTTCCAGCACCTTGTTTCGTTCACCCGGGGCCAACAGTACTTCCGTCATTCTGGCTACAATATACGGCTGGGACAGCGTCTGGTTGTGACCAATCGGCAGTGCTGTGTCTTCATAAGCACGATGGGCCAATGCCTCATCAAGAAAAAGATGACGGGGAATGGTGCGAATGGCATTCAGAACTGTCGTGGACTGAATGCCCTGATCCTGCAGACGCTGAATCAGTCGCTCTCTGGTCCGGCGTGACGTCATACCGATACCATCAATTTCAAGATCCCTCATACACAGGCTCCAAGCCAATCCTCCATCAGTGATAACGTTGCATGACCGGTTTTATCATATTGCAACGGGGTAATGGATACATAGCCAGAAGCCACTGCATGGAAATCCGTTCCCTCTTCAGCAACAAGAGGCTGACCAATGCCACCAATCCACCAGATGGTATTACCTCGGGGATCGGTCATTTTTACCGGAGGTTTTGACCGATCGCGCTGGCCCAGCCGGGTCACTTTCATTCCGCGGATATCTTCATAAGGACAGGCCGGCACATTGACATTGAGAATAGTACCTTTAGGCAAAGCCAGATCATCAAGGCGCAGCATCAAATCATGTAATACTCTGGCACTGACTTGCAGGTGCTGATCTTCTCTGCCGCAGGAAGAAATGGCTATGGCTGTTTTTGCCAGCATGCGCCCTTCCATGGCAGCAGCCACAGTCCCTGAGTAGAGAACATCATCCCCCAGATTTGCGCAACTGTTAATACCGGAAACTACGCGCTCCGGTAGACGGCCAAACAGCCCGCTGGCGGCAAGATTAACACAATCGGCAGGCGTGCCATCCACACTGAAGAAACCATTGGCATGCTCTTTCATGCGCAGTGGCCGGCTCAAAGTGAGGGAATGCCCCTTGCCGGAACAGTCATTGTCCGGAGCTACTACCCAGCATTGTCCGTGTGATTTCATGGTTTCAAACGAAAGGGCCAATCCCCTGGCGGTAACCCCATCATCATTCGATAGCAATATGGTCATAGTCCATCAATCCTGAATTATTCCAAGTTGTTCTTCATGGCAATCAAATAACTCCCTGAGTACCGATGTCGCAAAACAGCCCTTTGGCAGTTGGAAGCGCAATACCAGTGAGTTTCCTTTCGAACCACTTTCCCACAACCAGGTCAACTGCCGGGGCAGCAGACGGTTGACTCGTCGCTCCTGCAGCAAACCAACCCTCTCAAGGCCATCACAAAGTTGAGGGTATCCAGCAGTAACAGAGTGCTCAAAAGCCAGAGCCTGATCAGCCACTTTCGACGTTCCTCTCCCCCATAACGGTGAAGTCGGACTTAACTCTCCCCTGTCCAGACGGGTCATCATAGCGTCATCCGGGGCCTCGAAAATCAAACTGTTACTATCCGGAAACCCTAAAGCATCACCTGAAAGATACCGGTTCCAGACCCCCTCCCTGACCTTTTCAGAAAGTACCCGGTTAAAAAGCCAGGACCGGGCGGCAGACAGATATACCGACCGTTTATTACGCTGGACCCTGAATTTTCCGGCCAGCATCTCAACGGCTTTTTCAATATTTCGCCCATGATGGCCAAAACGCTGCTCACCGAAGTAATTAGGCACCCCTTCACGGGAAATTTGCTCTAACCGGGCATTGACCACGGCAGGTTCTGCATCAATATTCCGCAAGGTGATACAAAAATCATTGGCTTTCAGGACTCCGGTTTTCAGTTTTTTCCTGTGGCGGGCCTGCCGGATGATTCGTATGGAGCTACTCTCCAGCCCACTCCAGTCAGGATCAGCCATACCCGGCAGGGAAACACAAAACCATTGACGTGTAGTTCCATGGCGATCCTTGCGCCCGGCATAACTGACCGACTGTCTTCTAACACCGGCATGCCTCGCCAGAAGCCCTGCCACCCAGTCCGTATTCTCACCTTTTTTTTCAATCAGCAGAAAGAGGTGTTCGCCTTCACCTTCCGGCTCAAAAGGCAGTAGCTCATCAACAAGAAAATCGTCATGACAGGACTTGAAAAGACAGTTACCCAAAGGGCCGCCAAAAGCATAACACCAATCAATGGAATAATCGGCAGGCATTGGTACATCGGCATCCATGATGCGAACTCAACAAAATACAATTAATAATAAACAATACCGCGTTTAATGCAGTGATTGAAAGGTCATACCGGGAAATAATATTGAATAGCGGGCCTGCTATCCGGGAGGCTCCATGCTCTGGATCATGCCCCCGGGTCTTTCAACTCTTTCAACAGAATAACGGCGTGAACAGCAACACCCTCTTTTCTACCGGTATAGCCCAGCTTTTCAGTCGTAGTTGCCTTGACGTTCACCAGCGACGGATGGATTCCCATGTCTTCACTGATATTCAGCCGCATCTGATCAATGTGCGGCGCCATTTTAGGAGACTGGGCAATAATAGTACTGTCCATATTGACCGGAGCCAAACCCTGTTCTTCAAGCAGGGCAATAACATGACGAAGTAACTTGCGACTATCAATGCCAGAATAACGATCATCGGTATCAGGAAAATGCTTGCCAATATCACCCAGTCCTGCCGCTCCCAACAGCGCATCACAAAGGGCATGAAGCAGCACATCGCCATCAGAATGCGCGATTAACCCATGAGTATGAGGGATTTTCACCCCCCCCAGCACAATATAATCCCCTTCACGCTCACTATCAGAGAAGCGGTGAACATCAAAACCATGACCAATACGCATCAAGTAACCTCAATTAGTTTCGACTGCTGTTCTAAATACAGAGAGGCCAGTGCCAGATCAGTTCCACGGGTTACCTTGATATTATCGGCATGCCCTTTCACCATGACTGGCTGTTTTCCAGAGTATTCAATGGCACTGGCCTCATCAGTCACCGGCATCCTGTCTGCTATCGCTTTCGCCATTGCCTCGTGCAGCATTCCCAGACGAAACATCTGCGGTGTCATGGCGTGCCAGAGTCCCTGACGGTCTACCGTTTGGGACACAAGACCATCGCCTCCGGCTCTCTTGATGGTATCAGTAACAGGACTACCGAGCAGCCCTCCGACAGGATGGTCATTAAGCTGATTAACTAGCCAGTCCATATCTGAACGACGAATACAGGGGCGGGCTACATCATGAACCAGCACCCAGTCATTGGGGCTGCCAATCTCCAGCAGCACGCTCAAACCATTGAGTACCGAGTGGTAACGCTCTTCCCCTCCCTGGGCAAGGAGAACTCTCGGATTTCTCAATAGTTCAATCGATTGGTGGTACTCATCGTCACGATCAAGAACCATCACTATCTTTTCCAGTCTTGGAAAATCCAGCAATCGTTCCAGAGTATGTACCATCAGAGGCTTGCCTTTGATTTCAAGGTACTGCTTGGGAATGTCGACATTCATCCGGCGGCCAACACCTGCTGCCGGAACAACCGCCCAGTAACGAACCGTGTTCATGGTTTCTGCGCTACTCACTATGGCACCCTTCAGTTGAACACCCGGGAGCCTGTTCAGGAAAGCCCCCGAAACCAATACAGGAAAAAGATTGGTCCGGTTTAATCGTAAATCAGAAAGAACGTTTCGTCACTGCGAATCATACCCAGCTCCTGCCGCGCCCTCTCCTCGACGGTTTCCATCCCTTGCTGCAACTCCACAACTTCTTTGGCCAACAGGCGATTACGTTGATACAAACGTTCATTTTCCAGCCTGAAACGCTCAAGATTGTCTTTATGCGTCAGTAATTCAGCCATACTGCCTTCACCAATCCAGAGCCTGGTTTGAAGGTAAACCAGCAGCAGTGTCAACAGGGCTAATGCCAGTTTTTTCATCATCAGTTCCGCTTTAAACCGTAACTATCCATCAGTATGGGTAACACCAAAAAAACAAGACGTCTGAAGCTGAAACCAGGGAGCGTTGTCAATGAGTTATTGGAGTTTAGTGATGGATTTTAACAGGAGCGCCAGTGGTTTAACATATGATCTATATGAGAACTGCTTCACATTAATGGACGTTATTACAAGAAATCAGGATTCACAAGCAACAACTCAAGTAATAAAAAAAGGGAGGCTCAAAGCCTCCCCTTTCAATCAGCAGTGACTGCTCATCAGGCACGCTTGAATTCAGCAATACCACGGTAAGGCGCTTTGCCTTCCAGCTGCTCTTCGATACGGATCAGCTGGTTGTACTTGGCTACCCGGTCAGAACGGCACAGGGAACCGGTCTTGATCTGGCCAGCGCAGGTACCTACCGCCAGGTCAGCAATGGTAGCGTCTTCGGTTTCACCGGAACGGTGAGAGATAACGGCAGTGTAACCAGCGTCTTTCGCCATCTTGATCGCATCCAGAGTTTCGCTCAGGGAGCCGATCTGGTTGAACTTGATCAGGATAGAGTTAGCGATGCCCTTATCGATACCTTCTTTCAGGATCTTGGTGTTGGTTACAAACAGGTCGTCACCAACGATCTGGATCTTGTCGCCCAGCAGCTCTGTCTGGTACTTGAAGCCGTCCCAGTCAGATTCATCCAGACCATCTTCGATGGAGATGATCGGGTATTCTTCAGTCAGACCTTTCAGGTAGTCAGAGAACTCGTTGGAGGTGAAGACTTTGCCTTCGCCCTTCAGGTTGTACTTGCCATCTTCGTAGAACTCGGAAGCAGCACAGTCCATAGCCAGAGTGATGTCGGTGCCCAGAGTGTAACCGGCCGCAGCAACCGCTTCTTTGATGACTGCCAGAGCGTCAGCATTGGAAGCCAGGTTGGGGGCAAAACCACCCTCATCGCCCACTGCAGTGTTCAGACCTTTGTCGGACAGAACTTTCTTCAGGGCGTGGAATACTTCAGCACCCATGCGCAGCGCTTCAGCGAAGTTCCTGGCGCCCACTGGCTGAATCATGAATTCCTGGATATCGACGTTGTTGTCAGCGTGCTCACCACCGTTCAGGATGTTCATCATAGGAACTGGCATGGTGTACTGACCGGCAGTACCGTTCAGCTCAGCAATGTGAGCGTACAGGGGCATGCCTTTGTCAGCTGCAGCAGCTTTGGCAGCCGCCAGAGACACCGCCAGGATAGCGTTGGCGCCCAGCTTGGCCTTGTTGTCAGTGCCGTCCAGATCGATCATCTTCTGATCCAGACCACGCTGGTCATTGGCATCAAAACCAAGCAGTGCTTCACGGATAGGACCGTTAACATTGGCAACGGCTTTCAGAACGCCCTTGCCCAGGTAGCGGGATTTGTCACCATCACGCAGCTCCAGGGCTTCGCGGGAACCAGTGGAAGCGCCGCTGGGAGCACAGGCAGTACCAAAGGCACCAGACTCAAGGATGACGTCAGCTTCAACAGTGGGATTACCACGAGAATCGAGGACTTCGCGAGCCTTGATTTCCTTGATAGCGGTCATGAGATACTCCGGGTGAAGAATTCGGAAATTTCAAGTGAGAGGTAAGCAATACCGTAAAATTGTTGCGGCATTGTTACGGGAGCGGCAACTATACCACCGGAAAATCCTGTGTCAAAGCCTTACAATTTCGCTGGACACCGCGTCAACATTGAGCTTCGTGGATTTTTGATCGTCGTTGTGAATTACTGTCAATCGGCTGTTAACGATCGTTTAAACAAAGCGACAACGGCCAAATATTCATCAAACAGCAATGCCACTATAAGTAAAGTTACTACCTTAGATACAACTCGAAAATCAGTTTTTCTGCCGTGCAATCAAAGTCAAACATGGCATCAATGGTGACACTACCCCCATGATCGTTCACTGTTTTCTTTATCTGGCAGTGATCTGAAATACTGTTTGCCAGCACTTCCATCTTTGTCATCTGGTCATTTGCCTGTTGCTCGGTATCCCCTTTTATCGTCATTTCGAAGTGAGTATCCCCCGGTACAATCACCTCACCTATTTCAAAACAGTGATCAGCATCAATTTCCAGCTCAACAGTGGTATTCTCCATATCAGGCCTCCTGGTCAATGCCGAGAATGATAGGTCAGATAGGGCTTTCTGAAGAAAATTAACAATAAACGGATTCTAAAACCAATTAACAATATGGCTTTTCACGAAATTTAGAAATTTCATTCCAGCAGTACATAGCCTAAGGGTATAAACAAATCCTTACTGCATAGAAGCACCACTAATAGATAATTATCTTAAACTACTTTCGCCAGACTTTAATAACATTTTGACCCTAACATATTGAAAAACAAAACATTAAGTAATTAACTGTTAAATTCACAAAACAACACCGGCCACGCACAAAACACCGGTCAGTTAACCTGAAAAAATTACAGAACAGGGAAAAACCAGCAATAAAATGGAACCATATTACAAATTAGTGGTCAAAATTATTGACAATCGGATCCTATAAAAAGGACTACTTAAAGAAATAACAACCGTCGTATCAATTAAGGTAATTTTGAGTTTTACATACGGAAGAAAACAGAGATAACCAAATGTTCAGCATAACATCAAATTACACTTCTTTAATAAACACGGATCACCCTCCGGGTACCGGTGTTGTTAGCAAATTCCTGAATATGACGGTTACTGTTTCAACCTTTTTCCAAAGCTACCTTCAGTTGGATCGAGCAAGCAACCATCATCAGCCAGAGACAATTTCTTCAGGCAAGATACCTGGTCATGTTACTGACGCTTTTCCCTATATATTGATTTCTGCCGAAGATAGACAACATCACGAAGCTATTTCAGATAAACCCTCATCAACAGGAGATTCTTGCCCGCTCCATAGTTTTTTTCCCGATGATGATCCAGAACGTTTTTTTTCAATTCGCTTTGAAACTTCAAGTATGGTTTACATTCCAGGCGAGACTGAAAAACTGGATATTGATACTGTAGAAATTATTGAAGGAAGTGAACTGGCAAACCAGCTTGGTACTTCTGGTAAAGTCAGGGTTGACAAAGTTTTTTATCAGGCAGGAACCGGTGCTATTACCGCTCAGCTAATGATCAATCAAGTAGAACAGTTATTTACTCTTTTTTACATAAACGTAGAAACCAACATCAAGCTTCCGGTAACTCAATATCAGCTGGACGCCTACCTCTCTGAAACAAAAAATGATTATGCTCCACACTATGAGTTCTTCAAGGAGGCATTAAAAGAAAACAGTAGTACGCAGGTTTTAGGGACGGAAGCAAACCCAAATACGGAACATCAATGGCGAAGAAAGCTATTGAGGAAGGTAAAGGGGAGAGGGAAAGATTTACCACATTATATGTACCCGAAATCCATGACACCTGTAAAACAGTATTTTTGCAATCAGGGAGTATCCGGTGTCACTAATAAAAAAGGAATTGATATCACTGAAGCTGTCAAGATAAGAATGTATCAGCAAGAGGAGAAATTAGTTGCCCCAATCCCCCCTGTGAGATACCAGAATATAGAGTCAGCACTCAGAGACATCGCGAAACATAAAGATGCACTGGCAGCCAATCAACGCGATGCTTCAAGGCTTAATATCGACTTTGACAAACCTCCCCGTATTACCCTGCCCCCGAGGCAGGCTGAAACCGTTAAGATGCTGAGTGAAAAGAGATTAATGGCAAAAAAATCAGGAGTTGACTTCGCTGCCGATGATATTCCATTCCCTCTGACCATACTACAACGGGATCAAAAAGCTTTACCAAATTCCCCCCCCCCACCCCATCATCCGCTCAGGACTTTGTGAAACGATACTGTGAGCTGTTCCATTATCCTGATGTGTCTTACACCAACCAAACCTCTCAACTACATTTGTGCTGTCATCTGAACCCAGCATTACCAGCCTCAGAATCATTTGGTATACGCGCATCAATATATTCAGCTATCTTTAGTGCCCGACACATTCCAGCAACCAGGCCAGGGTGGTTCAGGTTCTTAATCTGGCATTGCATAGGCAGCATGATGGTATTCCTGAGTATCTGTTGATCCTTGGACGACAGATTTCAGGAAAATATCAATAAGTTGGCAGAAGCTTGGTTTTAAATATTTTTTCCAGCAAATCATGAATGAAGATGTAGTCAGCCTAAAGCCCTGGATACCAGGATATGGAACTATTTACTGATTAGGTCAGAATATACGGAAGCAAACTATTACCTGCTTAATTGCTGTTTTCCCCAGACGATTCACCTACTGGGAAAAAACTTGATATAAGCCATGCACTCACCTTCCTCCTCGGCAACCGCAGATACGGTATCCCCGTTAACATTCACTGAATCAGGAAAGGACAAGCCGACAACCAGCCGAAAACGCAAAAGAAAGCGAATCATGGCAGGTTACCAGGTGGAACAGACAACAACGGGTACCGGAACCTTCCCTCCGCATCAACAGCAACCTGAATGCGGGACCACTCCACCCATAAAGCCCAGGCGTGTTACTGCCAACAGCAACAGCATTGCGTGCTCTCCTTGTACATTGATTCAGGGTCAACCGGAGCCGATGGAGACCGAACCAGCCATAGCGCCCGAAGACTCCCGCCCTATAGCCGTGGTCCGGTCCCAATCAAGAAATCCACCCACAGCAAGCGGCCATATAACGATAACTGGCAATGAGTCCACCTCAGCTACGGTGCAGGACATGCCTGAACCAATGGAGGAGGTACCGCTCACTGCAGCAATTACCCCTGATACGTTAATTTCAGAATTTTCTGTAAGCCAACAAAATGAACTACGAACACATTTAAATAATCAAGAAATACAAGCAGTACTAAAGAATGCCGGGATACTGCTGAAAACCCTCAATGACAGGAAAATCCAATTATCACGAGACAGGGGGAAGCCGCCCGCACATTCACTTTTTTCCAGGTTAAAAAGCTTCAGCATTGTTAATGAAGCTCCGATTTTCACAGACTATTTTGCTAAGGCCAACACGTTCTTTTTAGCGGTAAATACCCGGCAGATTACCAATACCAGCTGCCTTACCAGCATGCTCAGGTGTAAGACTCAGATAAAGAAGTTTGCAGAAGAAAGCGAGGAAAACATTCAGGCGGTTGCTGCTAACCCATGCTTGAAACAGATTGCCTCCATGTGTAATGGCAAAGGCTTGCCCGACAAAGCGAAGGTGGAAGCGCTCAAAGCGTGGGAGTGCTGGCAGGTGAACGGCGAATTCAGCCTGGAACTGCTGCGGGCCTTTTCCTCCATGTGTCATGGCAAAGGCTTGCCCGACAAAGCGAAGGTGGAAGCGTTCAAAGCGTGGGAGTGCTGGCAGGTGAACGGCGAATTCAGCCTGGAACTGCTGCGGGCCTTTTCCTCCATGATGAGCAGTAGGGGCTTGCCCGACAAAACGAAGGTGGAAGCGCTCAAAGCGTGGAAGTGCTGGCAGGTGAACGGCGAATTCAGCCTGGAACTGCTGCGGGCCTTTTCCTCCATGATGAGCAGTAGGGGCTTGCCCGACAAAGCGAAGGTGGAAGCGCTCAAAGCGTGGAAGTGCTGGCAGGTGAACGGCGAATTCAGCCTGGAACTGCTGCGGGCCTTTTCCTCCATGATGAGCAGTAGGGGCTTGCCCGACAAAACAAAGGTGGAAGCGCTCAAAGCGTGGGAGTGCTGGCAGGTGAACGGCGAATTCAGCCTGGAACTGCTGCGGGCCTTTTCCTCCATGTGTCATGGCAAAGGCTTGCCCGACAAAGCGAAGGTGGAAGCGCTCAAAGCGTGGGAGTGCTGGCAGGTGAACGGCGAATTCAGCCTGGAACTGCTGCGGGCCTTTTCCTCCATGATGAGCAGTAGGGGCTTGCCCGACAAAGCAAAGGTGGAAGCGCTCAAAGCGTGGGAGTGCTGGCAGGTGAACGGCAAATTCAGCCTGGAACTACTGCGTGCCTTTTCCTCCATGTGTCATTGCAAAGGCTTGCCCGACAAAGCGAAGGTGGAAGCGCTCAAAGCGTGGGAGTGCTGGCAGGTGAACGGCGAATTCAGCCTGGAACTGCTGCGGGCCTTTTCCTCCATGTGTCATGGCAAAGGCTTGCCCGACAAAGCGAAGGTGGAAGCGCTCAAAGCGTGGGAGTGCTGGCAGGTGAACGGCGAATTCAGCCTGGAACTGCTGCGGGCCTTTTCCTCCATGTGTCATGGCAAAGGCTTGCCCGACAAAGCGAAGGTGGAAGCGCTCAAAGCGTGGGAGTGCTGGCAGGTGAACGGCGAATTCAGCCTGGAGCTGCTGCGGGCCTTTTCCTCCATGTGTAATGGCAAAGGCTTGCCCGACAAAGCGAAGGTGGAAGCGCTCAAAGCGTGGGAGTGCTGGCAGGTGAACGGCGAATTCAGCCTGGAACTGCTGCGGGCCTTTTCCTCCATGTGTCATGGCAAAGGCTTGCCCGACAAAGCGAAGGTGGAAACCTTTGTTAACTGGCTACCTTCTGATAATCAGAAGAATTTGCTTAAAGTTGCTTGCCGCCTATTTACAGCCTTTGGTTTGCCCTCAGGAGAAAAACTGACTGACAAGGAGAAAATACTCCGCCAATGCCTTAAACAGCATGCTTATCCTACGGACATTGGAGACGACAGCAGTGATGACGATGACGATCTTTTAGAATCAAGTCAAATGAAAGCACTGGCTCTGTTCTTCTCTGCTCCCGCAAAATGGCACATGGAAATTACAGAATTTCAACAATATCTGGCTGCCCACAAAAGCCCCCAAAATGAAAGAGCGGCTGTTCTTGCTGCGTTGGAATCCTTGCTGCCGATACTGGCTATCCATGGAGGACCTGGCATCCGGTTCTGGATTGCAATGCATCGTGAAAATCCACGCTATAAAGAGGCGCTCACCAAGGCATTATCCATTCCTGCACCACTGGCTTTAACGAAACATGCACTAACGCAGTTCCCGGAACCTGAGAGGCTGGAATACCTTGAACTGTGCAGAAACCTGAAGCCTGCACCAACCCATGCGCAGTGGGATGCATTAAAACCACTCCGCCAACAGCTTGAGCAGCGACTTGAGTACACGCTGTCTAAACGCATGATGCTGGAGATTCTCTGGCCACAGTCCGTGGATAACCGCTCAAAATACGCTGACAAGATGGACGAGCTATTCAAGACCGTGCCCACCCTCTCACAATGGTACCGGTCACACCGGGTACTCGGGCCACAAAAAATGCAGCAATTCATGGATGCCTGTCTTGACTATCAGGCTACACCTGAAACCGCTCCTGAGGTAACGATTCAGCAACGGTTGCTGGAAGGAATGCTGCTGACAAATCACTATCTACCGGGACACGAGAAGATACCCGCTCTCTGTTTTTCAACCCGAGTGACCAGTGTTGATAAAAGAAGGGTGATTGTCGATGGTGATCACACCATAACGGGACAGGAACGCCTGTGGCACTTTATTACTGCCATGTTGTTTGAGCTGCAACAAACAGAGTATCAATTCAAGAAGCAAAGGCTCACTGTCATACCCCTCGATGGCGAAACGGTCGTACTCAAAAAACCAGAGTTTACCCTCACTGATACCGGTTTTGTCATAAAGAACTGGACATTGGAACAGTTGACCGCCTTTTTCAAGGCAACCGAATTCACAGAACAATGGTATGAAAAGCCTAAGGACAAGCGCGATCACTATGCGATCAGGCTTGAGGATAAATTAGCTCAAATGAAAGAAAGAGCCAAAGAGACCAGGAAAGCCGAGCATAAAAAAACAGCACCACTGCTGCCACTGTCTCTGATTATTACTATCATCAAATCCAACTTACCATTAAAGCCTGCGGTCTGGTCATCTCTGGCCCACTATGCCAGCAACGGCCAGCTAACCGCCGGTTTATGCACGGCACTCACCCCGGTGATCCGGGGTGATAAAGACGGCGTTGTTCCAGACCTCGTTAAAAATGCGGTGGCTGCAAAGTTGGAACAGATTGAGGCAACAAAAACACCAGTAGTAACAGCAATCCCTCAGCCACGACCCCGGGCAATCACGCCAACTCCAAACCAGATTTCCAACAGTAGCATCCAGGGGCCGCAGGCTACCTTTGAAACTGCGATGAAAGAGCTGAATTGTTTTCAGGTGTTGGGAAATGCAGAACTTGAAATACTGGAACCTTATCGGGAAAGAATGACGACTACGCAATTAACGAGTGTTCTCGAAAAAATCGACCATCATGATGTGAATGAACAGACACACAACGCTTGGCTTATAGCCTTTGAAAACCGAAAAAAAGATCCTCTTGGACTAAACGACATTGATTTTTGGAATCCGGATTTTGATTTCTTGTCCACAGAGTCAGAACTGGACGACAACAACCCTGACTGGCTTGAAGAGTTAGTGCAATAAATTGGTGCTAATAATTAGCAAACCCGCGCTGAATATCCGTCGACCAAAAATTGGCAGTTTAATTAATGGGTGTTTGAAATTGCTCAAACATTTGGTATACGCGCATCGATATATTCAGCTATCTTTAGTTCCCAACACATTCCAGCAACCAGGCCAGGGTGGTTCAGGTTCTTAATCTGGCATTGCATAGGCAGCATGATGGTATTACTGAGTATCTGTTGATCCTTGGACGACCGATTTCAGGAAAATATCAATAAGTTGGCAGAAGTTTGGTTTTAAATATTTTTTCCAGCAAATCATGAATGAAGATGTAGTCAGCCTAAAGCCCCGGAAACCAGGGTATGGAACTATTTACTGATTAGGTCAGAATATATGGAAGCAAACTATTACCTGCTTATTGCTGTTTCCCCAGACGATTCACCTACTGGAAAAAACTTGATATAAGCCATGCACTCACCTTCCTCCTCGGCAACCGCAGATACGGTATCCCCGTTAACATTTACTGAATCAGGAAAGGACAAGCCGACAACCAGCCGAAAACGCAAAAGAAAGCGAATCATGGCAGGTTACCAGGTGAAACAGACAACAACGGGTACCGGAACCTTCCCTCCGCATCAACAGCAACCTGAATGCGGGACCACTCCACCCATAAAGCCCAGGCGTGTTACTGCCAACAGCAACAGCATTGCGTGCTCTCCTTGTACATTGATTCAGGGTCATCCGGAGCCGATGGAGACCGAACCAGCCATAGCGCCCGAAGATTCCCGCCCTGTAGCCGTGGTCCGGCCCCAATCAAGAAATCTACCCACTGCAAGCGGCCAGATAACGTTAACTGGCAATGAGTCCACCTCAGCTACGGTGCAGGACATGCCTGAACCAATGGAGGAGGTACCGCTCACTGCAGCAATTACCCCTGATACGTTAATTTCAGAATTTTCTGTAAGCCAGCAAAATGAACTACGAACACATTTAAATAATCAAGAAATACAAGCAGTACTAAAGAATGCCGGGATCCTGCTGAAAACCCTCAATGACAGGAAAATCCAATTATCGCGAGACAGGGGGAAGCCGCCCGCACATTCGCTTTTTTCCAGGTTAAAAAGCTTCAGCATTGTTAATGAAGCTCCGATTTTCACAGACTATTTTGCTAAGGCCAACACGTTCTTTTTAGCGGTAAATACCCGGCAGATTACCAATACCAGCTGCCTTACCAGCATGTTCAGCTGTAAGTCTCAGATAAAGAAGTTTGCAGAAGAAAGCGAGGAAAACATTCAGGCGGTTGCTGCTAACCCATGCTTGAAACAGATTACCTCCATGTGTAATGGCAAAGGCTTGCCCGACAAAGCGAAGGTGGAAGCGTGCGTGGCGTGGGAGTGCTGGCAGGTGAACGGCGAATTCAGCCTGGAACTGCTGCGAGCCTTTTCCTCCATGATGAGCCGTAGGGGCTTGCCAGACAAAGCGAAGGTGGAAGCGCTCAAAGCGTGGGAGTGCTGGCAGGTGAACGGTGAATTCAGCCTGGAACTGCTGCGGGCCTTTTCCTCCATGTGTAATGGCAAAGGCTTGCCCGACAAAGCGAAGGTGGAAGCGCTCAAAGCGTGGGAGTGCTGGCAGGTGAACGGCGAATTCAGCCTGGAACTGCTGCGGGCCTTTTCCTCCATGTGTCATGGCAAAGGCTTGCCCGACAAAGCGAAGGTGGAAGCGTCAAAGCGTGGGAGTGCTGGCAGGTGAACGGCGAATTCAGCCTGGAACTGCTGCGGGCCTTTTCCTCCATGATGAGCAGTAGGGGCTTGCCCGACAAAGCGAAGGTGGAAGCGCTCAAAGCGTGGAAGTGCTGGCAGGTGAACGGCGAATTCAGCCTGGAACTGCTGCGGGCCTTTTCCTCCATGTGTAATGGCAAAGGCTTGCCCGACAAAGCGAAGGTGGAAGCGCTCAAAGCGTGGGAGTGCTGGCAGGTGAACGGTGAATTCAGCCTGGAGCTGCTGCGGGCCTTTTCCTCCATGTGTCATGGCAAAGGCTTGCCCGACAAAGCGAAGGTGGAAGCGCTCAAAGCGTGGGAGTGCTGGCAGGTGAACGGCGAATTCAGCCTGGAACTGCTGCGGCCTTTTCCTCCATGTGTCATGGCAAAGGCTTGCCCGACAAAGCGAAGGTGGAAGCGCTCAAAGCGTGGGAGTGCTGGCAGGTGAACGGCGAATTCAGCCTGGAACTGCTGCGGGCCTTTTCCTCCATGATGAGCAGTAGGGGCTTGCCCGACAAAGCAAAGGTGGAAGCGCTCAAAGCGTGGGAGTGCTGGCAGGTGAACGGCGAATTCAGCCTGGAACTGCTGCGGGCCTTTTCCTCCATGTGTAATGGCAAAGGCTTACCCGACAAAGCGAAGGTGGAAGCGCTCAAAGCGTGGGAGTGCTGGCAGGTGAACGGCGAATTCAGCCTGGAACTGCTGCGGGCCTTTTCCTCCATGTGTCATGGCAAAGGCTTGCCCGACAAAGCGAAGGTGGAAGCGCTCAAAGCGTGGGAGTGCTGGCAGGTGAACGGCGAATTCAGCCTGGAACTGCTGCGGGCCTTTTCCTCCATGTGTCATGGCAAAGGCTTGCCCGACAAAGCGAAGGTGGAAGCACTGAAAGCGTGGGAGTGCTGGCAGGTGAACGGCGAATTCAGCCTGGAACTGCTGCGGGCCTTTTCCTCCATGTGTAATGGCAAAGGCTTGCCCGACAAAGCGAAGGTGGAAGCGCTCAAAGCATGGGAGTGCTGGCAGGTGAACGGCGAATTCAGCCTGGAAACTGCTGCGGGCCTTTTCCTCCATGTGTAATGGCAAAGGCTTGCCCGACAAAGCGAAGGTGGAAGCGTTCAAAGCGTGGGAGTGCTGGCAGGTGAACGGCAAATTCAGCCTGGAACTGCTGCGGGCCTTTTCCTCCATGTGTAATGGCAAAGGCTTGCCCGACAAAGCGAAGATGGAAGCCTTTGTTGGCTGGCTACCTTCTGATAATCAGAAGAATTTGCTTAAAGTTGCTTGCCGCCTATTTCCAGCCTTTGGTTTGCCCTCAGGAGAAAAACTGACTGACAAGGAGCAAATACTCCGCCAATGCCTTAAACAGCATGGTTATCCTACGGGCATTGGAGACGACAGCAGTGATGACGATGACGATCTTTTAGAATCAAGTCAAATGAAAGCACTGGCTCTGTTCTTCTCTGCTCCCGCAAAATGGCACATGGAAATTACAGAATTTCAACAATATCTGGCTGCCCACAAAAGCCCCCAAAATGAAAGAGCGGCTGTTCTTGCTGCGTTGAAATCCTTGCTGCCGATACTGGCTATCCATGGAGGACCTGGCATCCGGTTCTGGATTGCAATGCATCGTGAAAATCCACGCTATAAAGAGGCACTCACCAAGGCATTATCCATTCCTGCACCACTGGCTTTAACGAAACATGCACTAACGCAGTTCCCGGAACCTGAGAGGCTGGAATACCTTGAACTGTGCAGAAACCTGAAGCCTGCCCCAACCCATGCGCAGTGGGATGCATTAAAACCACTCCGCCAACAGCTTGAGCAGCGACTTGAGTACACGCTGTCTAAACGCATGATGCTGGAGATTCTCTGGCCACAGTCCGTGGATAACCGCTCAAAATACGCTGACAAGATGGACGAGCTATTCAAGACCGTGCCCACCCTCTCACAATGGTACCGGTCACACCGGGTACTCGGGCCACAAAAAATGCAGCAATTCATGGATGCCTGTCTTGACTATCAGGCTACACCTGAAACCGCTCCCGGGGTAACGATTCAGCAACGGTTGCTGGAAGGAATGCTGCTGACAAACCACTATCTACCGGGACACGAGAAGATACCCGCTCTCTGTTTTTCAACCCGAGTGACCAGTGTTGATAAAAGAAGGGTGATTGTCGATGGTGATCACACCATGACGGGACAGGAACGCCTGTGGCACTTTATTACTGCCATGTTGTTTGAGCTGCAACAAACAGAGTATCAATTCAAGAAGCAAAGGCTTACTGTCATACCCCTCTATGGCGAAACGGTTGTACTCCAAAAGCCAGAGTTTACCCTCACTGATACCGGTTTTGTCATAAAGAACTGGACATTGGACCAGTTGACCGCCTTTTTCAAGGCAACCGAATTCACAGAACAATGGTATGAAAAGCCTCAGGACAAGCGCGATCACTATGCGATCAGGCTTGAGGATAAATTAGCTCAAATGAAGAAAGAGCCAAAGAGACCAGGAAAGCCGGCATAAAAAACAGCACCACTGCTGCCACTGTCTCTGATTATTACTATCATCAAATCCAACTTACCATTAAAGCCTGCGGTCTGGTCATCTCTGGCCCACTATGCCAGCAACGGCCAGCTAACCGCCGGTTTATGCACGGCACTCAGCCCGGTGATCCGGGGTGATAAAGACGGCGTTGTTCCAGACCTCGTTAAAAATGCCGTGGCTGCAAAGTTGGAACAGATTGAGGCAACAAAAACACCAGTAGTAACAGCAATCCCTCAGCCACGACCCCGGGCAATCACGCCAACTCCAGACCAGGTTTCCAACAGTAGCATCCAGGAGCCGCAGGCTACCTTTGAAACTGCAATGAAAGAGCTGAATTGTTTTCAGGTGTTGGGCAATGCAGAACTTGAAATACTGGAACCTTATCGGGAAGAATGACGACTACGCAATTAACGAGTGTTCTCGAAAAAATTGACCATCATGATGTGAATGAAGACACACAACGCTTGGCTTATAGCCTTTGAAAACCGAAAAAAAGATCCTCTTGGACTAAACGACATTGATTTTTGGAATCCGGATTTTGATTTCTTGTCGACAGAGTCAGAACTGGACGACAACAACCCTGACTGGCTTGAAGAGTTAGTGCAATAAATTGGTGCTAATAATTAGCAAACCCGCGCTGAATATCCGTCGACCAAAAATTGGCAGTTTAATTAATGGGTGTTTGAAACTGCTCAAACATTTGGTATACGCGCATCGATATATTCAGCTATCTTTAGTGCCCAACACATTCCAGCAACCAGGCCAGGGTGGTTCAGGTTCTTAATCTGGCATTGCATAGGCAGCATGATGGTATTCTGAGTATCTGTTGATCCTTGGACGACCGATTTCAGGAAAATATCAATAAGTTGGCAGAAGTTTGGTTTTAAATATTTTTTCCAGCAAATCATGAATGAAGATGTAGTCAGCCTAAAGCCCGGAAACGGATACAGGGTATGGAACTATTTACTGATTAGGTCAGAATATATGGAAGCAAACTATTACCTGCTTATTGCTGTTATCCCCGGACGATTCACCTACTGGAAAAAAACTTGATATAAGCCATGCACTCACCTTCCTCCTCGGCAACCGCAGATACGGTATCCCCGTTAACATTTACTGAATCAGGAAAGGACAAGCCGACAACCAGCCGAAAACGCAAAAGAAAGCGAATCATGGCAGGTTACCAGGTGAAACAGACAACAACGGGTACCGGAACCTTCCCTCCGCATCAACAGCAACCTGAATGCGGGACCACTCCACCCATAAAGCCCAGGCGTGTTACTGCCAACAGCAACAGCATTGCGTGCTCTCCTTGTACATTGATTCAGGGTCATCCGGAGCCGATGGAGACCGAACCAGCCATAGCGCCCGAAGATTCCCGCCCTGTAGCCGTGGTCCGGCCCCAATCAAGAAATCTACCCACTGCAAGCGGCCAGATAACGTTAACTGGCAATGAGTCCACCTCAGCTACGGTGCAGGACATGCCTGAACCAATGGAGGAGGTACCGCTCACTGCAGCAATTACCCCTGATACGTTAATTTCAGAATTTTCTGTAAGCCAGCAAAATGAACTACGAACACATTTAAATAATCAAGAAATACAAGCAGTACTAAAGAATGCCGGGATCCTGCTGAAAACCCTCAATGACAGGAAAATCCAATTATCGCGAGACAGGGGGAAGCCGCCCGCACATTCGCTTTTTTCCAGGTTAAAAAGCTTCAGCATTGTTAATGAAGCTCCGATTTTCACAGACTATTTTGCTAAGGCCAACACGTTCTTTTTAGCGGTAAATACCCGGCAGATTACCAATACCAGCTGCCTTACCAGCATGTTCAGCTGTAAGACTCAGATAAAGAAGTTTGCAGAAGAAAGCGAGGAAAACATTCAGGCGGTTGCTGCTAACCCATGCTTGAAACAGATTGCCTCCATGTGTAATGGCAAAGGCTTGCCCGACAAAGCGAAGGTGGAAGCGTGCGTGGCGTGGGAGTGCTGGCAGGTGAACGGCGAATTCAGCCTGGAACTGCTGCGGGCCTTTTCCTCCATGTGTAATAGCAAAGGCTTGCCCGACAAAGCGAAGGTGGAAGCGTGCGTGGCGTGGGAGTGCTGGCAGGTGAACGGCGAATTCAGCCTGGAACTGCTGCGGGCCTTTTCCTCCATGATGAGCAGTAGGGGCTTGCCCGACAAAGCGAAGGTGGAAGCGCTCAAAGCATGGGAGTGCTGGCAAGTGAACGGCGAATTCAGCCTGGAACTGCTGCGGGCCTTTTCCTCCATGTGTATGGCAAAGGCTTGCCCGACAAAGCGAAGGTGGAAGCGCTCAAAGCGTGGGAGTGCTGGCAGGTGAACGGCGAATTCAGCCTGGAACTGCTGCGGGCCTTTTCCTCCATGTGTAATGCAAAGGCTTGCCCGACAAAGCGAAGGTGGAAGCGCTCAAAGCGTGGGAGTGCTGGCAGGTGAACGGCGAATTCAGCCTGGAACTGCTGCGGGCCTTTTCCTCCATGTGTCATGGCAAAGGCTTGCCCGACAAAGCGAAGGTGGAAGCGTCAAAGCGTGGGAGTGCTGGCAGGTGAACGGCGAATTCAGCCTGGAACTGCTGCGGGCCTTTTCCTCATGTGAGCAAGGGGCTTGCCCGACAAAGCGAAGGTGGAAGCGCTCAAAGCGTGGGAGTGCTGGCAGGTGAACGGCGAATTCAGCCTGGAACTGCTGCGGCCTTTTCCTCCATGTGTAATGGCAAAGGCTTGCCCGACAAAGCGAAGGTGGAAGCGCTCAAAGCGTGGGAGTGCTGGCAGGTGAACGGCGAATTCAGCCTGGAACTGCTGCGGGCCTTTTCCTCCATGTGTCATGGCAAAGGCTTGCCCGACAAAGCGAAGGTGGAAGCGCTCAAAGCGTGGGAGTGCTGGCAGGTGAACGGCGAATTCAGCCTGGAACTGCTGCGGGCCTTTTCCTCCATGTGTATGGTAAAGGCTTGCCCGACAAAGCGAAGGTGAAGCGCTCAAAGCGTGGGAGTGCTGGCAGGTGAACGGCGAATTCAGCCTGGAACTGCTGCGCCTTTTCCTCCATGTGTAATGGCAAAGGCTTACCCGACAAAGCGAAGGTGGAAGCGCTCAAAGCGTGGGAGTGCTGGCAGGTGAACGGCGAATTCAGCCTGGAACTGCTGCGGGCCTTTTCCTCCATGTGTCATGGCAAAGGCTTGCCCGACAAAGCGAAGGTGGAAGCGCTCATAGCGTGGGAGTGCTGGCAGGTGAACGGCAAATTCAGCCTGGAACTGCTGCGGGCCTTTTCCTCCATGTGTAATGGCAAAGGCTTGCCCGACAAAGCGAAGATGGAAGCCTTTGTTGGCTGGCTACCTTCTGATAATCAGAAGAATTTGCTTAAAGTTGCTTGCCGCCTATTTCCAGCCTTTGGTTTGCCCTCAGGAGAAAAACTGACTGATAAGGAGCAAATACTCCGCCAATGCCTTAAACAGCATGCTTATCCTACGGACATTGGAGACGACAGCAGTGATGACGATGATGATCTTTTAGAATCAAGTCAAATGAAAGCACTGACTTTGTTCTTCTCTGCTCCCGCAAAATGGCACATGGAAATTACAGAATTTCAACAATATCTGGCTGCCCACAAAAGCCCCCAAAATGAAAGAGTGGCTGTTCTTGCTGCGTTGGAATCCTTGCTGCCGATACTGGCTATCCATGGAGGACCTGGCATCCGGTTCTGGATTGCAATGCATCGTGAAAATCCACGCTATAAAGAGGCACTCACCAAGGCATTATCCATTCCTGCACCACTGGCTTTAACGAAACATGCACTAACGCAGTTCCCGGAACCTGAGAGGCTGGAATACCTTGAACTGTGCAGAAACCTGAAGCCTGCACCAACCCATGCGCAGTGGAATGCATTAAAACCACTCCGCCAACAGCTTGAGCAGCGACTTGAGTACACGCTGTCTAAACGCATGATGCTGGAGATTCTCTGGCCACAGTCCGTGGATAACCGCTCAAAATACGCTGACAAGATGGACGAGCTATTCAAGACCGTGCCCACCCTCTCACAATGGTACCGGTCACACCGGGTACTCGGGCCACAAAAAATGCAGCAATTCATGGATGCCTGTCTTGACTATCAGGCTACACCTGAAACCGCTCCCGGGGTAACGATTCAGCAACGGTTGCTGGAAGGAATGCTGCTGACAAACACTATCTACCGGGACACGAGAAGATACCCGCTCTCTGTTTTTCAACCCGAGTGACCAGTGTTGATAAAAGAAGGGTGATTGTCGATGGTGATCACACCATGACGGGACAGGAACGCCTGTGGCACTTTATTACTGCCATGTTGTTTGAGCTGCAACAAACAGAGTATCAATTCAAGAAGCAAAGGCTTACTGTCATACCCCTCTATGGCGAAACGGTTGTACTCCAAAAGCCAGAGTTTACCCTCACTGATACCGGTTTTGTCATAAAGAACTGGACATTGGACCAGTTGACCGCCTTTTTCAAGGCAACCGAATTCACAGAACAATGGTATGAAAAGCCTCAGGACAAGCGCGATCACTATGCGATCAGGCTTGAGGATAAATTAGCTCAAATGAAAGAAAGAGCCAAAGAGACCAGGAAAGCCGAGCATAAAAAAACAGCACCACTGCTGCCACTGTCTCTGATTATTACTATCATCAAATCCAACTTACCATTAAAGCCTGCGGTCTGGTCATCTCTGGCCCACTATGCCAGCAACGGCCAGCTAACCGCCGGTTTATGCACGGCACTCACCCCGGTGATCCGGGGTGATAAAGACGGCGTTGTTCCAGACCTCGTTAAAAATGCGGTGGCTGCAAAGTTGGAACAGATTGAGGCAACAAAAACACCAGTAGTAACAGCAATCCCTCAGCCACGACCCCGGGCAATCACGCCAACTCCAAACCAGATTTCCAACAGTAGCATCCAGGGGCCGCAGGCTACCTTTGAAACTGCGATGAAAGAGCTGAATTGTTTTCAGGTGTTGGGAAATGCAGAACTTGAAATACTGGAACCTTATCGGGAAAGAATGACGACTACGCAATTAACGAGTGTTCTCGAAAAAATCGACCATCATGATGTGAATGAACAGACACACAACGCTTGGCTTATAGCCTTTGAAAACCGAAAAAAAGATCCTCTTGGACTAAACGACATTGATTTTTGGAATCCGGATTTTGATTTCTTGTCCACAGAGTCAGAACTGGACGACAACAACCCTGACTGGCTTGAAGAGTTAGTGCAATAAATTGGTGCTAATAATTAGCAAACCCGCGCTGAATATCCGTCGACCAAAAATTGGCAGTTTAATTAATGGGTGTTTGAAATTGCTCAAACATTTGGTATACGCGCATCGATATATTCAGCTATCTTTAGTTCCCAACACATTCCAGCAACCAGGCCAGGGTGGTTCAGGTTCTTAATCTGGCATTGCATAGGCAGCATGATGGTATTACTGAGTATCTGTTGATCCTTGGACGACCGATTTCAGGAAAATATCAATAAGTTGGCAGAAGTTTGGTTTTAAATATTTTTTCCAGCAAATCATGAATGAAGATGTAGTCAGCCTAAAGCCCCGGAAACCAGGGTATGGAACTATTTACTGATTAGGTCAGAATATATGGAAGCAAACTATTACCTGCTTATTGCTGTTATCCCCGACGATTCACCTACTGGAAAAAAACTTGATATAAGCCATGCACTCACCTTCCTCCTCGGCAACCGCAGATACGGTATCCCCGTTAACATTTACTGAATCAGGAAAGGACAAGCCGACAACCAGCCGAAAACGCAAAAGAAAGCGAATCATGGCAGGTTACCAGGTGAAACAGACAACAACGGGTACCGGAACTTCCCTCCGCATCAACAGCAACCTGAATGCGGGACACTCCACCCATAAAGCCCAGGCGTGTTACTGCGCAACAGCAACAGCATTGCGTGCTCTCCTTGTACATTGATTCAGGGTCATCCGGAGCCGATGGAGACCGAACCAGCCATAGCGCCCGAAGATTCCCGCCCTATGCCGTGGTCCGGCCCCAATCAAGAAATCTACCCACTGCAAGCGGCCAGATAACGTTAACTGGCAATGAGTCCACCTCAGCTACGGTGCAGGACATGCCTGAACCAATGGAGGAGGTACCGCTCACTGCAGCAATTACCCCTGATACGTTAATTTCAGAATTTTCTGTAAGCCAGCAAAATGAACTACGAACACATTTAAATAATCAAGAAATACAAGCAGTACTAAAGAATGCCGGGATCCTGCTGAAAACCCTCAATGACAGGAAAATCCAATTATCGCGAGACAGGGGGAAGCCGCCCGCTCATTCGCTTTTTTCCAAGTTAAAAAGCTTCAGCATTGTTAATGAAGCTCCGATTTTCACCGACTATTTTGCTAAGGCCAACACGTTCTTTTTAGCAGTAAATACCCGGCAGATTACCAATACCAGCTGCCTTACCAGCATGCTCAGATGGAAGACTCAGATAAAGAAGTTTGCAGAAGAAAGCGAGAAAAACATTCAGGCGGTTGCTGCTAACCCATGCTTGAAACAGATTACCTCCATGTGTAATGGCAAAGGCTTGCCCGACAAAGCGAAGGTGGAAGCGTGCGTGGCGTGGGAGTGCTGGCAGGTGAACGGCGAATTCAGCCTGGAACTGCTGCGGGCCTTTTCCTCCATGTGTATGGCAAAGGCTTGCCCGACAAAGCGAAGGTGGAAGCGTGCGTGGCGTGGGAGTGCTGGCAGGTGAACGGCGAATTCAGCCTGGAACTGCTGCGGGCCTTTTCCTCCATGATGAGCAGCAGGGGCTTTCCCGACAAAGCAAAGGTGGAAGCGCTCAAAGCGTGGGAGTGCTGGCAAGTGAACGGCGAATTCAGCCTGGAACTGCTGCGGGCCTTTTCCTCCATGATGAGCCATAGGGGCTTGCCCGACAAAGCGAAGGTGGAAGCGCTCAAAGCGTGGGAGTGCTGGCAGGTGAACGGCGAATTCAGCCTGGAACTGCTGCGGGCCTTTTCCTCCATGTGTAATGGCAAAGGCTTGCCCGACAAAGCGAAGGTGGAAGCGCTCAAAGCATGGGAGTGCTGGCAGGTGAACGGCGAATTCAGCCTGAAACTGCTGCGGGCCTTTTCCTCCATGTGTAATGGCAAAGGCTTGCCCGACAAAGCGAAGGTGGAAGCGTTCAAAGCGTGGGAGTGCTGGCAGGTGAACGGCAAATTCAGCCTGGAACTGCTGAGGGCCTTTTCCTCCATGTGTAATGGCAAAGGCTTACCCGACAAAGCGAAGGTGGAAGTGCTCAAAGCGTGGGAGTGCTGGCAGGTGAACGGCGAATTCAGCCTGGAGCTGCTGCGGGCCTTTTCCTCCATGTGTCATGGCAAAGGCTTGCCCGGCAAAGCGAAGGTGGAAGCGTTCAAAGCGTGGGAGTGCTGGCAGGTGAACGGCGAATTCAGCCTGGAACTGCTGCGGACCTTTTCCTCCATGTGTCATGGCAAAGGCTTGCCTGACAAAGCGAAGGTGGAAGCGCTCAAAGCGTGGGAGTGCTGGCAGGTGAACGGCGAATTCAGCCTGGAACTGCTGCGGGCCTTTTCCTCCATGATGAGCCGTAGGGGCTTGCCCGACAAAGCGAAGGTGGAAGCGCTCAAAGCGTGGGAGTGCTGGCAGGTGAACGGCGAATTCAGCCTGGAACTGCTGCGGGCCTTTTCCTCCATGTGTAATGGCAAAGGCTTGCCCGACAAAGCGAAGGTGGAAGCGCTCAAAACGTGGGAGTGCTGGCAGGTAAACGGCGAATTCAGCCTGGAACTGCTGCGGGCCTTTTCCTCCATGTGTCATGGCAAAGGCTTGCCCGACAAAGCGAAGGTGGAAGCGCTCAAAGCGTGGGAGTGCTGGCAGGTGAACGGCGAATTCAGCCTGGAACTGCTGCGGGCCTTTTCCTCCATGTGTCATGGCAAAGGCTTGCCCGACAAAGCGAAGGTGGAAGCGCTCATAGCGTGGGAGTGCTGGCAGGTGAACGGTGAATTCAGCCTGGAACTGCTGCGGGCCTTTTCCTCCATGTGTCATGGCAAAGGCTTGCCCGACAAAGCGAAGGTGGAAGCGCTCATAGCGTGGGAGTGCTGGCAGGTGAACGGTGAATTCAGCCTGGAACTGCTGCGGGCCTTTTCCTCCATGTGTCATGGCAAAGGCTTGCCCGACAAAGCGAAGGTGGAAGCGCTCATAGCGTGGGAGTGCTGGCAGGTGAACTGCGAATTCAGCCTGGAACTGCTGCGGGCCTTTTCTTCCATGTGTCATGGCAAAGGCTTGCCCGACAAAGCAAAGGTGGAAGCCTTTGTTGACTGGCTACCTTCTGATAATCAGAAGAATTTGCTTAAAGTTGCTTGCCGCCTATTTCCAGCCTTTGGTTTGCCCTCAGGAGAAAAACTGACTGAAAAGGAGAACATACTCCGCCAATGCCTTAAACAGCATGGTTATCCTACGGACATTGGAGACGACAGCAGTGATGATGATGATCTTTTAGAATCAAGTCAAATGAAAGCACTGGCGCTGTTCTTCTCTGCTCCCGCAAAATGGCACATGGAAATTACAGAATTTCAACAATATCTGGCTGCCCACAAAAGCTCACAAAATGAAGGAGTGGCTGTTCTTGCTGCATTGAAATCCTTGCTGCCGATACTGGCTATCCATGGAGGACCTGGCATCCGGTTCTGGATTGCAATGCATCGTGAAAATCCACGCTATAAAGAGGCACTCACCAAGGCATTATCCATTCCTGCACCACTGGCTTTAACGAAACATGCACTAACGCAGTTCCCGGAACCTGAGAGGCTGGAATACCTTGAACTGTGCAGAAACCTGAAGCCTGCCCAACCCATGCGCAGTGGGATGCATTAAAACCACTCCGCCAACAGCTTGAGCAGCGACTTGAGTACACGCTGTCTAAACGCATGATGCTGGAGATTCTCTGGCCACAGTCCGTGGATAACCGCTCAAAATACGCTGACAAGATGGACGAGCTATTCAAGACCGTGCCCACCCTCTCACAATGGTACCGGTCACACCGGGTACTCGGGCCACAAAAAATGCAGCAATTCATGGATGCCTGTCTTGACTATCAGGCTACACCTGAAACCGCTCCCGGGGTAACGATTCAGCAACAGTTGCTGGAAGGAATGCTGCTGACAAAGCACTATCTACCCGGACACGAGAAGATACCCGCTCTCTGTTTTTCAACCCGAGTGACCAGTGTTGATAAAAGAAGGGTGATTGTCGATGGTGATCACACCATGACGGGACAGGAACGCCTGTGGCACTTTATTACTGCCATGTTGTTTGAGCTGCAACAAACAGAGTATCAATTCAAGAAGCAAAGGCTTACTGTCATACCCCTCTATGGCGAAACGGTTGTACTCCAAAAGCCAGAGTTCACCCTCACTGATACCGGTTTTGTCATAAAGAACTGGACATTGGAACAGTTGACCGCCTTTTTCAAGGCAACCGAATTCACAGAACAATGGTATGAAAAGCCTCAGGACAAGCGCGATCACTATGCGATCAGGCTTGAGGATAAATTAGCTCAAATGCAAGAAAGAGCCAAAGAGACCAGGAAAGCCGGGCATAAAAAAACAGCACCACTGCTGCCACTGTCTCTGATTATTACTATCATCAAATCCAACTTACCATTAAAGCCTGCGGTCTGGTCATCTCTGGCCCACTATGCCAGCAACGGCCAGCTAACCGCCGGTTTATGCACGGCACTCAGCCCGGTGATCCGGGGTGATAAAGACGGCGTTGTTCCAGACCTCGTTAAAAACGCGGTGGCTACAAAGTTGGAACAGATTGAGGCAACAAAAACACCAGTAGTAACAGCAATCCCTCAGCCACGACCCCGGGCAATCACGCCAACTCCAGACCAGGTTTCCAACAGTAACATCCAGGGGCCGCAGGCTACCTTTGAAACTGCGATGAAAGAGCTGAATTGTTTTCAGGTGTTGGGCAATGCAGAACTTGAAATACTGGAACCTTATCGGGAAGAATGACGACTACGCAATTAACGAATGTTCTCGAAAAAATTGACCATCATGATGTGAATGAGCAGACACACACAACGCTTGGCTTATAGCCTTTGAAAACCGAAAAAAAGATCCTCTTGGACTAAACGACATTGATTTTTGGAATCCGGATTTTGATTTCTTGTCGACAGAGTCAGAACTGGACGACAACAACCCTGACTGGCTTGAAGAGTTAGTGCAATAAATTGGTGCTAATAATTAGCAAACCCGCGCTGAATATCCGTCGACCAAAAATTGGCAGTTTAATTAATGGGTGTTTGAAATTGCTCAAACATTTGGTATACGCGCATCGATATATTCAGCTATCTTTAGTTCCCAACACATTCCAGCAACCAGGCCAGGGTGGTTCAGGTTCTTAATCTGGCATTGCATAGGCAGCATGATGGTATTACTGAGTATCTGTTGATCCTTGGACGACCGATTTCAGGAAAATATCAATAAGTTGGCAGAAGTTTGGTTTTAAATATTTTTTCCAGCAAATCATGAATGAAGATGTAGTCAGCCTAAAGCCCCGGAAACCAGGGTATGGAACTATTTACTGATTAGGTCAGAATATATGGAAGCAAACTATTACCTGCTTATTGCTGTTTTCCCCAGACGATTCACCTACTGGAAAAAAACTTGATATAAGCCATGCACTCACCTTCCTCCTCGGCAACCGCAGATACGGTATCCCCGTTAACATTTACTGAATCAGGAAAGGACAAGCCGACAACCAGCCGAAAACGCAAAAGAAAGCGAATCATGGCAGGTTACCAGGTGGAACAGACAACAACGGGTACCGGAATCTTCCCTCCGCATCAACAGCAACCTGAATGCGGGATCACTCCACCCATAAAGCCCAGACGTGTTACTGCCAAACAGCAACAGCATTGCGTGCTCTCCTTGTACATTGGTTCAGGGTCATCCGGAGCCGATGGAGACCGAACCAGCCATAGCGCCCGAAGATTCCCGTCCTATAGCCGTGGTCCGGCCCGAATCAAGAAATCTACCCACAGCAAGCGGCCAGATAACCTTAACTGGCAATGAGTCCACCTCAGCTACGGTGCAGGACATGCCTGAACCAATGGAGGAGGTACCGCTCACTGCAGCAATTACCCCTGATACGTTAATTTCAGAATTTTCTGTAAGCCAGCAAAATGAACTACGAACACATTTAAATAATCAAGAAATACAAGCAGTACTAAAGAATGCCGGGATACTGCTGAAAACCCTCAATGACAGGAAAATCCAATTATCGCGAGACAGGGGGAAGCCGCCCGCTCATTCGCTTTTTTCCAGGTTAAAAAGCTTCAGCATTGTTAATGAAGCTCCCATTTTCACAGACTATTTTGCTAAGGCCAACACGTTCTTTTTAGCGGTAAATACCCGACAGATTACCAATACCAGCTGCCTTACCAGCATGTTCAGCTGTAAGACTCAGATAAAGAAGTTTGCAGAAGAAAGCGAGGAAAACATTCAGGCGGTTGCTGCTAACCCATGCTTGAAACAGATTGCCTCCATGTGTAATGGCAAAGGCTTGCCCGACAAAGCGAAGGTGGAAGCGCTCAAAGCGTGGGAGTGCTGGCAGGTGAACGGCGAATTCAGCCTGGAACTGCTGCGGGCCTTTTCCTCCATGTGTCATGGCAAAGGCTTGCCCGACAAAGCGAAGGTGGAAGCGTTCAAAGCGTGGGAGTGCTGGCAGCTGAACGGCGAATTCAGCCTGGAACTGCTGCGGGCCTTTTCCTCCATGATGAGCAGTAGGGGCTTGCCCGACAAAACGAAGGTGGAAGCGCTCAAAGCGTGGAAGTGCTGGCAGGTGAACGGCGAATTCAGCCTGGAACTGCTGCGGGCCTTTTCCTCCATGATGAGCCGTAGGGGCTTGCCAGACAAAGCGAAGGTGGAAGCGCTCAAAGCGTGGGAGTGCTGGCAGGTGAACGGCGAATTCAGCCTGGAACTGCTGCGGGCCTTTTCCTCCATGTGTAATGGCAAAGGCTTGCCCGACAAAGCGAAGGTGGAAGCGCTCAAAGCGTGGGAGTGCTGGCAGGTGAACGGCGAATTCAGCCTGGAACTGCTGCGGGCCTTTTCCTCCATGTGTCATGGCAAAGGCTTGCCCGACAAAGCGAAGGTGGAAGCGTTCAAAGCGTGGGAGTGCTGGCAGGTGAACGGCGAATTCAGCCTGGAACTGCTGCGGGCCTTTTCCTCCATGATGAGCAGTAGGGGCTTGCCCGACAAAGCGAAGGTGGAAGCGCTCAAAGCGTGGGAAGTGCTGGCAGGTGAACGGCGAATTCAGCCTGGAACTGCTGCGGGCCTTTTCCTCCATGTGTAATGGCAAAGGCTTGCCCGACAAAGCGAAGGTGGAAGCGCTCAAAGCGTGGGAGTGCTGGCAGGTGAACGGTGAATTCAGCCTGGAGCTGCTGCGGGCCTTTTCCTCCATGTGTCATGGCAAAGGCTTGCCCGACAAAGCGAAGGTGGAAGCGCTCAAAGCGTGGGAGTGCTGGCAGGTGAACGGCGAATTCAGCCTGGAACTGCTGCGGGCCTTTTCCTCCATGTGTCATGGCAAAGGCTTGCCCGACAAAGCGAAGGTGGAAGCGCTCAAAGCGTGGGAGTGCTGGCAGGTGAACGGCGAATTCAGCCTGGAACTGCTGCGGGCCTTTTCCTCCATGATGAGCAAGGGCTTGCCCGACAAAGCAAAGGTGGAAGCGCTCAAAGCGTGGGAGTGCTGGCAGGTGAACGGCGAATTCAGCCTGGAACTGCTGCGGGCCTTTTCCTCCATGTGTATGGCAAAGGCTTACCCGACAAAGCGAAGGTGGAAGCGCTCAAAGCGTGGGAGTGCTGGCAGGTGAACGGCGAATTCAGCCTGGAACTGCTGCGGGCCTTTTCCTCCATGTGTCATGGCAAAGGCTTGCCCGACAAAGCGAAGGTGGAAGCGCTCAAAGCGTGGGAGTGCTGGCAGGTGAACGGCGAATTCAGCCTGGAACTGCTGCGGGCCTTTTCCTCCATGTGTCATGGCAAAGGCTTGCCCGACAAAGCGAAGGTGGAAGCACTGAAAGCGTGGGAGTGCTGGCAGGTGAACGGCGAATTCAGCCTGGAGCTGCTGCGGGCCTTTTCCTCCATGTGTAATGGCAAAGGCTTACCCGACAAAGCGAAGGTGGAAGCGCTCAAAGCATGGGAGTGCTGGCAGGTGAACGGCGAATTCAGCCTGAAACTGCTGCGGGCCTTTTCCTCCATGTGTAATGGCAAAGGCTTGCCCGACAAAGCGAAGGTGGAAGCGTTCAAAGCGTGGGAGTGCTGGCAGGTGAACGGCAAATTCAGCCTGGAACTGCTGCGGGCCTTTTCCTCCATGTGTAATGGCAAAGGCTTGCCCGACAAAGCGAAGATGGAAGCCTTTGTTGGCTGGCTACCTTCTGATAATCAGAAGAATTTGCTTAAAGTTGCTTGCCGCCTATTTCCAGCCTTTGGTTTGCCCTCAGGAGAAAAACTGACTGACAAGGAGCAAATACTCCGCCAATGCCTTAAACAGCATGGTTATCCTACGGGCATTGGAGACGACAGCAGTGATGACGATGACGATCTTTTAGAATCAAGTCAAATGAAAGCACTGGCTCTGTTCTTCTCTGCTCCTGCAAAATGGCACATGGAAATTACAGAATTTCAACAATATCTGGCTGCCCACAAAAGCCCCCAAAATGAAAGAGCGACTGTTCTTGCTGCGTTGAAATCCTTGCTGCCGATACTGGCTATCCATGGAGGACCTGGCATCCGGTTCTGGATTGCAATGCATCGTGAAAATCCACGCTATAAAGAGGCACTCACCATGGCATTATCCATTCCTGCACCACTGGCTTTAACGAAACATGCACTAACGCAGTTCCCGGAACCTGAGAGGCTGGAATACCTTGAACTGTGCAGAAACCTGAAGCCTGCCCCAACCCATGCGCAGTGGGATGCATTAAAACCACTCCGCCAACAGCTTGAGCAGCGACTTGAGTACACGCTGTCTAAACGCATGATGCTGGAGATTCTCTGGCCACAGTCCGTGGATAACCGCTCAAAATACGCTGACAAGATGGACGAGCTATTCAAGACCGTGCCCACCCTCTCACAATGGTACCGGTCACACCGGGTACTCGGGCCACAAAAAATGCAGCAATTCATGGATGCCTGTCTTGACTATCAGGCTACACCTGAAACCGCTCCCGGGGTAACGATTCAGCAACGGTTGCTGGAAGGAATGCTGCTGACAAACCACTATCTACCGGGACACGAGAAGATACCCGCTCTCTGTTTTTCAACCCGAGTGGCCAGTGATGATAAAAGAAGGGTGATTGTCGATGGTGATCACACCATGACGGGACAGGAACGCCTGTGGCACTTTATTACAGCCATGTTGTTTGAGCTGCAACAAACAGAGTATCAATTCAAGAAGCAAAGGCTCACGGTCATACCCCTCGATGGCGAAACGGTTGTACTCCAAAAGCCAGAGTTCACCCTCACTGATACCGGTTTTGTCATAAAGAACTGGACATTGGAACAGTTGACCGCCTTTTTCAAGGCAACCGAATTCACAGAACAATGGTATGAAAAGCCTCAGGACAAGCGCGATCACTATGCGATCAGGCTTGAGGATAAATTAGCTCAAATGAAAGAAAGAGCCAAAGAGACCAGGAAAGCCGGGCATAAAAAAACAGCACCACTGCTGCCACTGTCTCTGATTATTACTATCATCAAATCCAACTTACCATTAAAGCCTGCGGTCTGGTCATCTCTGGCCCACTATGCCAGCAACGGCCAGCTAACCGCCGATTTATGCACGGCACTCAGCCCGGTGATCCGGGGTGATAAAGACGGCGTTGTTCCAGACCTCGTTAAAAACGCGGTGGCTACAAAGTTGGAACAGATTGAGGCAACAAAAACACCAGTAGTAACAGCAATCCCTCAGCCACGACCTCGGGCAATCACGCCAACTCCAGACCAGGTTTCCAACAGTAACATCCAGGGGCCGCAGGCTACCTTTGAAACTGCGATGAAAGAGCTGAATTGTTTTCAGGTGTTGGGCAATGCAGAACTTGAAATACTGGAACCTTATCGGGGAAGAATGACGACTACGCAATTAACGAATGTTCTCGAAAAAATTGACCATCATGATGTGAATGAGCAGACACACAACGCTTGGCTTATAGCCTTTGAAAACCGAAAAAAAGATCCTCTTGGACTAAACGACATTGATTTTTGGAATCCGGATTTTGATTTCTTGTCGACAGAGTCAGAACTGGACGACAACAACCCTGACTGGCTTGAAGAGTTAGTGCAATAAATTGGTGCTAATAATTAGCAAACCCGCGCTGAATATCCGTCGACCAAAAATTGGCAGTTTAATTAATGGGTGTTTGAAATTGCTCAAACATTTGGTATACGCGCATCGATATATTCAGCTATCTTTAGTTCCCAACACATTCCAGCAACCAGGCCAGGGTGGTTCAGGTTCTTAATCTGGCATTGCATAGGCAGCATGATGGTATTACTGAGTATCTGTTGATCCTTGGACGACCGATTTCAGGAAAATATCAATAAGTTGGCAGAAGTTTGGTTTTAAATATTTTTTTCCAGCAAATCATGAATGAAGATGTAGTCAGCCTAAAGCCCCGGAAACCAGGGTATGGAACTATTTACTGATTAGGTCAGAATATATGGAAGCAAACTATTACCTGCTTATTGCTGTTATCCCCGGACGATTCACCTACTGGAAAAAAACTTGATATAAGCCATGCACTCACCTTCCTCCTCGGCAACCGCAGATACGGTATCCCCGTTAACATTTACTGAATCAGGAAAGGACAAGCCGACAACCAGCCGAAAACGCAAAAGAAAGCGAATCATGGCAGGTTACCAGGTGGAACAGACAACAACGGGTACCGGAATCTTCCCTCCGCATCAACAGCAACCTGAATGCGGGATCACTCCACCCATAAAGCCCAGACGTGTTACTGCCAACAGCAACAGCAACAGCAACAGCATTGCGTGCTCTCCTTGTACATTGATTCAGGGTCAACCGGAGCCGATGGAGACCGAACCAGCCATAGCGCCCGAAGACTCCCGCCCTGTAGCCGTGGTCCGGCCCGAATCAAGAAATCTACCCACAGCAAGCGGCCAGATAACCTTAACTGGCAATGAGTCCACCTCAGCTACGGTGCAGGACATGCCTGAACCAATGGAGGAGGTACCGCTCACTGCAGCAATTACCCCTGATACGTTAATTTCAGAATTTTCTGTAAGCCAGCAAAATGAACTACGAACACATTTAAATAATCAAGAAATACAAACAGTACTAAAGAATGCCGGGATACTGCTGAAAACCCTCAATGACAGGAAAATCCAATTATCGCGAGACAGGGGGAAGCCGCCCGCACATTCGCTCTTTTCCAGGTTAAAAAGCTTCAGCATTGTTAATGAAGCTCCGATTTTCACAGACTATTTTGCTAAAGCCAACACGTTCTTTTTAGCGGTAAATACCCGGCAGATTACCAATACCAGCTGCCTTACCAGCATGCTCAGCTTGAAGAGTCAGATAAAGAAGTTTGCAGAAGAAAGCGAGGAAAACATTCAGGCGGTTGCTGCTAACCCATGCTTGAAACAGATTGCCTCCATGTGTAATGGCAAAGGCTTGCCCGACAAAGCGAAAGTGGAAGCGTGCGTGGCGTGGGAGTGCTGGCAGGTGAACGGCGAATTCAGCCTGGAACTGCTGCGGGCCTTTTCCTCCATGTGTCATGGCAAAGGCTTGCCCGACAAAGCGAAGGTGGAAGCGCTCAAAGCGTGGGAGTGCTGGCAGGTGAACGGCGAATTCAGCCTGGAACTACTGCGGGCCTTTTCCTCCATGATGAGCAGCAGGGGCTTTCCCGACAAAGCAAAGGTGGAAGCGCTCAAAGCGTGGGAGTGCTGGCAGGTGAACGGCGAATTCAGCCTGGAACTGCTGCGGGCCTTTTCCTCCATGTGTCATGGCAAAGGCTTGCCCGACAAAGCGAAGGTGGAAGCGCTCAAAGCGTGGGAGTGCTGGCAGGTGAACGGCGAATTCAGCCTGGAACTGCTGCGGGCCTTTTCCTCCATGATGAGCAGTAGGGGCTTGCCCGACAAAGCGAAGGTGGAAGCGCTCAAAGCGTGGAGTGCTGGCAGTGAACGGAATTCAGCCTGGAACTGCTGCGAGCCTTTTCCTCCATGTGTATGGCAAAGGCTTGCCCGACAAAGCGAAGGTGGAAGCGCTCAAAGCGTGGGAGTGCTGGCAGGTGAACGGCGAATTCAGCCTGGAACTGCTGCGGGCCTTTTCCTCCATGTGTCAGTAGGCTTGCCCGACAAAGCGAAGGTGGAAGCGCTCAAAGCGTGGGAGTGCTGGCAGGTGAACGGCGAATTCAGCCTGGAACTGCTGCGGCCTTTTCCTCCATGTGTCATGGCAAAGGCTTGCCCGACAAAGCGAAGGTGGAAGCGCTCAAAGCGTGGAGTGCTGGCAGGTGAACGGCGAATTCAGCCTGGAACTGCTGCGGGCCTTTTCCTCCATGTGTCATGGCAAAGGCTTGCCCGACAAAGCGAAGGTGGAAGCGCTCAAAGCGTGGGAGTGCTGGCAGGTGAACGGCGAATTCAGCCTGGAACTGCTGCGGGCCTTTTCCTCCATGTGTAATGGCAAAGGCTTGCCCGACAAAGCGAAGGTGGAAGCGCTCAAAGCGTGGGAGTGCTGGCAGGTGAACGGCGAATTCAGCCTGGAACTGCTGCGGGCCTTTTCCTCCATGTGTAATGGCAAAGGCTTGCCCGACAAAGCGAAGGTGGAAGCGCTCAAAGCGTGGGAGTGCTGGCAGGTGAACGGCGAATTCAGCCTGGAACTGCTGCGGGCCTTTTCCTCCATGTGTATGGCAAAGGCTTGCCCGACAAAGCGAAGGTGGAAGCGCTCAAAGCGTGGGAGTGCTGGCAGGTGAACGGCGAATTCAGCCTGGAACTGCTGCGGGCCTTTTCCTCCATGTGTAATGGCAAAGGCTTGCCCGACAAAGCGAAGGTGGAAGCGCTCGCGTGGGAGTGCTGGCAGGTGAACGGCGAATTCAGCCTGGAACTGCTGCGGGCCTTTTCCTCCATGTGAGCAAAGGCTTGCCCGACAAAGCGAAGGTGGAAGCGCTCAAAGCGTGGGAGTGCTGGCAGGTGAACGGCGAATTCAGCCTGGAACTGCTGCGGGCCTTTTCCTCCATGTGTAATGGCAAAGGCTTGCCCGACAAAGCGAAGGTGGAAGCCTTTGTTAACTGGCTACCTTCTGATAATCAGAAGAATTTGCTTAAAGTTGCTTGCCGCCTATTTACAGCCTTTGGTTTGCCCTCAGGAGAAAAACTGACTGAAAAGGAGAACATACTCCGCCAATGCCTTAAACAGCATGGTTATCCTACGGACATTGGAGACGACAGCAGTGATGACGATGATGATCTTTTAGAATCAAGTCAAATGAAAGCACTGGCGCTGTTCTTCTCTGCTCCCGCAAAATGGCACATGGAAATTACAGAATTTCAACAATATCTGGCTGCCCACAAAAGCCCCCAAAATGAAAGAGTGGCTGTTCTTGCTGCATTGAAATCCTTGCTGCCGATACTGGCTATCCATGGAGGACCTGGCATCCGGTTCTGGATTGCAATGCATCGTGAAAATCCACGCTATAAAGAGGCGCTCACCAAGGCATTATCCATTCCTGCACCACTGGCTTTAACGAAACATGCACTAATGCAGTTCCCGGAACCTGAGAGACTGGAATACCTTGAACTGTGCAGAAACCTGAAGCCTGCCCCAACCCATGCGCAGTGGGATGCATTAAAACCACTCCGCCAACAGCTTGAGCAGCGACTTGAGTACACGCTGTCTAAACGCATGATGCTGGAGATTCTCTGGCCACAGTCCGTGGATAACCGCTCAAAATACGCTGACAAGATGGACGAGCTATTCAAGACCGTGCCCACCCTCTCACAATGGTACCGGTCACACCGGGTACTCGGGCCACAAAAAATGCAGCAATTCATGGATGCCTGTCTTGACTATCAGGCTACACCTGAAACCGCTCCTGAGGTAACGATTCAGCAACGGTTGCTGGAAGGAATGCTGCTGACAAATCACTATCTACCGGGACACGAGAAGATACCCGCTCTCTGTTTTTCAACCCGAGTGACCAGTGTTGATAAAAGAAGGGTGATTGTCGATGGTGATCACACCATAACGGGACAGGAACGCCTGTGGCACTTTATTACTGCCATGTTGTTTGAGCTGCAACAAACAGAGTATCAATTCAAGAAGCAAAGGCTCACTGTCATACCCCTCGATGGCGAAACGGTCGTACTCAAAAAACCAGAGTTTACCCTCACTGATACCGGTTTTGTCATAAAGAACTGGACATTGGAACAGTTGACCGCCTTTTTCAAGGCAACCGAATTCACAGAACAATGGTATGAAAAGCCTAAGGACAAGCGCGATCACTATGCGATCAGGCTTGAGGATAAATTAGCTCAAATGCAAGAAAGAGCCAAAGAGACCAGGAAAGCCGAGCATAATAAAACAGCACCACTGCTGCCACTGTCTCTGATTATTACTATCATCAAATCCAACTTACCATTAAAGCCTGCTGTCTGGTCATCTCTGGCCCACTATGCCAGCAACGGCCAGCTAACCGCCGGTTTATGCACGGCACTCAGCCCGGTGATCCGGGGTGATAAAGACGGCGTTGTTCCAGACCTCGTTAAAAATGCGGTGGCTGCAAAGTTGGAACAGATTGAGGCAACAAAAACACCAGTAGTAACAGCAATCGCTCAGCCACGACCCCGGGCAATCACGCCAACTCCAGACCAGGCTTCCAACAGTAGCGTCCAGGGGCCGCAGGCTACCTTTGAAACTGCGATGAAAGAGCTGAATTGTTTTCAGGTGTTGGGCAATGCAGAACTTGAAATACTGGAACCTTATCGGGGAAGAATGACGACTACGCAATTAACGAATGTTCTCGAAAAAATTGACCATCATGATGTGAATGAGCAGACACACAACGCTTGGCTTATAGCCTTTGAAAACCGAAAAAAAGATCCTCTTGGACTAAACGACATTGATTTTTGGAATCCGGATTTTGATTTCTTGTCGACAGAGTCAGAACTGGACGACAACAACCCTGACTGGCTTGAAGAGTTAGTGCAATAAATTGGTGCTAATAATTAGCAAACCCGCGCTGAATATCCGTCGACCAAAAATTGGCAGTTTAATTAATGGGTGTTTGAAATTGCTCAAACATTTGGTATACGCGCATCGATATATTCAGCTATCTTTAGTTCCCAACACATTCCAGCAACCAGGCCAGGGTGGTTCAGGTTCTTAATCTGGCATTGCATAGGCAGCATGATGGTATTACTGAGTATCTGTTGATCCTTGGACGACCGATTTCAGGAAAATATCAATAAGTTGGCAGAAGTTTGGTTTTAAATACTTTTTCCAGCAAATCATGAATGAAGATGTAGTCAGCCTAAAGCCCCGGAAACCAGGGTATGGAACTATTTACTGATTAGGTCAGAATATATGGAAGCAAACTATTACCTGCTTATTGCTGTTATCCCCGGACGATTCACCTACTGGAAAAAAACTTGATATAAGCCATGCACTCACCTTCCTCCTCGGCAACCGCAGATACGGTATCCCCGTTAACATTTACTGAATCAGGAAAGGACAAGCCGACAACCAGCCGAAAACGCAAAAGAAAGCGAATCATGGCAGGTTACCAGGTGGAACAGACAACAACGGGTACCGGAATCTTCCCTCCGCATCAACAGCAACCTGAATGCGGGATCACTCCACCCATAAAGCCCAGACGTGTTACTGCCAACAGCAACAGCAACAGCAACAGCATTGCGTGCTCTCCTTGTACATTGGTTCAGGGTCATCCGGAGCCGATGGAGACCGAACCAGCCATAGCGCCCGAAGATTCCCGTCCTATAGCCGTGGTCCGGCCCGAATCAAGAAATCTACCCACAGCAAGCGGCCAGATAACGTTAACTGGCAATGAGTCCACCTCAGCTACGGTGCAGGACATGCCTGAACCAATGGAGGAGGTACCGCTCACTGCAGCAATTGCCCCTGATACGTTAATTTCAGAATTTTCTGTAAGCCAGCAAAATGAACTACGAACACATTTAAATAATCAAGAAATACAAGCAGTACTAAAGAATGCCGGGATACTGCTGAAAACCCTCAATGACAGGAAAATCCAATTATCGCGAGACAGGGGGAAGCCGCCCGCTCATTCGCTCTTTTCCAGGTTAAAAAGCTTCAGCATTGTTAATGAAGCTCCGATTTTCACAGACTATTTTGCTAAGGCCAACACGTTCTTTTTAGCGGTAAATACCCGGCAGATTACCAATACCAGCTGCCTTACCAGCATGCTCAGCTGTAAGACTCAGATAAAGAAGTTTGCAGAAGAAAGCGAGGAAAACATTCAGGCGGTTGCTGCTAACCCATGCTTGAAACAGATTACCTCCATGTGTAATGGCAAAGGCTTGCCCGACAAAGCGAAGGTGGAAGCGCTCAAAGCGTGGGAGTGCTGGCAGGTGAACGGCGAATTCAGCCTGGAACTGCTGCGGGCCTTTTCCTCCATGTGTAATGGCAAAGGTTTGCCCGACAAAGCAAAGGTGGAAGCGTTCAAAGCATGGGAGTGCTGGCAGGTGAACGGCGAATTCAGCCTGGAACTGCTGCGGGCCTTTTCCTCCATGATGAGCAGTAGGGGCTTGCCCGACAAAGCGAAGGTGGAAGCGCTCAAAGCGTGGGAGTGCTGGCAGGTGAACGGCGAATTCAGCCTGGAACTGCTGCGGGCCTTTTCCTCCATGTGTAATGGCAAAGGCTTGCCCGACAAAGCGAAGGTGGAAGCGCTCAAAGCGTGGGAGTGCTGGCAGGTGAACGGCGAATTCAGCCTGGAACTGCTGCGGGCCTTTTCCTCCATGTGTAATGGCAAAGGCTTGCCTGACAAAGCGAAGGTGGAAGCGCTCAAAGCTTGGGAGTGCTGGCAGGTGAACGGCGAATTCAGCCTGGAACTGCTGCGGGCCTTTTCCTCCATGTGTCATGGCAAAGGCTTGCCCGACAAAGCGAAGGTGGAAGCGTGCGTGGCGTGGGAGTGCTGGCAGGTGAACGGCGAATTCAGCCTGGAACTGCTGCGGGCCTTTTCCTCCATGATGAGCAGTAGGGGCTTGCCCGACAAAGCGAAGGTGGAAGCGCTCAAAGCGTGGGAATGCTGGCAGGTGAACGGCAAATTCAGCCTGGAACTGCTGAAGGCCTTTTCCTCCATGTGTAATGGCAAAGGCTTGCCCGACAAAGCGAAGGTGGAAGCGTGCGTAGCGTGGGAGTGCTGGCAGGTGAACGGCGAATTCAGCCTGGAACTGCTGCGGGCCTTTTCCTCCATGATGAGCCGTAGGGGCTTGCCCGACAAAGCGAAGGTGGGAGCGCTCAAAGCGTGGGAGTGCTGGCAGGTGAACGGCGAATTCAGCCTGGAACTGCTGCGGGCCTTTTCCTCCATGATGAGCACTAGGGGCCTGCCCGACAAAGCGAAGGTGGAAGCGCTCAAAGCGTGGGAGTGCTGGCAGGTGAACGGCGAATTCAGCCTGGAACTCCTGCGGGCCTTTTCCTCCATGTGTCATGGCAAAGGCTTGCCCGACAAAGCGAAGGTGGAAGCGCTCAAAGCGTGGGAGTGCTGGCAGGTGAACGGCGAATTCAGCCTGGAACTGCTGCGGGTCTTTTCCTCCATGATGAGCAGTAGGGGCTTGCCCGACAAAGTGAAGGTGGAAGCCTTTGTTAACTGGTTACCTTCTGATAATCAGAAGAATTTGCTTAAAGTTGCTTGCCGCCTATTTCCAGCATTTGGTTTGCCCTCAGTAGAAAAACTGACTGACACGGAGAACATACTCCGCCAATACCTTAAACAGCATGGTTATCCTACGGACATTGGAGAGGACAGCAGTGATGACGATGATGATCTTTTAGAATCAAGTCAAATGAAAGCACTGGCGCTGTTCTTCTCTGCTCCCGCAAAATGGCACATGGAAATTACAGAATTTCAACAATATCTGGCTGCCCACAAAAGCTCACAAAATGAAGGAGTGGCTGTTCTTGCTGCATTGAAATCCTTGCTGCCGATACTGGCTATCCATGGAGGACCTGGCATCCGGTTCTGGATTGCAATGCATCGTGAAAATCCACGCTATAAAGAGGCACTCACCAAGGCATTATCCATTCCTGCACCACTGGCTTTAACGAAACATGCACTAACGCAGTTCCCGGAACCTGAGAGGCTGGAATACCTTGAACTGTGCAGAAACCTGAAGCCTGCCCCAACCCATGCGCAGTGGGATGCATTAAAACCACTCCGCCAACAGCTTGAGCAGCGACTTGAGTACACGCTGTCTAAACGCATGATGCTGGAGATTCTCTGGCCACAGTCCGTGGATAACCGCTCAAACGCTGACAAGATGGACGAGCTATTCAAGACCGTGCCCACCCTCTCACAATGGTACCGGTCACACCGGGTACTCGGGCCACAAAAAATGCAGCAATTCATGGATGCCTGTCTTGACTATCAGGCTACACCTGAAACCGCTCCTGAGGTAACGATTCAGCAACGGTTGCTGGAAGGAATGCTGCTGACAAATCACTATCTACCGGGACACGAGAAGATACCCGCTCTCTGTTTTTCAACCCGAGTGACCAGTGTTGATAAAAGAAGGGTGATTGTCGATGGTGATCACACCATGACGGGACAGGAACGCCTGTGGCACTTTATTACTGCCATGTTGTTTGAGCTGCAACAAACAGAGTATCAATTCAAGAAGCAAAGGCTCACGGTCATACCCCTCGATGGCAAAACGGTTGTACTCCAAAAGCCAGAGTTTACCCTCACTGATACCGGTTTTGTCATAAAGAACTGGACATTGGAACAGTTGACCGCCTTTTTCAAGGCAACCGAATTCACAGAACAATGGTATGAAAAGCCTCAGGACAAGCGCGATCACTATGCGATCAGGCTTGAGGATAAATTAGCTCAAATGCAAGAAAGAGCCAAAGAGACCAGGAAAGCCGAGCATAATAAAACAGCACCACTGCTGCCACTGTCTCTGATTATTACTATCATCAAATCCAACTTACCATTAAAGCCTGCGGTCTGGTCATCTCTGGCCCACTATGCCAGCAACGGCCAGCTAACCGCCGATTTATGCACGGCACTCAGCCCGGTGATCCGGGGTGATAAAGACGGCGTTGTTCCAGACCTCGTTAAAAACGCGGTGGCTGCAAAGTTGGAACAGATTGAGGCAACAAAAACACCAGCAGTAACAGCAATCGCTCAGCCACGACCCCGGGCAATCACGCCAACTCCAGACCAGGTTTCCAACAGCAGCGTCCAGGGGCCGCAGGCTACCTTTGAAACTGCGATGAAAGAGCTGAATTGTTTTCAGGTGTTGGGAAATGCAGAACTTGAAGTACTGGAACCTTATCGGGGAAGAATGACGACTACGCAATTAACGAGTGTTCTCGAAAAAATCGACCATCATGATGTGAATGAACAGACACACAACGCATGGCTTATAGCCTTTGAAAACCGAAAAAAAGATCCTCCTGGACTAAACGACATTGATTTTTGGAATCCGGATTTTGATTTCTTCTCGACAGAGTCAGAACTGGACGACAACAACCCTGACTGGCTTGAAGAGTTAGTGCAATAAATTGGTGCTAATAATTAGCAAACCCGGTATGTCCTCAAAAACTAATATTTTGAGGAAAATACCGTCTCTACAGTCTACCTTTCAGGTTCATGAATACATCGCTTGATAACCTTTCTACTGAAAAGCTGCTTGCCTTCATAACTCAGCAGCAGGAGCACATTGTTCAGCTTCAGGAACGGATAAAGATTCTGGAAAACGAAATCACTCGCTTGAAAAAGCTGAACCCAAAACCAGATATAAAGCCAAACACCAAACCATCCGATAGCCAAGACGATAACGGCAGTAACATAGTTGTTTCTATCTCGTCAAGGGAGCTCAGTAACCTGATTACCAAAAGCCACGAATCGTTCCACCAAAATTTCCTGACGTTACTGCATCGCCCGTACCGGACCTATGTGCTGAATGCAGAAACCATCGGCTATCTCAGGGAGCATAAATTCGCAAAGAAATGGCAGCGTATACTGGCGCAATATCAGGATGTCCACTTCCTGAGTGAGAAAGCCCGGAAAACCTTTATGAACGACATCGGTCTCACAGGCTCCGGGAATCACCAAAGAGCCAGTGAAGCCATGTTATACGGAAGCCTGATCAGCCACGGATTCAATCTGGTGACATAATGACCCCACTCTATAATGAATCAAGTCTGGCGACGGGGAGTGCGAATTCCACAGGGTTGTCTTCTGGTAGTGATCACACAACACCATCCAGACCATCAAGCTCTTTCTATTCAGGTCGGCACGTATCAAGACAAGAACCCATTGGGAACAGCCACCCAACCATCGATAATTATGAGTTCCCTAAAGAGAAAGTATCTTTAAAGAGAAATGTTTCTCACATTGAAGATGCAGTACAGGATGAAAAATTTAAAAGAAAACGACCGGATCGTGAAAATGAGTATCAACAAGATTCATTGATAGCGACTTTAGATCAATTAAAGGGCCTTTGCCAGGAACGCAAAATCACCGTCAAACCAACGCTGGATAAGCTGGTTAATTCTTGCCCGAATGAGTCGAAAGTCCAACTGGTATCCAAGCTTGGCATTTATTTTAGTAGTGTGGAAAGAACAGTTAAGAACACGGGTACGATTACCAGCATGCTCTTGAGGGGCGAAGGAAGCTCAAGAACAAAGAAAAACATTAACGAGTTCCTGCGGATTGAAGACCGTGATGTACAAGCAATAGCATGTTATCCATTTATTACATCCATTTCTTCCATCTGTAATGGTAAAGGCTTTCCCAAAGCCGGGGACGTGGACACGCTGCTGAAGCTACCGAGCCTCCAGAAGGATGGCCAGCTTGACCGGCAACTGCTGAGCTCCATTTCTTCTATCTGTCATACTAAAGGCTTTCCCAAAGCCGGGGACGTGGACACGCTGCTGAAGCTACCGAGCCTCCAGAAGGATGGCCAGCTTGACCGGCAACTGCTGAGTTCCATTTCTTCCATCTGCAATGGAAAAGGCTTTCCCAAAGCCGGGGACGTGGACACGCTGCTGAAGCTACCGAGCCTCCAGAAGGATGGCCAGCTTGACCGGCAACTGCTGAGTTCCATTTCTTCCATCTGCAATGGAAAAGGCTTTCCCAAAGTCGGGGACGTGGACACGCTGCTGAAGTTACCGTGCCTCCAGAAGGATGGCCAGCTTGACCGGCAACTGCTGAGCTCCATTTCTTCCATCTGTCATGGTAAAGGCCTGCCCAAAGCCAGGGACGTGGACACGCTGCTGAAGCTACCGGGCCTCCAGAAGGATGGCCAGCTTGACCGGCAACTGCTGAGCTCCATTTCTTCCATCTGACATGGTAAAGGCTTTCCGAACGAGAATTTAGTTTCACGAATTATAGAATCTATAGGTCTCAAGAATCTGGAACTACCAGAATATATTGATGAACTACTTTCATCAGAGAATTTTGTTATCAATGAAAACTTTTGGGAGTCACTTTCAATAGACAAAATACTCTGACTCTTATCAACAATCATTTATCGAGGTCCATGGGCGGTGCAGTAAACTTACGAAGTTTTCCCGGCTTTTGCTGTCTGTGCTCTCGAACCAGGCAAAGGACTCGTTATTGATGATGTTGCAGTAACGTGATATTGGTGCAGAACGCAGGCCTGCAGCATCGGCCCGCGTAATGATGTCCATAAAGGCAGGCTGGCGGTTTAGCCGTAATGGTTTGTCCATTGGCTGTCACCCATTGCTCTAAAAGATATTCAATATTGGCTGTTTGTACCGTCAGCTCCTGAACATGAAAAGAGGTGGTTCCATTCCTGACTGATCCTTGCGGCACATCAGTGGCAGCAATTCTACCTGCTCTGTGAGCTGAATGATTTGCTCTTGTTGCTGAGTGATGAATCTCAGTAGATCTTCAGGTTGTAGCTGCTGGTGTTCTGAAAAAGCCATGCTGAGAGGATAGGTGACTGACCGAAATTATCCTGCTTCCAGCGCTTTTTGAGAACTTACGGTAGATATTATTGCTTAAGCCACCTTCAGTAGGTGATTGATAACTTGGCGGTGGCGGCTCATAAAGATGGTAGTAACTGTTTGGAGCTAAATGATTAAAACGCCTTTGCGATCCGAAAAAACACCCCTTTGAATCTCTATCCATAAAGATAATCAGCAGGTTTTCAGCTGCGCCACTGTCACTTGGTATACCAGAATCCAGCTTTCATTGGGTCCTGCATGCCTCAGGGCATACCAGTTAACACGATGGTGGAACCAGAAGGCGATTTTCTGACCCTGGCTCTTTACGTTAGCCAGCTGCCACAACCTCAAAGCAGAACAAAATGTCATACAACTGCAATATACAAGAAATATTTCTGTAACATTCTCCCCTTATTCTTTCTTCCATCAAACACAAACACTCTCAAAGCGTTTTCGGAGGAAAAGAACCATGACGTTCTTAAAGTCAGTTGTCGTATCCTCAGTATTAGCTGCTGCTGTTTTTTCCACAGCAGCCAGTGCACAGTCAATCAACGGTGCTGGCGCCAGCTTTCCGCACCCGATCTATGCCAAGTGGGCAGAAGAGTATAACCGGGAAACCGGCGTAAAAATTAACTACCAGGCCATCGGTTCCGGTGGCGGTATTCGCCAGATTACTGCCAAAACGGTTGATTTTGGTGCCACCGATGCGCCTCTGGATCAACAGAGACTCGGTGATGAAGGCATGATCCAGTTCCCAATGGTGATGGGTGCTATTGTGCCGGTGGTCAATATTCCGGGTATTGAACCAGGTGACCTGAAGCTGACCGGCAACATTGTCGCTGACATCTATATGGGCAAGATCAAAAAGTGGAATGACGAGCGCATAACCACCATCAATCCGGATCTGAAAATTCCGGGACAATCCATTTATGTGGTACATCGTTCAGACGGTTCCGGAACCACCTATAACTTCACGGACTACCTGAGCCGGGTGAGTGAAACCTGGAAAAACGACGTCGGCACCAACACCGATATCACCTGGCCAAAAGCAGCTACCACCATTGGCGCTAACGGCAACGCCGGTGTGGCCAACTTTGTCCGCCGCACCCGTGGCGCCATTGGCTACGTTGAGTACGCCTTTGCCAAGCAAAACAACCTGAGTCACACCCAGCTGGCCAGTGCTGAAGGCAAATTCCTGCAGCCCACCATGGAAACCTTCCAGGCGGCGGCAATGAACGCTGACTGGAAAAATGCTCCGGGTTTCCGCCTGCTGCTGAATAACCAGCCTGGTGCTGACTCCTGGCCAATGACCGCAGCGACTTTCATTCTGATGCACAAGGACCAGGTTGATGCCGGCCGTGCCAGAGAAATCGTCAAGTTCTTTGACTGGAGTTATGAAAACGGCGGTGAGATGGCCGAAGCACTGGACTTCATCCCCATGCCAGACAGCGTCATTGAACTGGTTGAAAACACCTGGAAAGAACAGCTGACCACTAACGGCAACAAGATTATCCAATAAACCCATCTTGAGGCAGGCCTTTCGAGAAACGGGGGAATACCCGTTTCTCCCTGACAGTTATGCATTCCACTACCAGTGCTCTCACATTACGACCTGGCGCTATCAACGGCGATTCCATCTTTCATCGCCTCAGTTTTGCCAGTGCCGTGCTCATTTTCCTGGTGCTGATCGGCATCATTCTCTCTTTGATCGATGGCGGCTGGCAGGCACTTGCCAAGTTCGGCCCCGGCTTTATCTTTAGCAACACCTGGGATCCCGTCGGTGGTGAATTTGGTGCCGCTGCAGCGATATACGGTACCTTGGTTTCATCGTTGATCGCCATTGTCATCGCCATTCCCGTTGGCCTTGGCACTGCCATTTTTCTGGCCGAGCTGGCACCGGACTGGATCAGCAAGCCGGTAGGTATGGCCATCGAGCTATTGGCTGCAGTGCCCAGCATTATCTACGGCATGTGGGGCCTGTTTGTCTTCGCCCCCTGGTTCTCTGAAGGTTTCCAGTTCTGGGCACTGGAAAACCTGGTAAACATCCCACTCATCGGCCCCTGGTTTGATGGTCCCCCTATCGGCATCGGCCTGCTGACTGCCGGAATCATTCTGTCGTTTATGATCCTGCCGATCATCACCGCCCTGACCCGCGACGCCCTGAAAACCGTTCCCAATGTGGTGCGTGAAGCGGCATACGGCATTGGCGCCACACCCTATGAAGTCATTACCCGGGTACTGCTGCCTACCATCAAAAATGCCGCTGTCGGTGCCGGTATTCTGGGTCTTGGCCGGGCCCTGGGTGAAACCATGGCCGTTGCTTTTGTTATTGGCGGTGCCAACCGCATTGAGACATCACTGTTTATGCCAGCCAGCTCCATCTCCTCCACCATTGCCCAGCAGTTCAATGAGGCCACCAATGAGATGCATATTGCCTCATTGATCAGCCTGGGGCTGGTGCTCTTCATCCTGACCTTTGTGGTGATGGGTGCAGCGCGCATCCTGTTGAGAAAGCGTTAAGGAGTCGGTGATGTCATTACGAAAACTCAAAAATCAGGCCTTTATCGGTTTCTGTGTACTGTCTGCACTGTTTGGCCTGGTTGTTTTATCCAGCGTATTGTATAGCCTGGTTGGCAAGGGTATTGCCGGCATGGGGCTACCTATTTTCACCGAGCTAACACCCGGACCGGGGAGCCATGGCGGTTTGAAGAACGCCATTGTTGGCAGTTTGATTCTTACTACTCTGGGTATTGTTATTGCCACCCCACTGGGCATTCTGGCCGGCACCTGGTTATCCGAAAGCAATAAGTCGTCCAGGGCAGCGGAGATGCTGCGCTTTCTGAACGGCATGCTGATGAGCGCACCATCAATCCTGATTGGTCTGTTTGTTTATAAAATGGTCGTGGTCACAACCGGTTCATTCTCTGGCTGGGCAGGCGCTACGGCTCTGGCCATTCTGGCACTGCCCATCATTGTCAGCACCACGGAAGAGATGCTGCGCCTGGTACCCACCACCTTAAAAGAAGCAGGCAGCGGCCTGGGAGCTCCTCGCTGGCAGGTTATTACCAAACTCTGCTATCGCGCTGCCGGTCCCGGCATTATCACCGGCGTCCTGCTGGCCATGGCCCGTATTACCGGTGAAACCGCCCCCCTGCTATTTACCGCGCTGAACAGCAACTACATGACCACGGACATGAGCCAACCCATGGCCAACCTGCCTGTGACCATTTACCAGTACGCCATGAGCCCTTATCAGTCATGGAATGAGCTGGCCTGGGCCGGCGCTCTGCTGATCGCCACTTTTATTCTGATGATTAATATTCTGGCCACCGTGTTACCTCGCTGGCTGAAAGCAAGAAAGGCTACCAAATGACCATGAATAATAACGCGCACATTGTTATCGAGGAACGTCCTGAGCATATCGACAGTATTCAGCCAGTTTGCGACGTCGAAATGACCGAACTGGACAGTGCCAACCCGATGCCACGTATGGAAGTTAAGGATCTGAATTTTTACTACAACAAAGGTGCTGAGCCTGCGTTGAAAAACATCAACATGCCCATTTACAACAACCGGGTCACCGCACTGATCGGCCCATCCGGTTGTGGTAAATCCACACTGCTGCGCACTATGAACCGTATCTATGGCCTTTACGGTACTCAGCATGCGGAAGGTGAAGTGTTATTGGACGGTGAGGATATTCTCAAGAGCAATGTAGACTTAAACGCCTTGCGCTCCAAGGTCGGCATGGTTTTCCAGAAACCAACCCCATTCCCCATGTCCATCTATGACAACATCACGTTTGGCCTGAAAATGCAGGGCGGTATGTCAGCCCCACAAATGGCGGTGCGTGCCAAAAAAGCATTGAAACGTGCCCACCTGTGGAAAGAGGTAAAAGACAAACTGAATGCAGATGCCAGCAGCCTGTCTGGTGGACAGCAACAGCGCCTGTGCATTGCACGCACTATTGCCCTGAAGCCTGAAGTCATTCTGATGGATGAGCCAACCTCCGCACTGGACCCTCTGGCCACAGCAGCCATCGAAGAGTTGATTACCGAACTACGGGAAAAGTACACCATCGTGATTGTGACCCATAATATGCAGCAGGCGATGCGGATCTCTGATTACACGGGGTTCATGTACCTTGGTGAATTAATGGAATTCGGCCCTACCGAGAAAATCTTCCATAACGCCGACCACCAGAAGACCCGCGACTATATTGCCGGTAACTTTGGCTAACACCTTTTATCACTGATCTGGAGGGGCATGCAGCCTCTCCGGTCAGCTCTCCAGTAAGCAGAGCCTGGTAACGTTTCCATGAGCACACAACGAAACGTCGACTGGACCGGATAATCTTTCTTGCACTTCCCTGATCCTCTGCCAAGAAGGCTGCCCTCACTTTTCAGTTAATCCGGTTTGACTGACTGTAACTATTCAGCACTGAGCAAAGGCATATTACAGTAATTCCGAACAGCTCTATGAAGTGATTGATATATGTCCATTCCCTGTTTTCTGGCAGACGACAAATAGCTGCGAATCCGTGCAAACATAGAACCACCGTCTGCACTCCTGAAGCAGCCTGAGATTTTCTGCTTTAACTTGGCCATTCGAACATCCCGCTCACTGCCATTGTTATCGAAGGGAATGGTAAAATCTGACATGAAGCGCAGTGTCTCAGCCTTGAACTCAGTGAGTCGTTTGAAGAGATTGTAAGCTTTAGTATTCTTGACTTTCTTGCGCTTAAGCTCCTCTCGTTGCTTCTCCATATAGACGACTTCTTTCATTAGAGCCCGCTGAAGCAACCGGTCATAAATCTTCTCGATTCGTTCACAGACAACACTTGGCATCTGTAGCATACCTATGGTCTTAAAGCCCTTGCAGTAATGCCAGGAAAGCCTCAGTAGCTTCATCAATCGCAACGCCAGTTGATTGCTGTCCCTATCAACAACACCCAAAAGCTCCCTCAGGTGATGGGCATTGCAAAGTACGTGAGTTGCCGCATATGCAAAATAGGATTTCCAATGATCATGAACCAGAACGCCTGCAAATGTTAGCAGTATGCCCATCGTGTCCATGGCCTCACGACCTCGCTTTTCAGACAAGTAGTAGAGCGTCCATTGTTCATCCCGCATAACGTGTAGCCAGTGCAAAGAGCCCTCGGCCCGCATACCCGTTTCATCGGCTCCGGCAACAGACGATTCCCGCAAGGCGTCACGAATAACCTCTTCAGTAGAAGCCAGATTTTCATAGGTTCTGGCCACAAAATTGGCGACAGCCTGCACTTACACTCATTTTATAGAGAGTATTAAAATACTCTGACACGCGCTTAAAAGGCAGGAAATGGTATTGGTTAAGATAGACGGCCATAGCCTGTGTGGCTGAGCCATATTGGCGGCAGCGGTAACACCTTCCGGGAATTCAGCCTGATTCCGACAACCACAAGTGCAGATTTTTACTTCAGCTCTATGGGCCGTTACTTCAAATTCACCCGGTCTCCCTGGTTCAAACACCTGTCGTCAATATATTTGACCGGCTCACTATCAAGAAGAGACGCCTGACATTTATTGCATTCTTTAACCGGAAGGTACTCAATATAGTCAGGGATATCGACCTGTTTAAGACAAGTGCCCTGATGCCCTTTCTTTCCACCGGCTTTATTACCAGAAGACTGTCTCAGACTTTTAGGATTGGGTTTTTCATCCGATGGATCGGTACCTTTATCTGCGGAAAGGTCGTCAGAATGATCTGGAGAATTACTGTTTTTACAAGGTTTTTGATAACCATCAGACGATGGCGGCTTGCTGCTGTTTTGACTGTTCTTGCCAACCTTTTCTTCCAATTCTCGACATCGCTCTTCCAGACAGGCAACTCTCATCCGCAGCTCTGCATTCTCTTTCAAGAGAATCTCAGCCGACATAGTTGCGGGTAGTTCTGGAATCATGCTGGCGAATATTGTGGAAAAATGGTGCTTAAGAGGATGGTATAAAAATCAGAAAATTCCAGATTTATGTGGGGGTGCTGAACAGTTACGACTGACTCAAGACTGCCGGGGAATAGAATCTGTGTAAAAAATCCTGACCATGGGAACTATTTCTGTTCAGTTGAATCAAAAAGAAGCGAAGGTATTTTTCAATAAATTATTATTAATAAGGAAATGTTCTATGAACCCCACCCAAAACCCTACCTCTTCAACATCAATACAATCACCACCCAATCCCTCAGGAACTGCTGTAGGTTCTGCCGGAATGACGACTAATACAGTCTCACAACCCACCACGGGAACTATGGAACAGACCCCTTCAAATTTCCAGCCATTATCCGGACACCCCATTGTTTCCAGAAATATATCCTTGCCGATTGCCCATTCAGCCAAGATAGAAAAGTGCCGGGAACTGGTACTGCTGGGTATTGACCAGCACCTTCCAGCCAGTGTGGCCAAAGGGAAATTAACTCACTATCAAGGTACCACATGGGCTCGCGATGACCGCATGATGAGTGTTGATCAGGTGCTTACACATCGAAATGGTCTGAAGGAGGTGGGTGACGTCCTGCTGGCATTTATGGATCACCAGGTTGATAAGCTTGAGCCCAACAGCAACCAGAGTTTTCCGGGTTATCAGCACAATAAATATGGAGCACTACCCATCGTTCTGGTAAACAACGACAGTGACTTTATCAGGGCGCGGGTCATTGAACGGGGATATCGTGAAAAAGTAGAGAGGTTTTTTAATAAATATCCCCACTTTTTGCCGGGGGGGCAACTACCGGATTTATTTACCCTGGATGATGAAAGTGCACACACTTACGTGCAGACAACGCCTCCCGAAAACTTGAAAGCGCAAATCACCTGGGTATATCAGCTTATTGAAAACCTGAAAAAAACAACACCGGCCGATCCACCAATCAAGTTTCCTGAACCCAGTTTCTTGTTAAGAAACTACATAACCGACAATTTGGCCAGGCTGACTCCTGGCACCACTGACCCGGAAATCAATATACTATCGCTCTGTGGCAAGTACCTCAAAGCATTGGCTACAGACACGTCAGAGGCACACGCCAGTGGACATCAATTAACGCCCATGGTAGTTAGAGCACTTATCTACGTTTACACCAATGTTATAGATAATCAGGGGCTGCCTGTCGGGGCTGACTATCTTGATATTTTTAATGACATCCTGGCCAATAGCTGTCTGCTGACTAATGCGGCGATTCTGCTGGATGGCCTGAAAAGTCTCCATAGCATTTCGAGCCATCTTGACAGTGCCGTATTCTCGCAGGAATTGAATAAAGCCGCCCAATATCTGCCAGATTCGCTCAAGCTTTTGAAAGACAGTGACGCTGAAACGGTGCTTGCCAGCTTAAGCCAGCAGTTACAGAATAACCTGAGAACACATTTGCTCTTTGATGCCAACCAACAATTTAACCCCCGCTGGTTTGTGCGCAGTGAGCATAAGGTTGCCAACCCGGTACAACCCGGCCCGATCATTAAAGAGATGATTGCTGAAAGAGAAGCACTACCGGACGCACAAAAATTCAAAGATGGCAGCATCACTGACCCCTTCGGCCTGGCTTGGGCTGTCATAGCGGGTGCGGTACCCCGGGAAAATTATCCGGATGTCGCCATTCTGTTTCAGCAATTCTACAATAATGACGGTCAGTTATTTATCCCTATGGGTAACAGTGGCGAGAATAAGCGCTACATGGTAGAAAACAAAGGCTTCACATTCTGGCCCGATAAACTGCTGCGCTGCGGCATTGCCCTTATGATTATGTACAATGCCACCAATAACCCAGAGTACCTCGAACTGGCGCGGAAGATACATGACAAAGTGTCCAAACTTGAGAATTTCAATGAATATTACCTGATGGACAAAAAAACAGGCTCATTCGTCCCTTCTGGTTCTCAAAACCAGGGATGGCATATTTTCACTTACTATCAGCTGTCGCATATGCTGCTGGAAACCGACTCTGTTGAAAAAATGATCGAGTAAAGGTGTAGCCCCTGAGTAGCTTAGTAACTGCTCAGAAAGTTTGGGTAAAAACTGATATTTTCCCCAATACCATTGCTATCAATGGTTTGGGCATAGTTGATCTCATGAGTTTACCCTGATTTTTGAGCTGTTACATGACTCCCCGATATCAGCCTCTACGAGGTATGGCAGTATAATTCGAATTTGGTAAGAATTGATCAATCTGAATAGCAATGCTCTTTTTGAAATGACCGGTGCATTTGTGCTCAGGCCTTTTAAGCCTGTTTAAAATGATTAAATGCAGTGGCTTGAGAATAAACCTCCTTATAAAAAGGAGGCTTATTTATCAGAGTGAAGGCTTATCAGTGAGTATCCAGGTCCTTAAAGGACTTAACCAGCTCATCCAGTGCTTTCATCTGAGCCAGGAATGGTTCCAGCATGGATAAACGCAGAGCCGAAGGACCATCACAGCGGGCATTGTCCGGGTCCGGATGCGCTTCCAGGAACAACCCTGCCAGCCCCACTGCCATACCGGCGCGGGCCAGTTCAGTCACCTGATGACGACGACCACCGGAGGCAGCACCCATGGGGTCACGACACTGCAAAGAGTGGGTCACATCGAAGATAACCGGTGCACCGCCACTCACCTGCTTCATGGTATGAAAACCCAGCATATCGACTACCAGGTTGTCATAACCAAAGTTCACACCACGCTCGCAGAGAATCAAACGGTCATTACCCGCTTCACGGAATTTGTCCGTGATATTCCCCATCTGGCCGGGGCTGAGAAACTGAGGCTTCTTGATGTTAATGGCAGCACCGGTTTTTGCCATGGCTTCCACCAGGTCAGTCTGGCGGGCCAGAAACGCTGGCAGCTGAATCACATCCACCACTTCAGCCACAGACTGGCACTGATGAGGCTCATGGACATCGGTAATCACCGGAAAGCCAAAAGTCGCTTTCAGTTCCTGAAAAATTTTCAACCCTTCATCAATTCCCGGACCTCGATAGGAGGCGATTGACGAACGGTTAGCCTTATCAAAAGAAGCCTTGAAAATATAAGGTATACCGAGTTTTTCGGTAACCCGTACATACTCTTCCGCCACTTTCATGGCCAGATCTCTTGATTCCAGCACGTTCATCCCGGCAAACAGGACAAACGGCAGATCATTAGCGACCTGAATTCCACTAACATCAACAATTTTGCTGTTCACAAACGTTCCTTCAGGCTTGCTACAGAAACCCACAAAACAGGCATAATCGGTCGGCTTCAGTGAGAAGCGTGCTTGAAAGCCTGGGCTGCATTAATAAAGGCAGAAAACAGTCCGTGGCCATCACGTGGCGTTGAGGTAAATTCCGGATGGAACTGACAGGCTACAAACCATGGATGATCAGGTATCTCAACGATTTCTACCAGGCTACTCACCTTGGCATCATCTTCTGAACGACCGGCAATCACAAGACCTGCGTCTTCCAGTGTTTCAACGTAATGGTTATTCACTTCATAACGGTGGCGGTGACGCTCGGTAATGACATCCCGGCCATACGCTTCACGGGAGTGAGTACCGGCAACCAAACTGCAGTTCTGAGCACCGAGACGCATGGTACCACCCAGATCAGAACCTTCGTCACGCTGTTCAACCATGCCATCAGCGTCAATCCACTCAGTGATCAGGCCGACCACCGGATGGGCCGTCTGACGATCAAACTCAGTACTGTTTGCCCCTTCCAGACCAGCAACGTGTCGAGCGTATTCAATGACAGCCACCTGCATGCCAAGACAGATACCCAGGAAAGGAATCCTGTTCTCACGGGCATAGCGTACGGTCTCAATTTTACCTTCAACTCCACGGTGACCAAAGCCACCCGGAACCAGAATGGCGGAAACGCCTTCAAGAACAGACAGTCCATCCTGTTCAATAGTTTCAGAGTCGATATAACGAATATTGACCTTGGTACGGGTTTTCAGGCCAGCGTGTTTGATCGCCTCAATCAGCGACTTATAGGCATCCAGCAGCTCCATGTACTTGCCGACCATGGCGATGGTGATCTCTTCGGAGTAGTTAAACTCACGATCCACCACATCGTCCCACTCAGACAGATCAGCTTCCTGACAGCCCAGACTGAAGCGATCCACAATGATCTGATCCAGTCCCTGCTCGTGCAACATCCTTGGAATTTTATAGATACTGTCAGCATCTTCCAGAGAGATAACTGCACGCTCTTCTACGTTGGTAAACAGTGCAATCTTGCGGCGGGCAGAGGCATCAATGTAATGCTCGCTGCGACACACCAGAATATCTGGCTGAAGGCCAATCGAACGCAGCTCTTTAACTGAGTGCTGGGTTGGCTTGGTTTTGGTTTCACCGGCTGTTTTGATGTAAGGCACCAGCGTCAGGTGCATCAGCATGGCACGTTGAGAGCCGAGTTCTACCTTCAGCTGGCGAATGGCTTCCAGAAATGGCTGGGATTCTATATCCCCGACCGTACCACCCACTTCAACCAGGGCAATGTCCGCATCACCAGCACCGTTAACCACCCGGCGCTTGATCTCATCAGTGATGTGCGGAATCACCTGTACAGTTCCCCCCAGATAGTCGCCACGGCGCTCTTTACGCAGAACGTCCTGGTAAATCCGGCCAGAGGTAAAGTTATTACCCTGTTTCATGGTGGTACGGATAAAACGCTCATAATGGCCCAGGTCCAGGTCAGTCTCTGCACCATCCTCAGTAACGAAAACCTCGCCATGCTGGAAAGGGCTCATGGTACCCGGATCAACGTTGATGTAAGGGTCCAACTTGAGCATCGTCACCTTGAGACCACGGGCCTCAAGAATGGCGGCGAGAGATGCCGATGCGATGCCTTTACCTAACGAGGAAACAACACCGCCGGTGACGAAAATATAACGCGTCATGCTTACCTGCTGTGAATCTGAATTAAAGCGGGGTGAAAAGAGAGTCTCAAGATGGGACATCAGGATACCAAAACCGGCGGCAAACGTAAAACCGTTATCCACCGAATTGTTGGATAACGGGCCATTACACCCTCTCGGTTTTCCGAAGGAAATTGATATTATCTGGCGCCTTTCCAGCTGAGAGAAATACCGTCAGCATTGCCTGAACGGTCATCAACACAACTCCAGAGACCGGGAGCAGCCACCATTCGGTCATCATCAAACACCAAGGGAAGATACTCTCTCAGCCAGGGTGGCACTTTATAGTCCTGAAGCCATTTTTTCAGTGTTTTTCGGCCTTGCCGTCCGGTAATGGCAAACTTTTCATCACCTGATATATGGCAACGACGTTTCAACTGCAGTGTTTTTTGCGGTAGTCGGATCGTTTTGCCATCATGCGCCTGCCCGGAGTTACAGATCAGAGCCCTGCCCCCCAGCACGAGTACTGGTTCTTTTTGCCAATCCCACAGCATGGGCTCAAACGGCTGTAAGCTCACTTCTTCATCCAGTACCACTAGCATTTGCTGATAACGGGTCAGCGTAAATCGAGCGGAAATCTTCAGCAGAGGCCCGGCATCATTTCGGGCTCCAACAACTTCATTAAAGATCTGTTCAAGGGTTTCTCTGGTGGGGGGTTTTACTCCCTGCAACTTCAACCACCGGCGAATCACTCGTCGTTGTGCACTGGCATCAAGCGATTGCAGAGTTGCCAGATTTATCAGCGGTTGCTGGTCAAGCAGCCATTGTGGACGATAGTCAATACAGTTATCCAACTGCACCCTGGTTTGCTGCTCAAGACTCTGATTCATCTGCCCCACATCCCGGGCAAATTCAACCAGCCGTGCAGAGGCCCCCGGCCAGCGGGCTTCAACCATGGGAATCAGTCGCTGACGAAGAAAGTTACGGGAAAAGCGCTCATCGATATTACTGTCATCTTCAATGGATTGAAGGTTATTTGACCGGGCATAAACTTCAATCGCGGATCTTGGCACATTCAATAGAGGCCGGAACAGCAGCCCGTTACCCAGGCTCCTTTTTTCCGGCATTCCCTGAACACCATCAACACCTGTCCCCCTGAACAATCTGAGCAGAACCGTCTCAGCCTGATCATCACGATGATGCCCCTGCAACAGACAACCACCCTGCTTGACAGCATTAACAAATACCCGGTATCGAGCATCCCTGGCAGCCTGCTCCAAACCATAGCCCGCCGCATGGTCAAGAGACACCCTGGCAACCGTTAATGGTACCTTCCACTGCTTACATACGGACTGACAGTGCTCAGCCCACTGATCAGCATAACCGCTCAATCCGTGATGAACATGAACGGCGCGCACACCAGCAATACGACCTTTGTCACGCAGGCAAATCAGCAAATGGAGTAAAGCGGTAGAATCGACACCGCCACTAAAGGCAACCGTCAAAGGGCATTCAGAAACGGGCAGTGGCAAACGTGAAGACAGTTGGCCAAGTACCCACTCAGGACTGAGCGGGTAACAAGAAGTGATCTCTGAGCTGTTTTTTGCAATCGGTTTTGCCCTCGTTGTTAAGATCAAAGCGCCCCGAAGTCCCTGATTTTCTGGTAACGGTTTGCCAGCAACGTATCGCTGTCCAGTGCTGAAAGGGTGTCCAGCTGAGCCACCAGCGTTGCTTTCAGACTGGCAGCCGCTGCTTCCGGATCACGGTGCGCACCGCCCAATGGCTCTTCCACCAGGGTATCCACCAGACCCAGCTCCTGCAAACGACCGGCAGTGACTCCCATGGCCTCCGCAGCAGCAGGAGCGTACTCGGCTTTTTTCCAGAGTATGGAGGCACAGCCTTCAGGCGAAATAACGGAGTAGGTTGAATAACCCATCATCACCAGATGATCACAAACACCAATGGCCAATGCGCCACCGGAGCCACCCTCACCAATAACAGTGGAAATTACCGGTACTTTCAGGCGCGACATAACCGCCAGATTGTAAGCAATCGCTTCACTCTGCCCGCGTTCCTCTGCCCCGATGCCTGGGTAAGCCCCCGGCGTATCGATAAACGTCAGAATAGGCATATTGAAACGCTCAGCCATTTCCATCAGGCGACAGGCTTTACGGTAACCTTCCGGTTTAGGCATACCGAAATTCCGGCGGACCTTCTCTTCGATCTCACGACCCTTCTGATGGCCAATCACCATGACCGGTCGACCATCCAGTCGAGCCATGCCTCCAACAATGGAAGGGTCGTCGGCAAAATGGCGGTCACCATGGAGTTCGTCAAACTCGGTGAAAATATGGCGAATATAATCCAGCGTATATGGCCGCCTGGGATGCCTGGCCAGCTGAGCCACCTGCCATGAAGACAGGTTGCTGAAAATGGCATCCGTCAGACTGCGGCACTTATCCTGCAGTGTCGCAATCTCTTCAGTAATATTCAGTTCTGCATCGCTGCTGACCAGCCGAAGCTCTTCTATCTTGGCTTCCAGTTCAGCAATTGGCTGTTCAAAATCCAGGTAATTCGGGTTCATGAAATCCACTTATCATGGCCGGACAGTAAATAGGGTTCAAAATACGTAAACACCGCCGGAAAGTCGAGTTAAAAAGCGTAATTGCCTGTAAACAAATCAACGGTATGTAGTCTTCAGGGATAGTCCTCAGGAACAACAGAAGCGCAATGGCTCACTCTCTTAAAACAATATCGTAGAAAAACAGTCGGCATCCTGTTCCCGGAAGCTACCTGATTCAAAAAACAAAAACTGGACAACAACCATAAAGCAAGAACCAAAAACCCCGTTGCTTGTCAAAGTGTTTATCCAATAGTGATCAAATGCTCATTCCGATAATTCAAAGAGGCAGACTAAAAATTATGATTTCCTCTAACGCTGGCTACCAGGGTTCCTCCCCTGCAGGTGGCCTTCAGGGGTTCTTCCCCGCAAGCGGCCATCAAACTGTTTATACCTCTCAGAATCCTCAGAAAATAAAAGCTGGTGAGGAAATCCTTACCTCTATTTTCGGGCCTGCCATGTTGGTTGCGATTAAACCCTCCATACGACATATACCGACCCAGCCAGTGGGTGAAGATATCAGGAAGGGTGCTGAAAGCCGCATTAACGAAGTCAAAGCCATCCTTGCCAAGCCAAAGCTAGCCGAGTGCATGCCAGTCGAGCACGAGCAAATTCTGGTCAGTTTTGAAAATGGCCTGCGGGTTGACACCCAATCTGAGAATAAAGAGGTTACCGATGTGGCCTGCGCCTGCATTGAGATTCGTGATCAGCGCTATCGTGGCGAGTCCATTCCCGTGCCGGTGCAAGTCAATGGCGTGCGCGTAGGCATGGTCACCGATGAAATTCTTGACCTCCTTGGCAACGATCTGGCCGGATACGACTTCACCACCGGTTATGAGCACCTGACTCCCGAACAACAGCGGGTTTTCAACCTGATGATTTATGGCCATGAAGATGGCACTGATGACAACGATGCCATTGCAATCCCCCAAGTCGCTGGTTTTCGCCAGCGGGTCATTGAAACATTGAAGAAAAAAGGCGTTGCCGATTATTGGGAAGCGTATTCCAATGGCAACCGCAGTCGGCACCAGGGGTTGGTCCAGGCGCTCAAATCAGCCATTAACCAGTTTATAAACAGTCAGCGCGGCGAGGACAAACTGCGACTGGCCCAAACATTCCAACAACGTTTGATCAGCCAGGGCTTGCCTGCCTCCCTCGGCGGACGTTACGGGCAAACTGTATGGATGCGCGACTTTGGCATTATGATCAACACTCTGAACGAAAAGGACATTGCCTGTCCCGAGTCTTTTTCTTCCCTGCTGAACTCACTGACCACCATTGCCAACCATCAATGCGCCAGCGGCCTGATACCTCAGGTAGTGATTCCGGAACCGCTGCTGGGTGAATTTGTCTATCTAAGAATGCTTGGCGGTGACAACGGATCGGGCTGGTATACCCAGCTGCAAAAGTTTCTGCAGGCCAACTACCCCGAAGCGGTCAACCAGCTACCGCATCTGAGCGCCACAGACGTGAAAACCCTGGCACTGCCAGAACTGAAAAAACGGGTCGATGGACTAAAAACAATCTACCGGGAAATATCAGAAAAGGCTCGGAACGATGGCCTGACCCTGCCTCAGCCAAGCCATACCCTGAAAGGCTTTTTGACCGATACTCTCGCCACCCTGACGCCTGGCACTACCGACAGCGAAATTCACTTTATTCGCTCGTTTACCAAGTTACTCGACCTCGCCACCAGCGATGCACAAATCGACCAGGTCCGGGCGTTGATACCAAGCTTGGCCAGCGCCATGACCTACCTGGATCAGCATGTGCTCGATCCGGAAACCAGCCTGCCTCAGGGCAGTGATAACCGAGACATGCTCGATACATTCCTGCTGCAAAAACTGTTGTGCAGCAACGCCTGTTTTTTGTATCAGGGTTTCAGCGGATTGGTTCGTCACTATGACAAAATTGGCCCTGAGTTAGCCAGCGGGTTAAAAAAGCACTTCCCGGCTGGGCACGAGCCAACATCCGGAATTATCAGCGCTCTGATGAATGACCAACCCCTCCGGCAACCAATTGATCAGCTCCGTCAACAGATCAAGAAAACCTTTATCTACCCCAAAGGTGTGTTCGCTCCGCTGGATTTTGTCAACTCTGACCACAAGGTAAAGCATCAGCCAATAGCACCGGAGGACTACATTCCCGCTCTGGTGGCACAAAATACGGCATTTTTGCAGGGGAAGGAGGTTAACCTGCAAGGGCTGGCCCTGGCCATTGAGCTGGGGCTGGTTGATCAGGAGGATCACCCGGCAGTGGTGGATTTGATTCGCTCACAGCTCACCCCTGCCGGATTGAAAGCGTTCTCACCCATCAATATGGCTTCCGATTATGAAATTGTTCTTTTGCAGCAAAGCCGCGGTTTTCTGGTCTGGCCACAGATTGAGTGCCGGGTTGCTGATGTACTGAAAAAATTTATGGATAAGACAAAGGCGAACAGGGATTTGCTCATGGCACTGGAGGCCATCGGTAAACAACGCCCCGGTTTCCGTGAGTGGTATAACACGACCGGACAGGGCGAGATTTATCCCGGAGGGGCGGAAAATCAGAGCTGGCACATTACTAACCTGGTTTATGCCAGTCGTTCACTCCCGTAATGAGCAAGATGACGTGTACCATCTCCGTTCATCCTGAGCGGAGTCGAAGGGTGTTTGGCACGATCTATCATGGGCCGGAGTTTGCGCCCTTCGGCGGCTTCAGGACGAACGGAGTGCAGAGGCTTATGGTAACGACAACCCGTCAAACTCATTGAAACCATGTACCGGGAGGCTGGCCGAGAATAGACTGCCCTACTGCGGTGGCAGCAAATTGATCTAAAAAGCCGGAAATTTTTAGCAAATAGAACCACTATTCACCAAAAATTTCCGGCTTTTTATCCTCAATTTTCTGCCACCCTCGCTACGGGGTCGCCTAGGAGGCTGTCCGAGAATAGCCTGATTAAGTATAATCAGGCATCTTCTGCCCACTTTGTTGTTGCCGAAACGGATGTCATCAATCAAATTCAAAGATAACCCTGCTGATTTTGACCAGCACCTGATGTTCCCATCGAACATCTTCGACCTGCTGCCACCAGATCATGATTGCTTCGTTTTTGAAGATATCTTCAAGCATATCGACACCTCTGAAGTGGAAAAGCAGTATCACCATCTTGGCCAGAATGCCTACCACCCACGACTGATTATATCGATCCTGATCTATGCCTATAGCCATGGTGTGTTCAGCTCCAGGGAGATTGAACGGCGCTGCAATCAGGACTTGGCTTTCATGTATATCGCCAAACAGCACTGCCCAAATTTCCGGGTGCTCAGTGACTTTCGTAAAAACCAGGCCACCTTTTTTAAAAGCAGTTTCAAACAGAGCGTGCTGCTCGCCCGGGAACTACAGATGGCCTCGCTGGGCCACATCGCTCTTGATGGTTCCAAATTCAAAGCCGACTCATCAAAGCATAAGGCCATGAGCTACGCACGACTTAAGGCCAAAGAAGCTGAATTAATGGCTGAAGTTGAGGCCCTGATTAAAAAAGCCGAAACCAGTGACAGTGAAGAGGACGATGCTTATCAGCAGGAGACTGGCTACAGCATTCCTGAAGACTTGCAATTCAAGCAGGAACGGTTAGAGAAAATCCAGGAGGCCAAAAAAGCGCTTGAAGAACGGGAACAGGCCCTGAATCCCGATAAGCCGATAGACGACAAAAAGCAAATCAGCTTTGCTGATCATGATGCCAGGATCATGGGTAAAAAAGGCAGTGGCTATCAGTACAGTTATAACGCCCAGATCAGCGTCGACAGCGATAATGGTATCATTGTTGGCCAGCACATCAGCCAGCATGCCAATGACAAGCAGGAAGTAAAGCCTGCACTTGAAGCCATTGCAGAAGCAACAGATAACGCGTCCATTGGCAAAATGAGTGAGGATAATGGCTATTACTCAGGGCCCAACCTGCAAGCGTTTGATGATGCGAACATTGACGCTTACATGGCTACGGATCGACAGGAGAAGCCTGCAACAGAGGGACTGGAAGACTCTGACAGAAAGTTTGTCAAAGCGGATTTTATTTACCATGAAGCAGACGACAGCTTTACCTGCCCTGCCGGTGAGAAGCTGATTTATAACACGGCTAGCAAAGCAAAACACAAAAGCTACCGCGTCAGTAAAGATATCTGCCGGGATTGCCCGTTACGTAAAAGGTGCAGTGGTGACAACAAAGACCCGGGGAAAGTGATTCGCACAGACCGCCACGAAGCCATACGCCAGGCGATGAACCGCAAAATGGAAACCAAAGAGGCCAAAGCGGTTTATGAGCGTCGCAAGGTGATTGCGGAACCGCCTTTTGGCCAAATCAAGAACTCAGGATTCAGAGGGTTCAGTGTCCGGGGTAAGGAAAAAGTGGCTGGAGAATTTTCACTGGTCTGCAGTGCTTATAATTTCAAAAAAATTGTCAAATCGGTTTCAACGGGATCAATCCGTCTTGAAGAAGCAAAAAGGCTTAAAATGGCAGCATAAAGGCAAGCAAAAGGGTAAAAAACGCAATTTTTACCCCAAAACAGGCTAAATTTAGGTCAATATTTGATCAGCCAAGAAAATGCTGAAGCTTTCGTTTTTTCAATAGCTAGTTCTCGGACAGCCTCCTAGACGGGCGCTATTCTCGGTCAGCCTCCTAAGCATACTCAACTTTCGCAGCATTTTTACCAAGCCACTGCCTGAGTTCCAGCACCAGCTCATCACTGGGACTGACCAGCCACTGCTCACCCAGCATCAGACTGGCACAGGCATCTTCCCGGCGGTAATCAATCCTGATTGGAAGTTGCCCCGGCTGCTCACCCAGCATCGACGACAGCTTTCGCCCAAAATGACCGTCAATCTGCTCATGAGAAACCTCTAGAACCAGACGGCGGGCGTAATGGCTGCGGGCATCCACCACTTTCATCACTCGCTTCGAGCGGACTTTCAGACTACCGGAATAATCATCAAACGTGACTTCGCCTTCCACCACCAGCACCGCGTCTTTATGCAGAAGGTGTTGATACTCGGCAAACACATCGGCAAACACCGACACCTCAATCCTTCCAGTACGATCATCCAGGGTAACAAACGCCATTTTGTCCCCTTTCTTGTTTTTCATCACCCGCATATCCACCACCAGCCCGGCAATATTCTGGCTATCGCCACGGGCAGGCTGCAGATCCTTGATACGGTTTCGGATAAAGTGGCGGATTTCACTTTCGTATTCATCAATAGGGTGACCGGTCAGATAGAGCCCCAGGGTATCCTTCTCTCCACCCAGGCGAACCTTATCCGTCCATTCGCTGGTTTTCAGGTAGGTGTCATAGACATCTTCTTCCCCGGCAGGCACCAGGGCACCAAACATATCCATATGGCCGGAATCCAGGCTCTTTGCCGCCTGATCCGCCGCTTTGATTGCCTCAAGCTGGCTCGATTCAAGCACGGCACGGTTAAAATTCAATTGCCCTGGCTTTTCCGGAGCAGGACCAAGCAGATCCAGTGCTCCCGACTTGATCAATGCCTCCAGCACTCGTTTGTTGATGCTTTTGGCATCCACCCGCTCACAGAAATCAAACAGATCCTTGAATGGCCCACCTTCATTACGTGCCCTGACAATGGCTTCTATAGGGCCTTCACCCACCCCTTTGATCGCACCCAGACCATAAACGATATGCCCATCATCATTAACACCGAACATATATTCACCGCTGTTCACGCTGGGCGGCAACACGGTAAGCCCCATATCCCGACACTCTTCGATAAAGGTCACCACCTTATCGGTATTCTGCATATCGGAGCTCATGACCGCCGCCATAAACTCCGATGGATAGTGGGCTTTCAGCCACAGCGTCTGATACGAAACGAGGGCATAGGCTGCCGAGTGGGATTTGTTAAAGCCGTAACCAGCGAACTTCTCCACCAGGTCAAAGATCTTCATGGCCAGCTCACCATCAACCCCCTGGCTGATCGCACCCTCTTCAAAGACCGTCCGCTGTTTGGCCATCTCTTCCGGTTTTTTCTTACCCATGGCCCGGCGCAGCATATCCGCACCGCCCAGGGTGTAACCGGCCAGCACCTGAGCAATCTGCATAACCTGCTCCTGATACAGGATAATACCGTAAGTGGGCTGCAAAATAGGCTGAAGCGACTCGTGCTGATACTGGGCATCCGGGAACGAGAGTTCCTCGCGGCCATGCTTACGGTTAATAAAGTTGTCCACCATCCCGGACTGCAACGGACCGGGACGGAACAGAGCCACCAAAGCGATAATATCTTCAAAGCAGTCTGGCTGCAGACGCTTGATCAGATCTTTCATCCCCCGGGATTCCAGCTGGAATACGGCGGTGGTTTCCGCCCGCTTCAGCATGTCGTAGGCGCTTTTATCTTCAAGATCGATGGCTTCAATGGCCAGAGGCTCTTCACCCCGCTGCGCCCGGCGGGGGTTAATCAACTTCAGAGCCCAGTCAATAATGGTCAGTGTACGCAGACCAAGGAAGTCAAACTTAACCAGGCCCGCGTATTCCACATCATTCTTGTCATACTGGGTGACCACCCCTTTACCGTGCTCATCACAGTAAAGCGGTGCAAAGTCCGTCAACCTGGTGGGGGCAATCACCACACCACCGGCGTGCTTACCGACATTTCGGGTGACCCCTTCCAGCTTCAGCGCCATCTCCCAGATTTCGGCCGCCTCTTCATCGGACTCCAGAAACTCCCGAATGGCTTCTTCCTGTTCGAAGGCCTTACTGAGCGTCATGCCGATTTCAAAAGGAATCATTTTGGAAAGACGATCTGCCAGACCATAGGATTTACCCTGAACCCGGGCCACATCCCGCACCACCGCCTTGGCCGCCATGGTACCGAAGGTGATGATCTGGGAAACCGCATTTCGCCCATAGGTTCGGGCCACATAATCAATTACCCGGTCCCGGCCTTCCATACAGAAGTCAACGTCAAAATCGGGCATCGACACCCGCTCCGGGTTCAGGAATCGCTCAAACAGCAGGTCGTATTTGATCGGGTCCAGATCGGTGATTTTCTGGGCATAAGCCACCAGTGAACCGGCACCGGAACCACGACCGGGGCCAACGGGAATACCATTATTTTTAGACCACTGGATAAAGTCCATTACGATCAGAAAGTAACCCGGAAATCCCATTTGCAGAATGGTATTCAGCTCAAAGTCCAGTCGGTCGCGATAGAGTTTCTCGGTTTCCGGAAAGTCTGGTGCCGAAGTATCAAACAGAAACGCCAGCCGCTCCGTCAGGCCGTTATGGGAAAACTCACGGAAAAACTGATCCATGGTTTTACCTTCTGGCACGGGATATTCCGGCAAAAAGTACTCACCCAGCTTGACATTGATAGAACAACGCTGGGCAATCGCCACGGAGTTGGCCAGTGCTTCGGGGATATCCGCAAAGAGCTCAACCATTTCTTGCTCGGACTTCAGGTACTGCTCCTCACTGTAGCGATGTTCACGGCGGGGATCATCCAGAACCACGCTTTCTCCGATGCACACCCTGGATTCATGGGCTTCAAAATCATCCCGGGTCATGAACATTACATCATTGGTCGCCACCACCGGACAGTTGAACTCTGCCGCCAGATCCACTGAACCATGAACGCACTCTTCATCCCCTGCCCGGTTGGTACGATGAAGTTCCAGATAGAAACGATCAGGAAATGCCTCCATCCACGCCTGCAGTAACTGACCGGCAAGCGGCTTCTTGCCAGCCAACAATGCCCGACCAATTTCACCTTCTCTGGCTCCGGAGAGGGCAATCAGACCCTCAGACTGAGTCATGATCCACTCCCGTTTGACCAGCGCTTTTTCATGGCGTTGATTTTCCATAAACGCCCTGGATATCAGCTCGGTCAGATTGTGATAACCCTGCTCATCCATACACAGCAGCACCAGGCGGGACGGTGCATGCTCATCCGACGGATTTTCCACCCACAGATCAGCGCCACAAATCGGCTTGATACCCGCTCCCATGGCCCCCGAATAAAACTTCACCAGCGCACAGAGGTTAGACTGGTCAGTCACAGCAACCGCTGGAGAACCAGAAGCAGAAATGGCGCTGAGCAGCGGTTTTATCCGCACCAGTCCGTCGCTGAGGGAAAATTCGGTATGCACCCGTAAGTGGATAAATCGTGCTGTCATGGATGAAGGCAGTCCTGAATGGCAATCAGGTTATGATAACAATGAAGAGACACTCCTAACAAATTAATATTTAAAGAAATAGTTAAATCCAATAAAACAAACAAGATAGTCTGAAAGTAAAACAAAACACAGTTGAGAAACACTCGTTAACACTATTAATTTCCTGACATTAAAAACTCATACATTGATTTCCTAAATCATCAGATGATTCCTCTCACCCTTCATCTCTCCCCCTTCATTCAACGATTGATCTGTGAATTATTCCAAGCCGTATAAAATATAAAAAGGTTTTGAAAATGTGCTATTGTTCGATGGTCATGAGAAACGCGTTGTTGGTCCGCAATAAAAGGTAGTTTATTATTATTACAATTCTTGATCAGCTCCTGTTCGATATTGTCAGGTAACTTATTCCCGACACTGGCGCTGAACGACCGATTCAACCGTCTTTCTACTATCGCTTGAAACAAAATCCATAAAGCTCACAGATACCAGATTGCCTCAAGGGGTTAGCCTGATCATGAATTATTTTCCTTTGCAACTACCCGTGAGAGAAGCAGATCGTTCTACCTCCCTCCAGAATACAGCTTCTCAACCCACAGACAACCAACAAACCGCACCTGATATATCCAAAACACAGATCAGGCAATTAGAAGCCACCAACTCATCACCCCAGCAACATAAAATTCACAGTCGAAACATCAATATCCATGAGTTTAAAAATAAACTTTCCTCTGCAGCTTATCCTATTGATCCACCTCCGCCCCCCCCTTCGATGCAAACAGCAGAAATAGCCGATGACATTAACGATAATGAAGACTGCTACCTTTTGAATGCCGAGCAATTCGATATAGCCAGCTCCCTGACCAGTTATGCTGCCAAAGAACTGAAAACACAATATCCTGAACTCTTTGCCGGAATGGACAGTGATCCAGAGGAATCCGATGGGGGTGGCTGGGATGAGATCATGAGCCAACCCAAAGAACGTAAACACTATAAACAATATCAGGCCATTGCCAAATATATTTATGATTACCAGGAATCTGACAGGCTTGATGAGATCATGGATGATATGAATCTGCCCTGGACATCCTGCAGAACAACCTATGGAATATATAGAACAGATAGTTTTTATTATTTTGACGAGGGTCTGGAAGGAAGCCAACTCATAATTGACCATGAATATTACAAATTATCGAAAGAAACTGAAGCACTGAAAAGAAAGTTAGCAGAAGTGAAAAACAAAACCATAATTGCCACTACAGAAAGGGATTACTATAAGTCCATGGTCGAAAATGCATCAGTATTTACGTCCAACATCCTGTCCGAGATCGGCCGAAATATCTTTAATACCGATATCACCGATGATGAAAAGGCCTATTCCCTGAACGCTACTTTTTTTGAAGACTCAGACAGGACATTTAATGAATTACTGGCCAGAGGAAGCTTGATTATCGGTGAAGAACGTAGCAATGCGGAAGCATCATTTAACGCGCAGAAAAGCCCACAAAATAAAAGAAAGACCTTTCCGGACAATCAAACTCCAGAAAAAGCAAAAAATCCAAAGTTAGAATAAATCACCCACTCTAAGGGGTGGGTGACGGGTGACGATGCTAGTTCTTTAAGTAGTTCGCGGCAAGCGTCGGAAACGTAACCAAAAGAGATTTCAAGGCATTCAAAGGCGTTTATCAACCAGCAACTCTCTCACAGGCTTAAACGAACGGCGATGAACTGGAGTGGGTCCTAATTTCCTTAAGGCTTCCAGATGCATTTTTGTCGGGTAGCCTTTATGCTTGGAAATACCATACCCGGGCCACTCCTCATCCATCAACTGCATCTCCCGGTCACGGGTAACCTTGGCAATAATGGAGGCGGCAGCAATCTCAGCAACACGACTATCGCCCTTGATAATAGCTTCAGCTCGACAGGAGAGACTGGGGCATCGGTTACCATCAATATAAGCCAGTTCGGGTTTAACCGACAACCCTTTCACAGCCCGCTGCATAGCGAGCATGGTGGCATGCAGAATATTCAGTTCGTCGATTTCTGCTACCTCAGCCCTGCCTAGCGACCAGGCCAGGGCATTGTTACAGATAACATCGAACAGCGCTTCCCGCCTTTTTTCCGAAAGCTTTTTAGAATCATCCAAACCTTTAATCGGGCGAGTAGGACCCAGGACTACTGCAGCAGCAATCACCGGCCCACAAAGTGGGCCTCTACCGACTTCATCAACGCCAGCAATGATTATTCCCGGATCACTGGTTTCACGCCAGTCAAGTTGGTTTTGTTTCATCAATTCTCTATCCGCTGAAGGCTTTCAACCCGCTAAAGGCCTCCTACCTGCTAAAGGCTTCCTACCCGCTAAAGGCTCTTAGCCTGCTGAATGACCGACCTAACCGCTTCAAAGGCCAGCCTGCTGGCATTCTGCTTGAGTTGCTGATGAATCCCCATGAAAGACTGCTTAAGAGCCTGCCTGTAACCCTGATCCTCAATCGCCTTCTTCATAAAAATTCGAAGGTTTTCAGGGGTAGCGTCATCCTGCAACACTTCAGGTACCAACGCTCTGTTTGCCAGAAGGTTTGGCAGAGAGACATAGTTGACCTTAACCATCCGGCTGATGACGGCAAAACTCAGCGGCGCCATTTTATAACTGACAACCAGCGGCTTTTTATGCAGTGCTGCTTCAAGAACCGCCGTTCCCGAGGCGATCAGTATCGCGTCCGCTGCAGCCATAACCGACTGCGCCTGACCATCATAGACCGTAACATCAAGATCCGGAAACTCACCGACAATGGGTAGAATCTGTTTTTTTCGTCGCTCATTGACGCAGGGAATCAAAAAACGGGCATCAGGAAAATCTTTCCTGAGCAAGCGTGCTGTCTCAAGAAATAATTGACCAAGTTTGGCAACCTCTGCTTTACGGCTGCCCGGCAAAAGTCCGATCACCGGCCCATCACCATTACTGACACCCAACGTCCGCCTGGCTGCATCCTGATCAGGATTCATCGGAATCTGGTCAGCCAGAGGGTGTCCGACAAAGGTCACAGGTACACCATGGCCCCTGTAATAATCCACTTCAAACGGCAACAGGGCCAGCATATGGTCAACAGATTGGCGAATTTTCTTCAACCGTCCTTCACGCCAGGCCCACACCTGCGGACTGACATAATGCACGGTTGGAATACCGGAAGCTTTTAGCTTTCGTTCAAGGGACAGGTTAAAATCAGGGGCATCAATGCCAATAAATACATCGGGCTGATCCGCAATCAACCGCTCTCTTAGCTGCTTCCGAATGCCAAGCAGTTCACGAAGACGCCCCAGAACCTCAACCAGTCCCATCACCGATAACCGTTCCATTGGAAACAAACTGGCAAAACCCTCTGACTGCATCAAAGGACCGCCGATACCATAGCAGTAGGCATCTGGGTAATGCCGTTTAATTTCCCGAATCAGCCCGGCCCCGAGAATATCACCTGAGGCTTCTCCTGCAACCAGCGCAACGCGTAATGATGGCTCTGAGGATGAGTTCACCGGTAGCATCAACGGGTAATACCCCGAGTTGATGACTTCAGAGAGTCAATCAGCAGTTGAATTTCCGGCAGCGGCGCCATGCTCTCGAGCCGATCAATCGCTTCAGCGGTTCTCAGACCCTGACGGTAAATAATCTTATAGCATTGTCTCAGTTTGCTGATCAGTTCAGGTGTGTATCCCCGGCGCCGCATGCCCTCGAAATTCATGCCATGAGCTTGAGCAGGATTACCACTGGACATAATAAATGCCGGTAAATCTTTGAACAGGGCCGAATGGGCAGCGCTCATACTGAAGGAACCAATCTTACAGAACTGATGTACAGTGGTATAACCACCGAGGATTACACTGTCACCAACAATAACATGACCGGCAAGTGCCGCATTATTGGCAATAACACAGTTGTCGCCAATAACACAGTCATGGGCAACATGAACATAGGCCATCAACAAATTATTACTACCAATGGCAGTCAACCATTGATCCTGGATCGTACCGCGATGAATCGTACAGCCTTCACGGATGATATTGTTATCGCCAATCACCAGACGAGTGGCTTCACCAGCGTATTTTTTATCCTGACACTCTTCACCAACACTGGAAAACTGAAAAATGCGGTTATTTTTCCCGATAACCGTTGGCCCCTTAATCACCACATGAGAGTTGATGCGGGTTCCTGTACCCACTTCAACACCCGGTCCGATATAAGTCCATGGCCCAACTTCAGCGCCTTCTCCAATGCGGGCACCCGGTTCGACAATAGCTGTCGGATGAACCTTTGCGCTTGAATGAATATCTGCTGTCAATGGGCCAATGGCTTCAGCAGCTTCAGAGTCAGTAACGGAGAGTGTGTCGCTCAAGATTTTATTTCCTTTCTTGCACACGTAACTTCTGCAGAGCAGACAATACTACCATCAACTACCGCCTCACAGGCAAATTTCCAGATATCCCGTTTCAGTGCCAACAGTTTTGAACGGAGAATCAACTGATCACCGGGCACTACGGGGGTACGAAAACGGACTTTATCCACTCCGGCGAAATAGTAGATTGTATCGCCATCCGTCTTGCGAATGTGATAACCAAGGATACCTGCCGACTGAGCCATCGCTTCAATAATCAACACTCCCGGCATCACCGGATGCTGAGGGAAATGACCATTAAAATGTGGTTCATTACTGGATACATTTTTAAGACAGTCGATGGTGCCATTTTCTATATCCACATGAAGAATCCGATCCACCAGCAGAAAAGGATACCGGTGGGGCAGGATCTGCTTAATTTCCTCAATTCGTCTCATTCGCCATAAACTCTAATCTTCAATGCAACGGAAAAAGGCTGGAAAACCAGCCTTTTCTTTACCATCAAAATACTCACCGGCAGTTGGCAGAGAAGCTACAGGGTACTTATAGTCAGTATCGCTGTTTCTCCAACTGTTTAACCCGCCTGGCCAGGTCATCCAATTGCCGGAAACGAATCACGTTTTTCCGCCACTCGCGACTTTCCATGAAGCCTGTACCCGAGGAATAGGAACCAGCCTTGGTAATTGAGCGGGTAATCATGGCCATGCCACTGATAAACGTACCATCCGCAATGGTCAGATGACCGGCAAAACCGGCTGCTCCGGCAATAGTACAATTTTTACCAATGGTTGTACTTCCGGAAATACCGACACCGGACGCAATGGCTGTATTCTCGCCAATCACTACATTGTGAGCAATCTGGATCAGGTTATCCAGGCGAACACCACGGTGTATTTCCGTATTACCCAGTGCACCGCGATCAATACAGGTATTATTTCCTATTTCAACATCGCAGCCGATCACGACCCCACCAATCTGGGCTATTTTGTGCCAGCGACCATCAGCGTACGCATTGCCAAAACCATCACCACCAATCACTGCTCCGGAATGGATGATCGTTCTATCGCCAATGGTGACACCATGGCAGACCGTCACATTGCGATGAAGATGGACATCCGAACCGATGATGGAGTCGTGACCAATCACTGTGCCTGCGTCAATTCGAGCACCTGCTGCAATATGTACCCCTGCCTCAATAACCACATTGGCACCAATGGCAGCGCTGGAATCAACAGTCGCTGTCTCATCAACCACTGCACTGGGGTGGATACCTTCATTGCCGCCACGATCAGGGTCGAACAGGGCAGACAACCGGGCATAACCCAGATACGGATTATCAAGAATCAGGACATTTCCAGAATAAACACTAACAGCATCAGGACTGAGAATGACCGCACCTGCCTCTGTGGTTTCCAGGTACTTGGCATAAGCCGGGTTAGCCAGAAAGCTTAACTCATGCCCCTGCGCATGCTGAAGGGTATTCAGGCCTGAAATCTGCTTATCCGCATCTCCCTGCAGCTGGGCATTGCACTTTTCTGCCAGTTCGGACAACGTATAAACATCAGTCATGATTCATTACTTCATCTGATTGAGGCTTTCAATGACCTTGCGGGTGATATCAATTCCAGGACTGGCATAGATGGTCATCTGACGATCAATCACCAGATCCAGCTTTAACTCACTGACGACCTTATCGATGGCTGCCTGCAGTTTTGGGCGGAGCTTTTCACGCTCCGCATTATCCGCTTCCGCTCTGTCAGTTTGATACTGCCGTCCCTTCATTTGCCAGTCTTCATATTTGCGCTGTAACTCCAGCTGACGAACTTTCAACTGATCAGCACTCAGGGTTGGGCCGTCTTTCTGCAACTTTTCCTGCATATTACGCACTTCGCCCTCTAGCTTCTGCAAAGCGACCAGTTGAGGCTTAAACTTGGCCTCAGACTTTTTGGCGTATTGTTTACCGGCATTGGATTCACTCAACACCATCACCGTATCAAGCACACCAATTATAGTGCCGGTAGTGGCGGCATTAGCCAGAGGGGTCAGCATAATCAGGGCCAGGAATGCCAGTCTGATCGTTTTCAAAATACATCTCCTGAAAGCGGAAAAGGGCACATTATAAAGAAAAGGTGCCTGATAGCACCTTTTAATTACGTAAAATGTAATTACGTAAAATGCCTTCTATTCAGAAGGCATAACAAAATGATGGTGTGTTAGAAGGGAGTCCCCAGGGAGAATTGGAAGGTCTGGGTTTCATCCTTATCTTTGTCTTTAACATTAAGCGCTTTCGCCAGGCTGAATGTCAGCGGGCCTAAAGGAGTAATCCAGGTCAGACCAACACCTGTACTGTATCGTAACTCTGCCAGATCTGGTTTATAACAACCCACCATATCAACACCGGTAGGACAAGTCGTATCAAAGACATTACCAAAGTCAAAGAAAACACTGGTTCTCAATGAGCGCTGATCTTTCACGAATGGCAACGGGAACAGCACTTCGACCGTACCTTCAATCAGTACATCCCCCCCCATACTGTTAAAGTCACCCGGATCATCACTTTGCGGCGCCTTGGGCCCAAGCGAGTTATCCTTGTAACCTCTGACAGAACCAAAACCACCCGCATAGAAGTTTTCAAAGAACGGCATTTCAGTTGTGTCACCATAGGCACCACCATACCCAAGACGAGTGGCAAAACGCGCCGTCAGACTGCGGGTAATGGGCTGAAAGTACTGCCCCCGATACACCAGTTTATAAAATGTGGTCGTTGAGCCCGGAATCGCAGCAGATAACGATACGCTCTGAGAAAAGCCCGCCGTTGGCAGTAACCCGCGGTTCAGCTCTGATTGCGACCAGCCCAGCGACGTCTTGATATTGGTAAACTTACGCCCTTCTTCATCCAGATACTTCAGAATGACCTGAGGCGTGCCAGAACCAGTGGTGATCTCAGTACCATCAATCCCGACACTGAAATTAACAGATTCTGTTTCAGACAATGGATACCCGAAACGGACGTTACCGCCAAAGGTGTCAGCCGCATAACTGGAGATGTCCGAATCACTGTAGTCGTAGGTTCGATAGTAGACATCAAAACCCCGGGATACTCCGTCAACGGTGTAATAGGGATCCATAAAGCTGAAATTATAAAGCTGGCTGACATCACTTTTATTCAGACCAACCGTCACCTTGTTTCCGGTTCCCAGGAAGTTGCTCTGGCTGACAGAGCCTCCGAGCAACAGACCATCAGACTGGGAGTAACCGATACTGGCGGTCACACTGCCGGAAGGCTGCTCCTCTACGGTGTAATTCACATCAATCTGGTCGCTGGTTCCCGGAACAGGGGGCGTTTCCACATTAACTTCCTTGAAAAACCCGAGGCGTTCAAGCCGCACCTTGGACTGCTCAATCTTCTGGGTATTGGCAGAAGAGCCCTCCATCTGGCGCATTTCCCGACGTAATACCTCATCGTCTGTCTTGGTATTTCCGGAGAAGTTGATGCGTCGGACATACGCTCTGCGTCCCGGATCAACAAAAAAGGTCAACTCAACCGTTTTGTTTTCATGATCAGGCTTGGGAATCCCCGTCACATTGGCAAAAGTGTACCCTTCATTGCCAAGACGGCGACTCAGAATCTCTTCGGTGGTCGTGATCAGCTTACGGGAGAACACCTGGTCTGGCTGAGCCAGCAGCAGTTTTCTGGCCTCTTCTTCGGGAATAATCAGGTCGCCGGCAAGCTTAACGTCACTGACTGTGTACTCATCACCCTCATCAACGTTGACCGTGATATAGACACTCTGCTTGTCAGGACTGATGGAAACCTGGGTCGAGGTTATATTGAAGTTGATATACCCCCGATCCAGGTACCACGACCGCAAACGCTCCAAGTCACCGGACAGTTTCTCTCGGGAGTATTTATCTGCTGAACTGAAGAATTGATACCATTCAGCTTTCTGCAGTTCAAAGAGGTCAATAAGCTCCTCCCTGGGGAAGGCTGTATTGCCCACAACATTGACATGCTGGATGGTAGCCACTTTACCTTCTTTGACATTAATACGCAGCTTTACCCGGTTACGCGGCTGGGCCTCAACATCAGCAGTTATGCGTGCACCATAACGCCCCTGGGCTACGTATTGACGCTCAAGCTCAAGACGGATAGCTTCTAGCGTGGCCTGCTGGAAAATTTCACCTTCTGCCAGACCAGAGCGCTCCAGGCCCGTCATCAGGTCTTCTGTCTTGATCGCCTTATTGCCCTTAATCTCTATGGTGCTGATGGATGGTCGTTCAACAACCGAAACCACCAGCACATCGCCCTCACGGGCCATACGAATGTCATTGAAATACCCGGTCTGATAGAGCGCACGAGCGGCCCCGGCAATATCCGGTGACTCAATATCATCACCAACCTCAACAGGCAGGGCATTAAAAACTGTCCCGGCTGAAACCCTTTGAAGGCCATCAATCCGGATATCTGAGACGACGAAAGCCTGGGCGGCAGGCGCAATGGCTAGAGAGCCAATCAGCAGAGACAACAGTGATCGCTTCATGGAATCCGTTCTTATCCGTGTTCATTTCGCATTAACGTGAAAAACATTCTCATCAATTTCCACACCGCTATTCATGGTTTGCAGATACGCAGAGCGCAAAATGCGGCTCTTTCGTCTGGCTATTCGATGGTTAAACCAATGCATCTATTACAGCCATTCCAGAAAGCGCATCGGCTTTCTGATGCCCTATATCATTGAAAGAGGCGACTAAGGTCGTTATACATGGCCAGCATCATCACTCCGACAACAAACGTTACCCCGATTTTCAACCCCAGTGCCTGAGTTTTCTCAGAGAGAGGTTTCCCCCTGACCATTTCAACAAGATAGAAAAGCAGGTGACCTCCATCCAGCACGGGTATCGGAAGCAGGTTCAGCACCCCAAGGCTGACGCTTAACATTGCCAGAAAATAGAGAAAATTTTCCAGGCCAGACTCAAGTGACGCGCCCGCCACTTTAGCAATGGTTATCGGGCCGCTCAAGTTTTTAACAGAAACCAGCCCCACAACCATCTTCCAGAGGGACTCTAGTGTCATAGTCGTCAGTGACCAGGTGGCCTGGGCGCCTTTCACCAGCGACTCAATCGCTCCGAACTGCAAGTGACGAATCATGGTGTCTGGCCAGGAAACCGGTTGGACACCGGCACCAATAAACCCGGTTGTCACCCCATCCGTGGATCGACTGCCCGGGGTCAACTGAATAGCCTGACTAACGCCACCCCGCTCAACCAGCAATTGCAGAGGCTGACCCGCATTATCACGGACCACTTCTACAAAGTGCATCCAGTCAACGACCGTCTCCTCATTAACACGCAGGATTTTATCACCTGACTTGAGACCATTCCTCGCAGCAGCGCCATCTTCAGCCAACTGGCCAATCACAGCAGGGATTGGTGGTGAGTAAGGCACAATACCCAGGGAGCGCACAGGATTTGGCTGCTCTTCATTTACCAGCCAGTCAACTACAGCGATACTTTTATCTCTGACAGCGCCCTGTGAGGCTGCTCCGGGCTCTCCGGCCCGGATAGAAACATTAAGATTTCGGCTTTCACCAATGTAGGCCAGCAGCTCCATGTTCACAGCCTGCCAGCCGGGCGTTTCAACACCGTTCACGGCAACAATTTCATCACCGGGATGAATGCCGGCAACGGCAGCCGGTGAATCGGGCGTTACTTCGCCAACCTGAGGCATCAGGGTACGAACACCCACCAGGTACATAAGCCAAAGGGCAACAACAGCAAGCAGAAAATTAGCCACAGGCCCGGCAGCCACAATGGCAATCCGTGAAAGAACCGGCTTGCTATTGAAGGAGAGGTGCCGTTCATCATCAGGAACCGGCCCCTCTCTCTCATCCAGCATCTTGACATAGCCTCCCAGCGGCACTGCGGCAATGGTGTACTCAGTACCGTGGCGGTCAGTCCAACTCCATAACGACTTACCAAAACCTACGGAGAACCGAAGCACTTTAACGCCACACCGACGGGCAACCCAGAAGTGACCATATTCGTGAATACTCACCAGTATTCCAAGGGTCACGACAAAAGCAAACAGGGTCTGCACTGAACTGGCTATCTCCGACCAAAGCGATTCAAAAATCATGCAACACCCTGCATTTGTGAAACCTGTTTCTGCGCCAGATAGCGGGCTTCTCTGTCAGCTTCCAGCACTTGATCTATGTCTCCGGCTCTCATGACCGGTAAGGTCTGCAATGTTGCATTAATAACTTCAGGTATGCGGTCAAAACGAAGCTTTCGTTCCAGAAATGCATCAACCGCAACTTCATTGGCAGCATTGAGCATGGCGGCGGCTGTACCACCACTGCATGCAGCTTCCTGGGCCAACTTCAAACAGCGGTATCGGATCATGTCCGGAGCATAAAAATCAAGCCTGGCAATCTCGGTCAGGGACAAAGGAGCAACACCGGATGGGATTCTTCCCGGCCATGCCAGAGCATGGGCAATCGGTGTTCTCATGTCCGGATTGCCCATCTGGGCAAGCACCGAACCATCCTCATAATCCACCATCGAGTGGATAATACTTTGCGGATGAATCACCACCTCTATCTGCTCAGGACGGGCATTAAATAGCCAGCACGCTTCAATAAACTCAAGGCCCTTGTTCATCATCGTGGCTGAGTCTACCGAAATTTTACGCCCCATGCTCCAGTTTGGATGGGCACAGGCCTGT